>QHYM01000115.1 GCA_003223295.1 Acidobacteriota bacterium | reverse complement strand
AGCTGTTCGGGCAAGTCGCCGCCGGCGTAGTTGAAGCTGTCCCCATGAAACGCCGCAATGTCAGCGAAGGAGCGGTTCTGAGCACGCCAATCCAGCAAGTCGGCAACAGCCAGGGGTGTGCGGTCGCCGCCAGCCGCGGCCGCCGCTCGATTCCAAACCATCACCAACTGCTCGGGGTCTTTGAAAGGCAAAGACTTCAATAGCACTGCATTGACCACGCTGAAGATGGCGGTGTTCGCCCCGATGCCGAGCGCGAGGGTCAGTACCGCAACCGCAGTGAACCCCGGCGATTTGCGCAGCAACCGCAAGCCGTAGCGCAGGTCTTGTGTGATTTCTTCCAGCCACGTCCATCCCCATGTCGCACGTGTTTCTTCGTTGACCAATGTGGAGTTGCCGAAAAGGCGCTCGGCGGCGTGGCGGGCCTCGCCGGGGCTCATCCCGGCGGCAATGTTTTCTTCCATTTGCTCGTCGAGGTGAAAGCGAATCTCATCGCTTAGTTTCTGCGCGAAGCGATCGCGGTGGAAGAGCGCTTGGAGGCGCATCCACAATTGTCGAGGCCATTGCATTGGCGTTTGACTCCTAGGTCGATTCAACGACCAGATTGATCGCGCCGGACAGTCGGCTCCAGTTGGCCGCCTCCTTCTCCAACTGGGCGCGTCCCGTGGCGGTCAACGAATAGAACTTGGCTTGCCTTCCGGTGTCGGTTTCCGCCCATTTGGCTTTGATCCAGGCCCTCTGTTCGAGGCGGTGCAGAGCCGGGTAGAGCGAGCCTTGTTGGACTTGAAGGACTTCGTTGGAGATCTGTTGAATGCGCTTGGCGATAGCCCAACCGTGCTTCGGTTCGAGCGAGATTGTTTTAAGAATCAAAAGATCGAGAGTTCCTTGCACTAGGTCGCTTGGTTTGCCCATACCATGACTATCTACAATATTGATTGTCGACAGTCAAGGCGTAAAAGCGCAGTGGGCTGAAGCGATCCCAGTCGAGGCTGACTTTTAGCTCCGTGACCCATTCGCGGATGAGACGCGCGGTGATGGGCGTGAGCAGAATGCCGCTGCGAAAATGTCCGGTGGCCATCAGCAAGCCTTCCAAATCGGTTGGCCCGAGAATCGGAAGATGATCGGCGGAATCGGGCCGCAAGCCCGCCCAGGTTTCCTCGATGCGCGCGTCCTTGAGGCCAGGAGCCAGCTCGATGGCCGCGGCAAGAATTTTCTCGATGCCGCCCGCGGTGACGCGTTTGTCAAAACCGACGTACTCGACGGTGGCGCCGGCGAGAATCCGTCCGTCATTCCGGGGCACCAGATAGACTTTCTCCGACCAGAGCACGCGTTCCATTTTCAGTTCGTCGGCGCGCAATGCGGCCATCTGCCCCTTAGCGGGCCGCACCGGCGCATACGCGGAAATTCCTTCAATCATTCCTGAGAAGCAGCCTGCGGCGATGATCGTCCACTTGGCTTCCACTTTTTCGTTCTGCAGAGCCAGTCCGCGGCAGCGTGCGCCTTCGCGCCAGATGGCTTTCACGCCGCTCCCCGGAAAGATTTCAGCGCCGCTGCGCTGAGCGGCCTCCAGTACTGCAGACGTCAGGGCGCGGTTGTCAATCGACGCTTCGTCAGGCCGAAGCACGGCGGCTTCTACTTCGTCGCTAAGAGCTGGTTCGACTTCGCGGGCATCTTCGGCGCGCAGCGGCTCCGCCTTCAGCCCCAGACCATGATGTAGCGCGATGATCGTGCTGAGCTCGACCTTCGTGTGGGAAAAGAGCGCCTCCAGCGTTCCCTTGCGACGGAAGCCCGTGCTTTGCCCGGAAATTTCCTCCACCAGCGCAACAAATTCCGGATACAGCGCCGCGCTGCGTTTTGCCAGTTCCACGGTGGCGATCATCCTGGGATTTTCCGGCGCAGGCGAAATGATTCCCGCACTGGCCCACGAAGCTTCCTGGCCCGGTTTTTGGCGATCAAACACGGAAACCCGCAAGCCGGCGCGCGCCAGTTCGAATGCGATGGAGCCGCCAATCACTCCGCCGCCGGCGATGGCCACGTCACATTTCTTCATGCGGCCATCTTAGCGCAAGTCGCAGCATGCTTCATGCGTGCATCTTGCCAACTCCTGTAGAGGCCGGACTTTAGCCCGGCTTCTCTCTCTCATTTCTTTGGAGCACTCGTTTGGCGGCCAAATCCGAACTATTTTCCCGCATCCTGAATCGACCAGACGCCCCGCGAGAAGAACAGAGGCCGCGCGGAAGCCCGGCGCCATTTTAATTCTAGGAAGAGCGAGGATGTCGCCATCGCGGGGGCGGGATGCTACGCCGAGTGGACGAGTTCTTCGGAAAGGACTTGCGCTTTCTTGGCAAAATTGCGCGCGCGGGCCCAGTCGCCGGCCTGCGCGGCTTCGCGAGCGTCCTTTAGGAAACCCCTGATTTTGGAGACGAGGTCGGTTTGCGAAGCGGACAAGCGCTTGCCGCGCGTGGAAGCGAGATTTTTCTCCGCGATGTCGAGGCTCTGATTGGTTTCCTGCTGCGCGGCGGCGGATTCTTGCTGTGTGAGTTGCGGCGCGATGCTGGGAGCTTCCGGTTTTTCAGCGTCGGCTATGGGAGTGGAAGCCGCCGGCGAAGTCGACAGGTTCGTGCGGGGCCGGGGAGGTGCGCTGCGCACGGGAGCCAACAGGGCCGCGAGGCGCGCCAGGTCGAGGGTAATTTGCGGAGCTTGCAAGTCAACGTCGTCTGATGCGGTATGCGCCTGGAGCGTCGGGCGCACTTGTGTTGCTGTTGCCCAGGGAATGGCCGGCTTTCTCCGGAAGATGCAGCCGCCCAGAAAAAAAGCGAGTGAAGAAAAAGTTAGAGACACAAGCAGTGGCGCGCTTCGACGGAGGAGCGAGTGCCTGGATCGAGGGCGGAAGTGAGCTGGGTTTTCCATTATTGTCAGGCCGCGAGTGGCAATTCGATTCGAAACGTGGTTCCCCGGCCAACCTCCGAAGTAAAGTCTATCGAACCGTTGTGAAGCTGCACAATTCGAAACGTGCTGGCCAGTCCGATTCCGCTACCCCCCGGCCTGGTTGTGAAGAACAACTGAAAAATTTTTTGCTGATTTTCCGGCGGGATGCCTTTGCCGGTGTCGCCCACGGTGATTTCCGCCATTTCCCCGCGGCGGCTCAGAACCAAGCGCAATTGTCCGCCGTTGGGCATGGCTTCGGCGGCATTGAGAACTAGGTTGAGCACGGCCTGCTTGAGCAAGGCGCGATCAACATAGACTTCGGGAACGTCAATCGGCAGCAATTGAGCGAGCTGGATGTTGGACTTTTGCAATTGAGGCTTGGCGATTTCTAAGACTTCTTTTAGCAGGTCGGCGAGTTGCGTGGCTTCCAAGCGCACATCCATGGGGCGGGTAAAATCGAGAAAGCGCTTCACGACTTGGTCGAGGCGGTCGATTTCTTTGTCGAGGACTTGCACGGCTTGTTGCGAAGCGCCGTCGTTTTCGGGTGACAAGGATTCCTTGAGATTTTCGAGCCACAGGCGCATGGAATTCAGCGGGTTTTTTACTTCATGCGCCACACCCGCGGTGATGCGGCCGAGCGCGGCGAGTCGTTCGCTGACCTGGAGCTGGGTGTCAATGCTCTCAAGCGAATCGAGATCACGGAGCGTAACCAGCGCGCCGATGCGCTCGCCGGCTTCCTGAATGGCTTGCACGCTGACGTTGACGCGCTTCGGGCCGTCGTTGGTTTCCAAGTTGACTTCGGCGGTGATTTCGCTCAGTTCGTCGCCTTCAATGTGCAGGGCGTTGTGCAGCGGATGGCCCGGCGGAAAAATGTCTGTGACGCGGCGGCCCAGAAATTCTCCCGAGGGTGCGCCGAGGAATTTTTCTGCAGCGGGACTCACCATCACGGCGCGCGCATCGCGGGTGAAGAGGAGCAAGCCGTCTTCGAGTCCGGCCATGACGGAGTTCATGTTCTCGCGCATGGTGCTGAAAATTTCGTGTACTCCGCGCAGTTGCTGTCCGACTTGAGAGATTTTGCGGCTTACCAAGCCGAGCTCGTCGCCGCTGCCCTCCAGCGTTTTTACTTCAGGAGCAGACGCGTCGAATTGGCCGGCGGAGATGCGGTCGAGCTGAGCGGCGATGTCGCGCAGGGGAGCCAGGGTAATGCCGCTCACGATGGCGGCGAGCAATGCGGAAATGACGAGCGCCACGAACACAATGGTTCCGCCGGTGCGAAGGCCGGCCTGAATCTCCTTAAGGAGAAGCCCGGAAGCTACGGCGATGCGCACTTCTCCGAACGGCTCCTTTAGATTGCTGAAGGGATAGTCAAGCTCGAAGACTTTCGAAGGGCCAAAAAGTACTTTCATCTGGTGGAGGAGATTTCTGCCCACAAGCTGGGAGACGAGAGGCGTTCTTCGCGGCAAAAATGTTCCTGGCAGATTCTCGTCGGTGGAGGCCAGGACCAAACCGTCGCTGTCGGTGATGGAAACTTCATAGATCAGCGGGTTTTCCTTGGCGGCTCGCAGCTGTGTTCGCAAGCCTTCGCTGATTTCGAATGCATGCCTAACGTAGTCATGGATTTCCTCGGGAGCGTCTGAAGCTGGCCGCAAGCCTTGCTGCGCCGCTTCGGTCAGCGCGTGTTTGGCCTGGAGAAAGACTTGCTCCGCAAGGTCGCTGGCGCGTTTGTCGGCTTCCTGAATCAACTGGTCCAGGAGCTGCGCGGCAAAAACGACGGACAAAACCGCGACCACAAGCAGCACGAGGCTGGTCATCACCAAGGTAAATTTTGTTCGCAGCCGTAGCTGCATTCCGCGTCCCTATTCCGTTTCAGCGCGATCGCCGCCGTATTCCTTGAGCTTGTTGTGGAGCGTCTTCAAGCTGATCCCCAGCAGTTCGGCAGCGCGCGTCTTGTTGTTTCCCGTGGCACTGAGAGTTTGCAGGATGAGTTCCCGTTCCATGGCATCCACGGTGGTGCCCACGGGAAACTTGATGGTCGAGAGATCGCTGGGGCCTTTTGCGGCCATCTTGCCGAATTCGGACGGGAGACACGCGCGCGTGATCAGGTCTTTCTCGCACATGATGGCCGCGCGCTCCAAAGCGTTGCGCAGCTCGCGAATATTTCCGGGCCAGGTGTGCCCCATGAAAATGTCCAGGACTTCCGCGCCAATCCCGCGAACATGCTTGCCGTGTTTTACGTTGACTTCGCGCAAAATGTACTCGACGAGAAGCGGGATGTCGTCTTTGTGTTCGCGCAGCGGCGGCAGATGGATGTGAAACACGTTCAAGCGGAAGTAGAGGTCCTGCCGCAACTGCCCGTTGCCTACGGCTTGCTCAGGGTCTTTGTTGGTCGCCGCTACCACGCGCACGTCCACCGGCGTTTCCGTTTTGCTCCCCAAGCGCCTCACTTTGCGGTCTTCCAAGACGCGCAAGAGTTTCGCCTGCGTGGGCGCGGGCATTTCGCCGATTTCGTCCAGCAGGAGAGTTCCGCCGTCTGCCAATTCGAAGCAACCGATGCGGCGCTCCGCCGCGCCGGTGAATGCGCCGCGCTCATGCCCGAAGATTTCGCTCTCCATCAAGGATTCCGGGATGGCCGAGCAGTTGATGGCTACGAACGGGCCGCCGGCGCGCGGCGACAGGCGGTGAATGGTGCGTGCCACAATCTCTTTGCCTGCTCCGGTCTCTCCGGTGATTAGAACGGATGCCGAACTTGGCGCGGCCATTTCCACAATGCGCATCACTTCCTGCATCGGTTTTGTGCCGCCCACCAAGTCACCAAGGCGGCCTGACTCTCTTAGTTGCCGCTGCAGCACCGCGAGTTGCCGGGAATCGCGGGCCTTGCTTAGAGCGCGGTCGAGCAGCGCGCGTAGGACCGGTCCTTTTAGCGGCTTTTCGATGTACCAGAAAGCCCCGGCTTCGATCGCGGCGACTGCGCGCTCATCGTTTCCTTTTCCGGTGATGATAATGGCGGGGACGCCGTGGAGGTCCGGACCCAACTGCTTGAGAAGGTCCAGACCATTCATTCCCGGCAATTCGACGTCGGCAATCAACGTGTCCGGTTGGTATCCCGCGAATTTGGCAAGAACTTCCTCCGCGGAGCCTACTCCAAGGACGTCGTAACCCCAGCGCTGGAGCAGTTGCTCGTACCCCTTCCGCGCGTTGTCCTCGTCCTCGACGATGAGCACGCGGTCCTTGCGTTCCAGGGTTTCGACGGCCCTTACAGCCGCACGCGTTTCTTCCCCCATGGGTCTCAGCCTCTCTTGGGCTTTCTCTTGGTGAATCGGTCTTCGAGTAGTTTTGCTGAACCCTTCGACTCTAGCAAGCCCCCGCGACGTTGCCAAGCCGCGCATTTCGTATAGGGCTACGAGTTGCATCCTAAACAATAAACGGCCGACGCAACAGGATGCGCCGGCCGTCCTTACTCGACTAAACAATCAAACTCTTCGATTGCTTTTCAAATGTGACTACTCACTCTTTCACTAAATACAACGCGCGCTCCAATTCGAGTTCGAGCTTCGCGCCTTTGGGAAGATTCAATTCGTGGCCGCGGCCGGATTCCATCAAATACGCTGTGATGGCGCCCAGGGCCGCGCCCTCTGCGGCTTCTTTCTTGTCCTTATCTTTTACGCCTTTCACCGCGCCGATGGCCGCGCCCGCCGCTGCGGCTGCGGCGGCGTCTTGCTGCGTGCTACTGCGACCGGCGATGAGGCCCTCCTGGTTCGGAACCGGTTTTACGCTGTGATCGCCGGGGACACTCGAGACTTCTGCCACGATTGGCAAATCGCCAAACTTCGTGTGAATTTCGTCAAACGTCAGCCAAAGCTTGGCTCGTCCCGCCACTCCCGCCGGTTCGACGCGGCTGACGTGTCCCACAATCTCGGCTCCCGAGGGCAAGTAGATCCCGCTGCCCGCTTCGAGCGGCTCGAGCGTTTTCACTCTAAATTTGGAATTCTCTTGTGTGCTCTTGGTGCCCAATTCGGCTTCCAGCCGCACCAGGAACTTGGTTCCCGGGGTCACGGCGAAAGTTTCCAGCGGCAAGCCATGCCGCTCGCCATCCGCGCGATGACGCGGCTGCTCCGGCGCTTGCGAAGTTGTTTCTTTCGGGGGTTCTTGCGCGCGCAATGCAATTGCGCCACTCAGAACGATGGCAAGGATTGATGTGCTGACGACGAATGGTCGGACTCCCAGACAGTTCATGTTCCCCTCCAACGGGATGCTTCACTAGCTGGCCAGTGCACCTGCCAGGCCAATGGATTGGCCTCGCCGATGGTTGCAAGTGGCTGAAAATACATACACTTGGCAGGACTGTCTGGCTGCCTTTGGAACGGGGCTTCAAGGACTGTCGGCAATTCCCGGCACGGGGATGTAAGGCCCTACCGACACCTCGGGTTAGCCTAGATTCCGAATTCAGAAACAGATCCCTCCGCTTCAGGCCGCAGATGACGGCGTCCTGAGGGTCGGGATGACAGCGCGTGGTGCCCGCGATCAGGAGCACCCCCACTTCGAAATCCAGGTTGAGTTGAAAGGGGAGCCGCTACTTTTCGAGGAAGCGCTGAATCCGGCGCAGGACCGTGGCGTACATTGCAGGGGTGACGCGGCCGGTCTGGGTATTTTGCTGGCTAGGGTGATAGACACCAAATAGGCGCGGTGTTCCCAGAGCAACTTCGGCTTCGGCTCCGTGAGCGAATTTGTACAGCGCGCGCGAAGCAAGTACTCCGCGCTGCTTCAGGATTTCGAGGTAGCCGTCCCAAGCGATTCTTCCCAATGCCAAAATCGCTTTGGGCCTCAGAATTTCCAGTTCGCGCTCAAAGTAACTGCGGCAATTCGCGATCTCTTTCGGCAGAGGCTTGTTGTCCGGCGGAGCGCACCGGCAGGTTGCGGTGATGTAGGCTTGAGTGAGATGCAATCCGTCGTCGCGGTGAAGGGAAATGGCTTGATTTGCGAAGCCTGCCTTGTGCAGGGCAGCGTACAAAAAATCGCCGGAACGATCGCCAGTGAACATCCGCCCCGTGCGGTTTGCCCCATGCGCTGCGGGGGCCAACCCAAGAATCAAAAGTTGTGCCTGCGCGTCCCCGAATCCCGGCACGGGTTTGCCCCAATACTCCCATTCGCGATACGCGCGGCGCTTTTCGTGCGCGACTTTTTCTCGATAGTTCACCAAGCGCGGGCACTTCCGGCAGGAGACAATTTCTTCTTTCAAAACGCGAAGCTGTGCAGATGTTTCGGGCATGTGCCTAGGATAGCTGACGGGCCATCATGCCATTGAGGTCCGACCAGGGAATCGCGCCGGCGAACAGCGACTCGCAGGACCGCGACTCCAGCATTTCTTTTCCAATGCGCCGCACAAGTCCAAGCGCCGCGCGCATGACGGTCGAGCCAGCGCTCACTCGGGCCACGCCCATTCTTTCCAATTCTCCAAGCGAAGGACATCCCGACGTCGCCAGGATGTTGAGCGGAGCGTCCAGCGCGTTCACCAGCGTTACGATCGTTTCGCGATCTTGCAATCCCGGCGCGAAAAGGCAATCGGCGCCCGCATCGCGGTAGGCGCACAGCCGCTCCACGGTGCGTTCGAAACGCGTGGCTTCCGGACCGATTGGCAACAGATAAATGTCCGTCCGCGCGTTTAACACGAAAGGAACGCCCAGCGATTTTGCTGTCTCGCGGATGGCACGAATTTTTTCTACCTGAAGCGATGTTTCGACGTGTGAGCTTTCCTCGTCTCCGGTCACGTCTTCCAGGTTCATTCCTATCGCTCCGGCCTCAATGGCAGCTTTCGTGGTTTCGGCCATGTCTTTGACCGTTGTGCAGTAGCCTGACTCCAGATCCGCGGTTACTGGAACGCGCACTGCGCGGGCAATCCGCCCCACTACATCGAGCATTTCGTCACGGGAGATTCGCTGGCCGTCGGGATAGCCGCGAGAAAAGGCCACAGCTGCGCTGCTGGTGGCAATCGCGGGATGCCCACATTCTTCCAGAATGCGTGCGCTCACCACGTCCCACGCGTTCGGGAGCACCAACATTCGCGGACCGTGATGCAGTTTTCGGAATTGCTCGGCTTTTTGGGCTTGCGCTCGAATGTCCATTGGAGAACCTCCGCGGGGGCAGCAGTCAAGATGCGATGGAGCCTAGGTGTTGCCAGCCGCGGAAGAAACATCCAAATTGGAGAGTTGTTTCTAAGGATTCTAACTCTCGAGCTGATCCCTTACTTCGCCTTGAGTGCTTCTGCCAGGACGACCGCCTGGTTGTGCTCCAGATCGCGTGTGCCAAAGAGAAGAGTCAACGTCCTGTGCTCCTTCTCTTTCTTTCGCAATTTCGCCAGCAGATCCGTTTTCTTTTTTAACTCACCGCGGTATTTCGTTTCGAAGTCGGGCCACTTCATTGCCTCATGATGGAAGGACTTGCGCAGCGCGTCGCTGGGCGCTACGTCTTTCATCCACAAATCAATCTTGGCGGCTTCCTTTTTCATTCCTCTTGGCCACAAGCGATCGATCAGCACGCGGTAGCCATCTTTGGCATCAGCCTTTTCGTAGATACGCTTGGTGCGGATCATTTTTTGCTCACTGCAAGAGCTTCAAAACCTCGTCATGAATCCTTCCGTTGGTGCTGATCAATTGCCCGGTGTAAATGGTTCGTTCACCTTTTGCGTTCGTGGAGCGCCCGCCAGCTTCTTCGACGATGATTCCGAGAGGGGCAAGATCCCAAGGTTTTGAGGTCCAGTCCAAGGCAGCCTCGATGGCTCCCTCTGCCACGAGCATGTGCTGCCAGAATCCGCCGAACGACCGGCTATTTCGCGAGGCGTCCAGCAGCCCACGAATTTTTGCCTGGTCGGCGGCATTCTTGCTCGGGCCCGTGCCGGTGGTGAACACCATCGCGTTGCTGAGCTTGTCCACCTTGGAAACGCGCAGCTTTTTCCCATCCCGGTAGGCGCCTTCGCCTCGATAGGCCCACCAACGCGAACGCAATCCCGGCGCGCTGATCATTGCGGCTACGATGTCGGCATCCTGCTCAATGGCCATCAATGTCCCAAACGTGGGAATCCCGCGGGAAAACTCTTCGGTCCCGTCGATTGGATCAATAATCATTCGCGCGCGCTCTCCATTGCTTGCGGCCTTCGGGTTCGCTCCTCCCATTTCCTCGCCCAACACGTCCAGCGCAAGCCCGCTCTTCGCCACTTTGCTTCGCGCCATCTCCTCGACGGCGCGGTCCGCTTGCGTCACGGCTGTGCCGTCGCCTTTCCTGTCGACCTGCAGCCCATTCGAACGGAAATAGCGCATCGCAATCGCGTCCGCTTCCTCCGCGATTTCATTCAGCAATACGCCGTAGATCTCGACATATCCCGCAATCTTGCTCATGAATCCCTCTAGCTTCCAGCAGCCAAGAGCTTCTGCTTGGCTTGCTCTGCCTTTCGACAATCGGAGATCAATGTCGCCTTTCTGCTTCTTCTGATTTGACTCCCTTCCTGTCTCTCTCTAGCATACAAAAGTTACCCCAATGTGTGCTCAAGCCAATACCGGAACCGTCCTCGACCGCATCCTGGAATCGCGGCGGGCCGAGGTCGAACACCGGAAGAAAGTCCTTCCCGAGACGGCGTTGAAATACGGCGTTAAGGCTGCTACTCCGCTCCGCGATTTCACGGGTGCCCTCACGCGGCCCGGCATTAACATTATGGCTGAACTCAAGCCGGCGTCGCCGAGCCGGGGTGTGCTTCGAGAGCCGTTTGATCCTGTCGCGCTTGCGCAATCGCTCGAGGCCGCCGGCGCCGCGGCCCTTTCGGTTCTCACCGAACCGGAATTTTTCCGCGGCTCGCTCAAGAACCTTCGCGACGCGCGAAAAAGCATTCAGCTTCCCGTCCTGCGCAAGGATTTTATCTTTGATCCATGGCAGGTGTGGGAGGCACGGGCCAATGACGCGGACAGTTTTCTCCTCATTGTCGCCACGCTAAGGGATGATCTGTTAAAAGAGCTGATCCTCCTCGGCCGGGAACTTGGCATGGAGCCGCTCGTGGAAATTCACACGCGTGAGGAGTTGGATCGCGCGATCGCGGCGGAAGCGTGCATCATCGGCGTCAACAATCGTAACCTAAAGACGCTGGAGGTGCGTACGGAAACTTCCTTTGAACTCGTCGACCACATTCCCGAAAGCTGCATTGCGATCAGTGAATCCGGCATCCGCACAAACGGTGAGTTGGTCAAGCTTCGCGCCGCGGGATTTGACGCGTTTCTCGTTGGCACGCGCCTCATGCTCTCTTCCGATCCCGCAGCCGTTCTTTCGGAACTTTTGGGCGACGCCGCTCACGGGAAATAGACGCCCATGGTGCGCGTAAAAATTTGCGGCATCACCAGCGCAGCGGATGCCCAGGCGGCCATCGAGGCTGGAGCAAATCTCCTCGGCTTCAATTTCTACGAAAAGAGTCCTCGCCACATTGCTGAAGACCAAGCCGCGGAAATCCGGGCCCGGCTTCCGAAGAAAATCAAAGCCGTGGGCATTTTCGTCAACCGGCTGCCTGCTGACGTGATCGCCCTGCGAGGTTCTCTGGAACTCGACGCCGTCCAGCTCCATGGCGACGAGTCCCCTGAAACTGTTGCTGAAATCGCCCCCGTTGTGCCGGTCATCAAGGCCTTCCGCGTCGAACCTGAATTCCCGCTTACCACACTCGACAAATACGCCCGGGCTTTTGCCTTTTTGTTTGACGCCGCGCACACCGACCAATATGGTGGTACGGGCCGCACCACCGATTGGGACGTTGCTCGCCGCGCTTCGTCGAGCCGCCGTATTATTTTGGCTGGCGGCTTGAAGGTGGAAAACGTAGCGGCGGCGGTTCGAATCGTGCGTCCTTATGGGATTGATGTTGCCAGCGGAGTGGAAACCAGCCCCGGCAAAAAGGATCACGGACTGCTGCGCGAGTTTATTCAGGAAGTACGACGGGCGGAGAGAAAGTAACTCTTCAAGAGAACGAACACAAACCATGGGCACGCTGCTTCAATCCACAACCACAGCGCCGGGACGCTTCGGCCCCTACGGGGGACGCTATGTTCCGGAAACGCTCATGGTGCCACTCTTCGAACTGGAGCGGGCCTACGAACTTGCTAAGGCGGATGTTTCTTTTCAGGGGCAATTCCATTATTTGCTGAAAAACTTTGCCGGCCGGCCTACGCCGCTGCAATTCGCGTGGCGCCTCACCGAAAAGCTGGGCGGGCCACGGATTTATTTGAAGCGCGAAGATTTGCTGCACACCGGCGCGCACAAAATTAATAATGCCATCGGCCAGGGACTGCTCGCCGTGAAGATGGGCAAGCCGCGGATCATTGCGGAAACCGGGGCCGGGCAGCACGGCGTTGCTTCCGCTACCGTCGCGGCTCATCTTGGCCTGGAATGCGTCGTCTACATGGGCACCGAAGACATGGCGCGGCAGGCGCTCAATGTTGCCCGCATGCGCATGCTGGGCGCGCAAGTCGTGGGGGTGGACTCCGGCAGCCGCACGCTCAAGGATGCCATCAACGAAGCCATGCGCGATTGGGTGACCAACGTCCGCAGCACGCATTATCTTCTCGGTTCTGTTCTCGGGGCGCATCCCTATCCGCTGATGGTGCGGGATTTTCAGGCGGTTATTGGCCGCGAGGCGCGCGAGCAAATCCTGGCCGCGGAAAAGCGTCTACCCACCCATCTTTTCGCTTGTGTTGGCGGAGGCTCGAATTCCATTGGCCTGTTCTATGAGTTTTTGCGCGACGCGAGCGTCAAGATGATTGGCATCGAGGCTGGGGGCCGCGGGGGCCAGCTGGGCGAGCACGCCGCGCGGCTGGCGGCGCATCAGGGCTTTACGGGAGCGCGCCCAGGCGTACTGCAAGGAACGTACACGTACGTTTTGCAAAATGAAGACGGGCAAATCGCCACCACGCATTCGATTTCTGCGGGGCTCGACTATCCTGCTATCGGCCCGGAGCACGCCTGGCTTGCTGACCAGCGCCGCGTTGAATACTTTGCTGTTTCCGATCAAGCTGCACTCGACGCTGCTCGTCTGCTCTCGCGCACCGAAGGCATTATTCCCGCGCTGGAATCCGCCCACGCGATTGCCGGCCTGGTCGAGCGCCTCCCCAAATTGAGCAAAAACGACTTCGTTATCCTCAACCTCTCTGGCCGCGGCGACAAGGACATGGACACGTACTCGCGCCTCCTCTAATCCGCCCTGTGGACACGTGGGAAAGCGGAACGGTTGGTGTACTATTTTTCAGACACAGGATTCCATGAAAATCGCCCTTTCCAGCGCTCTTACAGTGAGCCTGCTTCTTTGCGGATGCAGCGCGCACGAACGAATCCAGAATCACATTCCGGCCAATGCAAGCGTTTATGACGATTCAGAAGGGTACGCGGTGCTGTCGATGCTTTTGGCCGGCGCAGGTCAGGAAACGCATGCCGCGTCCATTCGAATCAACATGGTGACGCACGTGGAATCCGTGAGCGGGGCACATTCTTTGGAGGACTGTTTGAAAGTCCCCGAAGAATTCCGTGAGGCGGCGAATGATTACGAGCGAAGGGCGAAAACGGCCCTGGTGCTAAAGAAAAAGTTTGCAATGAGGACGCCATACGACCTGGTCGGTGAAACTCGTATCCTGGGATCCGCTCGCAAGCCTGCCTTCACGACCGACAAGGATATTGCGGAGAAAATTGCGAACGGGGCTTTTTATCTCTCGCCCGTGGGATTTGACGCCAATCACACTCACGCGATTGCCTACGAGAACTATCTCTGCGGGAATCTTTGCGGGTGGGGCGGGTACCATCTGTTGGTGAAGAACGCCGGTCGATGGGAAGAGGCGAAGGACGTTGGCACGTGCACGTGGCACTATTGATTGCCTGTAATCGCACGAACTTTCTTGCGTAAGGTTATTCTTGAAAAAGAGAATCTACGAACGGTTTAAAGCCCTGCGCGAAGCCGGCGAACTCGGCATCGTCGCCTACATCACGGCAGGCGATCCGTCGCGTGACGCTACACTGAAATTTGTCCTCACTCTCGCAGCGGCGGGCGCCGATGTTATCGAGCTCGGCGTGCCTTTCAGTGATCCCCTCGCCGATGGCCCCACGATTCAGCGCGCCTCCGAGCGCGCTTTGAAATCAGGAACGACTCTCGCCGGCGTCCTCGATCTGGTCAGCCGCATTCGCCTGTCTTCGCAAGTCCCGCTGGTTCTGTTCAGCTATTACAACCCCATCCTGCAAATGGGCCTTGAGAAATTTGCTTCGACGGCTGAAGCCGCAGGCGCGGATGGTGTTCTGGCGACCGACCTCACGCCGGAAGAATCGGCGGACTACCGCCGTATTCTTGGCGCTCATCATCTCAGCACGATTTTTCTTGGAGCACCCACATCCACTAACGAGCGCCTCGCGAAGATCGCCGCCTGCTCTTCGGGTTTTCTCTATCTCATTTCCCGCACCGGCGTCACCGGCGCGAAGGACGCGCTCCCCGACGACCTTCCCGCGCTCTTGCGTCGCGCCCGCGCGGTCACGCAGCTTCCTCTCGCTGTGGGTTTTGGCATTTCGCTCCCCGGTCACGTTTCCGTTCTCGGCGGCCTCGCCGATGCTGCTGTAGTCGGCTCCGCGCTCGTCTCCGAAATCGAAAAGGCTACCAAGTCCGGCGCATCTGCGAGCGCCATCGATGCTGCCGCGTCCGCTCTATCCGAAAAAGTTCGCGTCTTGAAGCAGGCCGCCCGCCACGGTCTTTCCCGTCGCGCCGAAGGTCCCGGGAGCTTTTTCGGGAAGGTGGCGCCATGAATCTCGCCGATTGGCGCCGCCGCATCGACGAAATCGACAAGAAGCTCGTTGAGCTTCTCAACGAGCGCTCTCGCTGCGCGCTCGAAATCGGCAAGCTCAAGCAAGAGGCAAACATCCCGCTGTATCAGCCGGAGCGTGAAATCGAAGTGCTGGCCAACGCGGAAAGCAACAATTCCGGGCCGCTGGCCGACGCCGCTATTCGCCGTTTGTTTGAGCGCATCATTGACGAGGCGCGCGCGGCCGAACGCGACGCCATGCATCCCGATGGCGCCAGTGAGAAGAAAGGGAAGAAATGAGCGGTTTTCGCGGTCTGAGTTAGCAAGGGTTTGGACCTTGGGCGTTTATTCGGCAATTTTCGGATTTCCAAAGAGATTCGGGTAGATTGAACGCAAAGTGGAAGGAAACAGGACACTCTTATGGTCATTGTGATGCAAGAAGGGGCAACGGAGGCCCAAATCCAGCATGTTATCGACCGTCTAGTTGCCAGCGGTTTCAACGTTCACCGCTCGACGGGTGAGTCGCATACCGTACTGGGCGCCGTCGGCGTGCACCGCGATTTCGATCATCGCGACTTCGAGTTGCTCGAAGGCGTGCGCGAAGTCATGCGCATCACCCAGCCCTTCAAGCTGGCCAGCCGCCAGTTTCGCCCCGAAGGAACCATCGTCGATCTTGGGCGTGGTGTGAAAATTGGCGGCCCGGAAGTCGTAGTGGCAGCCGGTCCCTGCTCCGTTGAATCCCGCGAACAGATTCTTTGTGTCGCTGAGAGCGTCGCGAAAGCTGGAGCAAAAATACTGCGCGCGGGTGCCTTCAAGCCGCGTACGTCTCCGTACGCTTTTCAGGGCATGGGTGAGCCGGGGCTCAAACTCATGCGCGAAGCCGCGGACAAATTCCATCTTTTCACCGTCAGCGAAGTCATGGACCCGTCACAAATCCCCATGATGATGCAATATGTGGACATGTTCCAAGTCGGCGCGCGCAACATGCAGAACTACTACCTGCTCCGAGCGCTCGGCGAAATCCGCAAACCGGTGCTCCTCAAACGCGGCCTTTCCGCCACCATGGAAGAGCTGCTGCTCAGCGCCGAATATATTCTTGCCGGCGGCAATTACAACGTGGTGCTTTGCGAGCGCGGCATCCGCACGTTCGAAACCTACACGCGCAACACCCTCGATATCGCTGCGATCCCCGTCATCAAAAAGCTTTCGCATCTGCCCATGCTTGCCGATCCTTCGCACGGCACTGGCCGCCGCGACAAAGTTCCGCCGATGGCTCGCGCCGCCGTCGCTGCTGGGGCTGACGGCTTGCTCATCGAAGTTCACAATGATCCCGACCGCGCCCTCTCCGACGGCGCGCAGTCGCTTGAGCCGTCCACTTTTACGCAGTTGATGGCTGAGCTTCGTATCATCGCCCCCGCCATCGGCCGCCGCGTTGCCTGAACGATGCAAACTATTGACTTCCGATGACGGCCCATCTCATCTCCCGCGTCACTATCCTTGGCACCGGCCTCATCGGCGGCTCCTTCGGGCTGGCTCTGCGCAAATACACGACAAATATCCATGTTTTTGGCTGGGACCGTCCCGAAGTCGTCCGCGAAGCGCAATTTCGGGCGGCTATCGACCAATCTTTCTCTGGCGATCTCGCTCCAGCCCTCGAAAACTCCGACTTGATTTATATTGCTCTTCCCATCGCCGCGACGCTCGATCTTCTTCCCGAAATCGCGCGCCATGCTCCCGCCCATGCGCTCGTCACCGACGCGTGCAGCACCAAAGTCCGCATCACGGAATCCGCGGAAGAGCATTTTTCAAATGAGCGAGGCCCACTCTTTTTGGGCGGCCATCCCATGGCCGGCCGCGAACTCTCCGGCGTCGCCCACGCTGACGCCGACCTCTTCCGCGGCAACACTTACGCACTCATTGGCGCGTCGGCCGCGCAAGAAAATCCGCGCGTGTCCGCTTTCGCGAAAATCCTGGAGAAAATTGGCGCGCGGCCGCTCTGGCTCGGTGCGCCGCAGCATGATTACGCCGTCGGCCTTGCCTCGCATCTACCACAGCTCATGGCCGTCGCTCTCGCTGGATTCCTCTACGACCGCCTCGACGAAAACGGCCTGCCCATTACGCTGGCTGGTCCCGGCCTGCGCGATTCGCTGCGCCTCGCCGGCAGTTCCTATGGCACTTGGCGCGATATCGTCCTCACCAATCAGGAAGTTCTCTCCGCGGCCCTCGACCTCTTCGCGCGCCGGCTCGACGACCTTCGCGAAAAACTCGGCTCTCGCGAACTCGAAGGCGACTTCGATGCCGCCAACGAACTCTACAAACTCCTCCGCGGCTTGTGACGCCAGCTCCCCTTCTGCTTTGCGGGTTGGCACGTTGACGTTTGCCCAGCGCCGTCGTAGCATCCGCAGCATTCTTTCCATGTCGTACAAAGGACCGTCATGAACGATGGAACTTCGCGCCGCGAATTTCTCGGCACACTCGCCGCGTTCTCGCTCTTCCCGCTGGAACAAGAAAAGCCGGAACTTATCCTTTATAACGGAAACATTCTGACGGTGAATGACCGGGAGCCGCGCGCCCAGGCCGTGGCTATTGCGCGAGGCCGATTTCTTGCCGTGGGGAGCGATTCCGACGTTTTGAATCTTGCTAGTGCCGCTTCCAAGAAAATCGACCTCGGCCGAAAAACTGTCATCCCGGGTTTCATTGACGCGCACTCGCATCCCGCCGAGGCCGGCTTGATGCATCTCCGCATGGTGGACTGCGACCTGCGCTCAATTTCCGCGATTCAGGCCGCCCTGCGCGAGCGCGCGGCAAAAACGCCTCCGGGCGAGTGGGTTCTCGGCTTCAAATATGATGATACTAAAACCGAAGAAGGCCGCCCGCTCACGGTTGCCGATCTGGACGCAGCGGTTCCCGATCATCCTGTGCACGTCGCACATCGCGGCGGGCATACCACCTATTCGAATTCCCTCGCGTTTCGAAAGGCGGGGATTGACGAAAAGACCGCTGATCCGCCAGGCGGCAAAATCGATCGCGATCCGGCGACAGGAAAACTAACGGGGCGAGTCGCAGAGAGCGGCAACGCTCTCTTCGATAAAGCCATTCCACAGAATTTCACGCGCGACGATCATCGCGAGGGCGTGAAGCTCATTTCCAAAATGCTGGCGCGCACGGGAATTACTTCCGGCACCGAAGCGCAGGGCAGTCCTACGGATCTTCGCGCCTATCAGGACGCCTATGAATCGGGCGATTTGCTTTATCGCGCCTATTGCTTCATCAATTTTCATTTTCTGGATGCCATGATCGCCGCAGGCAATCGCACCGGGCTTGGCGATGAATGGGTGCGCATCGGCGCGGTCAAGCTGGTTTGCGACGGGTCGATTTCCGAGCGCACCGCGCGCCTCTCAACACCTTACGAAGGCCGTCCGAACGACTACGGCATCCTAGTCATGACTGAGGAAGAACTCTACACGCACGGCCGCAAGGCGCATTTGGCGGGTTGGCAGATCGGCACGCACGCTAATGGAGACGTGGGCATCGACACCACGCTGCGTGTTTACGAGCGCCTGCAAAAAGAGAGCCCGCGCCGCGATCCGCGGTTTCGCCTTGAACATTGCACCGTGGTGAATGACCGTCTCATCGCGCGAATGAAGGCTCTGGGGGCCATTCCCACGCCTTTTTCAACCTACGTCTATTATCATGGCGAAAAAATGCGCTATTACGGTGCCGACCGACTCAATCACATGTTTGCGCTGCGGAGTTTTCTTGATGCCGGCATTCGCGCCACGCAGGCTTCCGACTATCCTCCGGGAGAATTCATTCCCATGATGGCGCTGCAGTCGGAAGTCACGCGCACCGACACGAAAGGCAACGTCTGGGGACCGAAACAGCGTATTACCGTGGAGGAAGCGATTCGAGTTGGAACGCTGAACGGGGCTTATGCCTCGTACGAAGAAAATTTGAAAGGCTCGATCGAAGTGGGCAAGCTCGCGGACCTGGTCGTTCTCGGCCGCGATCCGTTGAAAGAGAATCCTTCAACGCTCGTCAACATTCCCGTCGAGCGCACCATAGCCGGCGGACGCTGGACGTTCGAGTCATAGAGTTTTCCAGCTCGGCGCAAATTAGGACTCTACTTTCACTTCGAGGTTGTTGCCGTACTCCCTGAACCCGGAGTAGAATCTCGCTCGCCAGTCGCTCAGCTAACTCCCCCGGCGCTGCGGCCCATTCTGCCCAACGGAGGTTCTACTCCTATGCGCGCAATCCCAGCCATTCTTTTTGTTTTCCTTCTGGCTTTTCTGATTCAAGGAGCTGCCCAGGATCCGGGCAGCCTGGACTCGCCTGTGGTGCCTCAGCCTTTGCCCCTAGCCGCCTCGCAGGGGACGGGTTCCTCGGATGCCAACGATTCCGGATACGCCAGTCCGTACCTGCTCACCCCTGATTGGACAACGGAAGACGATGCCGACGACGCCATGCTTCGTACTGAGGCTAATCTGCAGCGTCGCGGCGGGAACACCGGGTTTGCCGGCGACGTGATGCTTGAAGCACAGCAGCAGCGGTCTTTGTTCCCGCAGCTCGTTGGAGCTGCTTCGCTGGCTCCCGGCACTCCCGTCTGGTTTTCGATCGGGCCCACCAAATCGAACCATATTCAAAACGGCGTCTTGCGCACGGTCGTGGACAGCGGCCGCATGCGCACGATCCTGCCGCATCCGTCGGACCCAAATACGATGTATTTGCTTACTTCGTCGGGAGGACTCTGGAAAACGAACGATTTCTCCTCGAACAAGCCTCACTGGACGTCGAAGACCGATTTTCTGGGCACCACCTCCGGAGGAGCGGCTGCATTCGGCCGGGACGCCAATACGATTTATCTCGGGCTCGGAGACCCCTTCGATGGAAACGCCGCCGCCGGCGCTTACGTCCTAAAAACCACGGATGGGGGCGATACTTGGAGCCCCGCTGTACGACTCACGCTTGGCTCCAGCAGCGCGGCAAGCGTCCGCGACGTCAAGCGCCGTTTTCCTCTACCCCACTTCTGCGGGGACTTTCAGCCAAACGGTTTGGAGTATCGTCCACACCAGCAGGGGCTGGGTGGCTTCGATCGAGTCTCCCTTTGCTGGCTTTTCGACCGACGGATTGGGCAAACTCGTGATTTCAACCGACCATGGCGCCACTTGGGCGCCCCTCTCGGCTTTGCAGGAAACTTTTCCGTCCACGCCGACTCCTGTGACCGTGTCTGCAGGCCGCACTACCCTCGGCGTGGGCGCGCCGGGCGACTCCGCCGTCTATGCCTTCGCCGCGAGACAGGGTGATGGAAGCCAACTCGATCTGTTCCGCTCCCTGGACAGCGGGGCTTCCTGGACACCCATCGGTCTCCCTTTCAAAACGCCTGTGAACCCCAATCCCGACGCCGCGAACATGAACATCATGGGGGGCCAGGCGTTTTACAACCACATGTTGCTGGTTGACCCCAACGATGCCAATCGCAACACCGTCTACATTGGCGGGCAACTCAGTTCTGCAAAGACGGTGGACGGCGGCAATACCTGGCGGATTCTTGCCGACTGGCTCGCCCTCTTCAAGATGCCTTATGTTCACGCGGACTATCATGCGGCGGCCATCTCGCCGGTGACAAAGTCGCTCCTCTTCGGAACGGACGGTGGGTTGTTCATCAGCAGCGACGGCGGCGCGACTTGGGACGATGGCAAGAACGAAGGCATCGTCAGTACTCTCGCTTATTCCATCGCTACTTCTCCCCACACTCCGAGCATTTCCATCATCGGCACGCAGGACAATGGCACCTTCACGCGCGTGGCAGGCACCAGTTTCTGGGAGCAGACCCTCGGCGGCGACGGCGTCGGCACGGCCTGGAGCATGTCAGACAATAACTTTGACGTGGCCTTCACCAGCTTCCCCGGCACGAGGGTGCGCCGCTCCACCAACAATCCACCGAACACGCAAGCCAAGTGGAGTTTTGCTGGAAATGGAATCAACAACCGAACGTTTGGAAATTTCTTCTCTGCTTACGCCACGCCTAGCGCCGCAGGCCACCCCTCGGGCCAGGACTTCTTCACCTACACGAGCCGCCAGATTTACGCTACTTCGAGTGCCGGCTCGCTCTGGACGGACATCGGGCACACCACGATCCCTGGGAACCCCAGTGCCAATCCGCCGATTCCGGATACGCCTCCCTCGCCCGGAATCGGTGCCACTCGCATCTTCCGTGATACCCCGCACGGCATTGGCGTCAGTCCGGCCGTAGAAGGCCTTGCGCACGTCGCCGTGGTTTGCAACGGCGGCTTCGTCGTCGTGACGCACAATGGCGGAGTCAGTTGGTCGCAAACGGGCCTCATAGGAACTGTGTCCGGATGGGCGGGCTTCAACTCCAACGTCGAATGGGTCGACAACAACACTCTGTATATCGCTTCGGAGAGTCCGAATTCCGCCGCCCGTGTGGCCAAGTCCACGAACGGCGGCGTTTCGTTTGTTCGTTCCGTACGCTGCTACTTTCTTGGGCGTCTATCGTTCTTCGGATGCCGGTGCTTCGTGGTCTCGCTTCGGCGCGGGTCTGCCGATGGTGGAAGTGGATGACCTGTATCTATCGCCCGATGGCAGTTTCCTTCGCATCGCCACGTTCGGCCGCGGAGTTTGGGAGATCCATCCCTAGCCTTCGTTCTGCGCGCCCAGCTCTAGCGCTTTTCTCCAGGGGCAGACTTGCGTCCGCCCCCGTGTTTTTCGGCCATCCAATTACCATACAGCCTTCGCCATACAGCCTTCGCCTTGACCCAACGAGAGGCCGCCGATAAGCTTATTGTTTCTCCTTCCGAGTGAAGGCGCACATGGAGCAGATTCACATCACATTGCCGGACGGCAGCGTCAAGGATGTTCCCAAGGGCACCACGCCCGCGGACATCGCCCGCAGCATCTCACCGCGCCTTGCCGACGCCGCGCTGGTCGCACGCGTGGCCCAGCCCAACGACGGGGAAGGCGAACTCATCGATCTGCGGCGCCCGCTCGAGCGCGACGTGAAGCTCCAAATCCTGACCGAAAAAGATCCCGACTCGCTTTTTGTGTTCCGGCATTCTGCGGCCCACCTGCTGGCCGCCGCGGTGGTGGAACTCTTTCCTAACGTCAAACTCGGTATCGGCCCGCCCATCGACACCGGCTTTTTCTACGAATTTCTGCGCGACGAGCCTTTTACCCAGGAAGACCTCGCCAACATTGAGAAAAAGATGCATGAGCTTGCCGCTCAAGACCTGCCGAACGAGCGCAAGCTGATTCCCAAGCCGGAAGCTCTCGACCTCTATAAAAAATCCAATCAGGTTTTCAAGTGCGAGCTCGTGGAGGAAAAAGCTGCTGAGCCGATGGTTTCTTTCTACACCACCGGGAAATTCATCGACTTTTGCCGCGGCCCGCATATCCCGTCCACCAAGCGCATTCAGGCTTTCAAATTAATGAACGTCGCCGGCGCTTATTGGAAGGGGCAGGAAGGCAATCCCCAGCTTCAGCGCATTTACGCCGTGGCCTTCTTCACGCAAAAAGAGCTGGACGAATATCTGCATCGCCTGGAAGAAGCCAAGCGCCGCGATCATCGCAAGCTGGGCGTCGAGCTCGATCTCTTCAGCATCGAGGAGGAGGCCGGCCCAGGCCTCATTTTCTGGCATCCCAAGGGCGGCCTCATTCGAAAGATTGTCGAGGACTGGCTCCGCGATGAACTCCTCAAGCGCGGCTACGACCTCGTCTACACGCCACATATCATGCGTCGCGACCTCTGGAAAACCAGCGGCCATACCGGCTTTTATAAGGACAGCATGTTTGGCCCGGTCGAGGTGGAAAAAGCGGATTACCAGCTCAAGCCCATGAATTGCCCCGGCCACATCCTCATTTACAAATCCAAGCTGCACAGCTACCGCGATTTGCCCGTGCGTCTTGCCGAGCTTGGCACGGTTTATCGCTACGAACGCAGCGGTGTTCTTCACGGCTTGCTGCGCGTCCGTGGCTTCACCCAGGACGACGCCCACATCTTCTGCATGCCTTCGCAAATCGAGTCGGAAGTCGAAGCCTGCGTGGATTTTGCGTTTGCGGTCATGAAGAATTTCGGCTTCGACAAATTCGAAGTCGAGCTTTCCGACTGGGACGCCGCGCATCCGGAGAATTACGCCGGCAAGCCCGAAGACTGGTACCGCGCCACCGCCGCGCTCGCCGCGACCATGAAGAAGATGAACATTCGCTACAAAACCATCACCGGCGAAGCGGCGTTCTACGGCCCAAAAATCGACATCAAGCTCATTGATGCCATCGGCCGTCCCTGGCAGCTCACGACCGTGCAATTCGACTTCAACTTGCCCGCGCGTTTCGGCTTGCAATACGTTGCCGAAGACGGCGCCAAGCATCAGCCGCTCATGGTGCACCGCGCGCTGCTCGGCTCGGTCGAGCGCTTCTTCGGCATTCTCATCGAGCATTACGCCGGCGCGTTTCCGCTCTGGCTTGCGCCCGTGCAGGTGGAAATCTGCCCCGTCAGCGAAAAAGTGGCGGAGTACGCGAAGCACGTCGCCGAAACTCTCAAGAGCACCAACCTGCGCGTCCACCTCGACGACCGCAACGAAAAGCTGCCCGCCAAAATCCGCGACGCGCAGCTTCAGAAAATTCCCTACATGCTGGTGGTCGGTGCCAAAGAAGCCGAAGCAGGTACCGTTTCCGTCCGCCATCGCTCCAAAGGCGACCTTGGCCCCAAGCCGCTCGGGGAAGTCATTGCGTCGCTCCAGCGCGAAGTCGCCTCCCGCGCGATACACTAGTAACTCACTATTGCTTGCCGCCCAAAAATCCACTTTTGCGCTGTTGCTGTATTGTAGTAAGTTTTCGTCTATGTCCACGCCGCCCAACACCCCTACCCCGCAATTTGCAACCGCGGAGTACGCTGCGAGTGGCGACTCATGCAAATCCTGTAAGCAGCCGATCACTGGCACGTACTATCGTATTAATGGTGTTATGGCTTGCGAGCGCTGCACCAATCAGCTGCAAAGCCAGATTCCAAAAGACAGCCATGCGGCCTTTGTTAGAGCGCTTTTATTCGGCGTCGGCGCGGCAATTCTCGGTCTGATTCTCTATGCTGCGTTTGGAATCATCACTGGCATTGAGATTGGATATGTTTCTCTGGCGGTGGGGTGGCTAATTGGGAAAGCCATGCGGAAGGGGTCCAATGGCGTCGGCGGACGCCGCTATCAGATCGTGGCGGCTGGATTGACGTATGCCGCGGTTTCTATGGCTGCTGTTCCCATCTACATTTCGCAGGTTTCAAAGGAAAAAGCCGCCAAACCTCCCCAGGTTCAAACTGCTCCGTCAAGCGCGCCATCCAATAGCATAGACGCGAGCAGTTCTGGTTCCGCTCCGGCGAAGCCCGACAATCCGGCCGCTTCCGATAGCAAACCGAAAATGAACTTTCTTGCGGCCCTGGGAGCCCTTGCATTGCTCGGACTCGCTTCCCCATTTCTCGAGCTGCAGAATTCGGTCGGCGGCGCGATTGGACTGGTAATCTTATTCGTTGGGATAAGATTTGCGTGGCAACAAACTGGCGCGCCCAAGATAGACATTGTCGGGCCATTCCAATCTCGAGCGCCCGCGACTCCTGCCTCCACTTAGTGAATTCATTCCCGTGTCGGCGCCTCCTCCTATTGAACCAATCCGCAACTGCCACAATTGCGGTCAGGATGTGCCGCTAGGAGCCCTTGCCTGTGAGAAGTGTCAGGCTCTTCTCTACAGTGAAGAATTGGCCCGCATTTCAACTCGCGCGAACTCGCTCGAAGAACAAGACAATTTGACGCAAGCGCGGGAGGAGTGGCTCAAGGCCCTGCCGCTGCTTCCTCCAACTTCGACGCAAGCCGAATGGATTCGGGGCAAAGTTTACAAGCTGGAGCTTGCCGCAAAGCACGCGCCAGCGCATCCAAAAAATGAGTGGGCAAAGAAGCTCGGCCCGCTTGCCCCAGTCGCGATTCTTCTCGCAAAAAGCAAAGTACTGTTGACTGCGTTGTTCAAGCTGAAATTCCTTCTAAGTCTGGGCGCCTTCATGGCCCTGTACTGGAGTCTTTATGGCGCGGCGTTCGGTGTCGGATTCGTGCTTTTGATTTTTGTACACGAGATGGGGCACTACATCGACATCCGGCGCCGCGGCCTTCCGGCGGATATGCCGGTATTCCTTCCAGGGCTCGGGGCTTACGTTCGGTGGCAGGCACTCGGGGTCACGCGGACAACTCGCGCCGCCGTGAGCCTCGCGGGGCCCTTGGCCGGATTTCTTGGCGCCGCAGTCTGCGCTGTCATGTGGTACAAGACCGGAAGTGGTGTTTGGGCAGCGCTGGCGAGCGCGACCGCTTGGCTGAATATCCTGAACCTGATCCCCATCTGGGTTCTGGATGGCGGACAGGCGGCCAACGCACTTTCCAAGACAGAGAGATTTGTGCTTTTGGCCTCGTGCCTCGCCTTGTGGGCCATTACTGGCAACGGCCTTTTCTTTCTCGTTGCCGGAGGTGTGACCTATCGATTGTTTACCAGGGATTTGCCACCGATGCCCAGCCCAAAGATTGCCGTGTACTATGTTTTCGTTTTGGCCGCGCTGGGAAGCGTGCTTTATTTGATACCGACTCAAGGTTTTGGACAGCAGTAGTAAAGCTTGGTGTTTTGCTGGCCGAAGGATGGAAAAATTCGAAGTGAGCCAAGCAGAGGAAATCCCATGAGCTGCGGCATTCCTTTGGCCCATGTGGGCATCTGGCAGCAATGTGAATTCTCTGCATGCATCTATTGTAATTGCCGTGCCGAACTCACATGCTCTTGAATGAAGAGCTGTTCGCTCAAGGCGTGGATTTCCTCGCAGAGCGCGACGAGCACTTGGCGGAAGTCGTGCAGACTTATGGCCGACCTCCGCTCTGGGTCCGCGAGCCAGGCTTTCCCACACTCGTTTACATCATCCTCGAGCAGCAGGTTTCTCTGGCTTCCGCGAAAGCCGCTTTCGATCGGCTGAACGCCGCCGTCCGCCCGCTTACTCCCGTGCGTTTCCTGAAACTCACCGACGCCGAATTGCTGCGCATCGGTTTCAGCCGTCAAAAAACTCTCTACACGCGCCTGCTCGCCGAATCTCTCGCCCGCCGCCACTTCGACCTGCGCTACCTCCACGATCTCCACGACGACTCAGCTCGCAAGATGCTCATCGCTTTCAAGGGCATTGGCCGCTGGACTGCCGACATTTATCTTCTGAGCGCACTCCGCCGTCCCGACATCTGGCCCATCGGCGATCTCGCACTCGCCACCGCCGTGCAGGAAGTGAAGCGCCTCCGCAAGCGCCCCTCTCCGGAGAAACTCGAGGCCCTCAGCGCACCCTGGCGTCCCTGGCGCGCCGTCGCCGCCCGCCTCTTCTGGTACGCGTATCTTTCCAAGCGCGGGCTGAAGTCCTCCACGGTTAGCTTGTAGCGCAAAATCTGACATAATCCCGAAGGGTCGTACAAACTCTCAAGGGTGCCCATGGATCCTCAGAAACTTTCTGACTGTCAATCCAGCTACGACCGCATCGCCGAGGAATACACCGCAAGAATCTCTGGCGAACTCGAACACAAGCCGATGGACCGCATGGTTCTCGACGACTTCGCCGCTCGTATCAAAGGTGCTGGCCGCGTCTGCGAACTCGGCTGTGGTCCGGGCCACGTGGCGCGCTACTTGCGCGACCGCGGCGTGGACATCTTCGGCATCGATCTCTCTCCGGGCATGCTCGAGCAAGCCCGCAAACTGAGTCCGGCCATCGAATTTCGTCAGGGAAACATGTTGGCACTCGACATCGGAGACGGCGCGTGGGCCGCCATCGTGGCCTTCTACTCCATCGTGCACATTCCCAAAGCCGATATTCCCCAGGTATTCGGTGAAATGTTCCGCGTTCTCCGGCGCGGCGGTCTTGTCTTCCTTGCTTTTCATGTGGGCATCGAAGTTCTGCGCGAGGAGAACTTGTGGGGGCATCAAGTCTCGTTGGACCTCGTCTTCTTCGGCAGGAAAGAGGTCGAGCGCTATCTCGCCGCTGCCGGGTTTGCCATCGAAGATTCGATCGAGCGCAATCCTTACGCGCCGGAAGTCGAATACCAAAGTCGTCGAGCCTACATCCTCGCTCGCAAGCTCGCGCAACCCTAGCCCCCGCGAATTCCCGGGCTATGCTGCGACTCCACTTTCTCCGTTCAAAAGTGTAATCTCCCGTACGAGGACGAAGCCGAAATGCAAAACTTATCGCGCCGGACTTTCCTTGCCGTCACCGCAGGAGCGGCCATCGCGCCGTCCATCTCTTGGGCAGCGGAGGGCGCACCTTCTTTGCTCGATCACATTCTTCTCGGCTGCAGCGATCTCGATCGCGGCGTCGCCTTCGTCGAGGAGCACACCGGTGTGCGCGCCGTTTTCGGCGGCGTCCATCCCGGCCGCGGCACACAAAACGCACTTCTTTCGCTCGGCACGCGCCACTACCTTGAAATCATCGCGCCCGACCCCGAGCAGCCCGGCGTGCAGCAGTACTCCGCCATTACCAAGCTAACGGAGCCACAGCTCATCGGCTGGGCCGCGCATCGCGACGATTTGGATCAATTCGCCGCACGACTGCGCCAAGAGGGAATCGAGTTCGCAGGTCCTCAGCCCGGTTCACGCCGGCGCCCGGACGGCAAACTCCTGCGCTGGAAAGCGCTCAGGCTGAAAGACGATCACCGCGGCGTGCTTCCGTTTTTCATCGAATGGAGTGAGGACTCCATTCACCCTTCCGTGGACGCGCCTTCCGGCTGCAGTCTCGGTCGTTTTGGTGCATTCACGCCGGAAGTGCAGGAGTTAACCAAACTCGCCGCACTCCTCGAATTGGATACTACAGTCGAATATGCAAAAACACCTCAACTGCATGCGCTTTTTGTCGGCCCAAAGGGTCAATGGGCTTTCTCATCCTGAGCTATCGCCACCACCTGCCCTTTTGGTAGTGGGTCCGTTTGGAAATGGACCCACTCCGCCCTTTTTGTCTCTTGCTGCTCCGCCAGCTGTGCATGCTATACTTTGAAACCTGTCCCGGGTGGCGTTTTGCCCCGTGGACCGGTGTTTTTGGATTCGGGGCCAGCTCCTGGTTGTTTCGGGGAAGGCAGGTGCCTATCGCTTTTGAGGGGGATTTATCGCTGAACGCAACTTCCGGCCGAGTGACCGCACGCGCGTCAACGAGCGCATCCGCGCACGCGAAATCCGGGTGATTGACGAGGATGGCGGCCAGCTCGGTGTCATGCAACCGTTCGAGGCCATGAAACTGGCGCGCGAAAAGGGCCTGGACCTGGTGGAAATCTCTCCCACCGCCGACCCCCCGGTCTGCAAAATCACCGATTACGGAAAATATCAGTACCAGCTCAACAAGAAGGCGCACGAGCAGCGCAAGAGCAGCCGCGGTTCGCAACTGAAGGAAGTCAAGTTTCGGCCCAACACCGCAGAGCACGATTATCAGGTTCGCAAAAACCAGATCCTCCGCTTCCTCGGGGAGGGCCACAAAGTGCGCGCCATGATTTTTCATCGCGGCCGCGAAATGGCGCACCAGGAAGTGGGACGCGCCAAGATGGACCGCTTGCTGCTCGAGATCGGTGATCAGGGGCAGATCGAGACCATGCCGCGCATGGAAGGCAACGTTCTCGTGGCTCTTCTGGCGCCCAAGAAGGGTACCGGCGCCTCCCGGCCCTCGGCTGGACAAACGGCCTCCGGCGCGCAGCAGTCGCAGTAACCCGCGCGTTTCACCGCGCAAACAGATTCTGTAGGGCCGGTCTTCGTAGGCCGCCTGTGTTGGACTCCAGAGAGGATTTTCGCAATGCCAAGAAACGCTTCGAAACCGAAAATGAAGTTGAAGACCCATCGCGGCGCACGCAAGCGCTTTAAAGTCACTGCGGGCGGCAAGATCTTGCGGGGACATACCGCCAAGCGCCACTTTACAGGCCTCAAGGCCTCCGGGCGCATGCGCAAGCTCAAGAAGCTTACGACGGTCAGCCCGTCCGACGTCGCCAGCATCAAGCAGATGCTGCCCTACGGCTAGAGCGCCTTAGGCGACGCAGTTTCGAGTTTCGCAGTTCGAATTTCGCTATTCGATTTTCGTGCCAGGCAGCGCTTCACGGGTGCCTGCCGGCCGATCGGCTCCGGCCTTGCCGGAGCCTTTGTAGGGGTCAGGCTTTAGCCCGGCATCGCCCGCGAACCGCGGACGACTTCGTTGATCCGGCCCGCTATACGGTCGCACCGCGACGCCTACTTGTACCAACCGGAAACAAACCCGTTGCGTGAAGCGTGCGTTTCGCTGCGCGTCCATGCAACCCGTTTTGTTTCCCAACATAAAAGGAGCAAATCCATGGCACGCGTAAAGCGCGGCACCAAGCGCCGGGCTCGGCGTAAGAAGTACCTCAAGAGGACGAAGGGCTTTTTCCTCACCAAGAGCAAGCTCTATCAATCCGCTCAGGAAGCAGCCAATCGCGCCGATCGCTATGCTTTCCGCGACCGCCGCAACAAGAAACGCCAGTATCGCCGCCTGTGGATTCAGCGCATCGGTGCTGCTGCCCGGCTCAACGGCTTGACCTATGGCCAGTTGATTCATGGCCTCAAGGCCGCTGGTGTGGCGCTCGACCGCAAAGTCCTCGCGGACATTGCCGTCAAGGACGCTGCCGGCTTTGCGCAGCTCTCGGAAAAAGCCAAGGCCGCCGCCGCGCCGCCAGCCAAGGCGAAGAAATCCTAGCTTAACGAATTGTGGCGTCCGCTCATCTGTAGCGTCGCTGCCAACTTTTTCCTGTAGGGGCACAATAGATCAGGCCCCTACGGTGTAATCTATCTCGCGATCATGCCAACAGTTGACAACGCAACGGCAAAGACTCTGAATGAGCTAGGAGTTAACGACGCACAGGGCGTCGCAGAGATCTTCGCCGAAGTTCGCGCACGCTTTGACCGTCAGGTCGCGCTCGACACTGACGGAATCCGTAACTTGATGCTTCAGCAGGCCTGGCTCGGTTCCGACCGCGACCCCGTCACGTCACTGCGGAACTTTTGGCTTGGTCGCAAGGCTGGTGTACTCACGCTGATTACCGAGAATTGGCTCAAGAGGTCGCCTCCGTCGCTAAAAGGCGTTATCGGAAAGCAGTTCAACGAATTGAAGTCACACATTGAAACGAAGCTGGCGGAACAGCGAAAGCGAATTGAAGAGAAGACGGAAGCGGCCGCCCTAACTCGAGAACAAGTGGATTTGTCTCTTCCCGGCGTCATCCATCCCATTGGCTCGCACCACCTCATTCGTCAGGTCTTTCAGGAAATCGAAGACATTTTCTTCTCCATTGGCTTTTCCGTTGTCGAAGGCCCGGAAATCGAAACGCCTTATTACAATTTCGAGGCTCTCAACATTCCTGAATTCCATCCTGTCCGCGATGACATGGACACTTTCTACATTGACTTGCCTGAGGGTGCGCCAACGCCTTTGCTGTTGCGCACCCACACTTCTCCTATGCAGATTCGCACCATGGAGAAGCAGAAGCCGCCCGTGCGCGTCATCGTTCCCGGCAAGGTCTATCGCCGCGACAATCCCGATGCCACGCACTCCTTCATGTTCCATCAGGTTGAAGGTCTCGCCGTGGACACAGACATCACTTTCTGCGACTTCACAGGCACCATCGAATATTTCGTGAAGCAGTTCTTCGGCGCTGGCGTCAAAACGCGTTTCCGTCCCAGCTATTTCCCATTCACCGAGCCTTCTGTGGAGTTCGACGTCTCCTGCATTTTCTGCGGCGGGAGCGGCGCCGCGGCGGGCGGAGGTGTCTGCTCCAAATGCAAAGGCGCGGGCTGGATCGAACTCTTCGGCGCGGGAATGGTGGACCCTGCCGTCTACGGCTTCGTCAATTACGACGCCAAGAAAGTCAGCGGCTTCGCCTTCGGCATGGGCATCGACCGCCTGGCCATGCTGCGTTACGGCATCGACGACATTCAGGTCTTTTTCCAGAACGACGTGCGCTTCCTGAAGCAATTCCCATGATCACATTTACGCCAACTCAAGTTTCTCCGTGCTCTCTGCGCTCTTTACTCTGCGCCCTCTGCGTTAAATCCTTTTCTTTTCGGGCATGCCAATTTGAGGACCTTGCTTTGGGGAGACGACAAAGATCGCTGTCGGACGGCCTCTTCCACGAGTCACCGCACCTATGAAAGTCGTCTACAACTGGCTGAAAGACTTCGTGGACCTCACCGCGCCGCCGCAGGAACTTGCCTCGCGCCTCGCCCTTTCAGGCACCAACGTCGGCAGCGTCGAAAACGGCCCGCACGGTGCGGTGATTGATGCGGAGGTCGGTTCCAACCGCCCCGACTGCCTGGGCCACTACGGGATCGCGCGCGAAGTCGCCGCCATCTACAAGCTGGCGTTGAAACACGTTTCGCTAAAGCCCGCAGAGAGCGCCGCCAAGGCCGGCGATGCCATCAAAGTTGAAATTCAGTCGCCCGAGCTTTGTGGCCGCTTCACCGCGCGCGTGATTCGCAACGTCAAGATTCAGCCCTCGCCAAAGTGGCTGAAAGATCGCCTCGAGGCATCCGGCGTCGCCAGTATCAGCAACGTTGTGGATATTTCAAATTACGTCATGCTCGAACTCGGCCACGCCCTCCACACTTTTGATTACGACAAGGTCCGCGATCACAAGATCGTCGTCCGCAAAGCGAAACCGAGTGAAAAAATCCGAACGCTTGACGGTGTCGAACGCCAGCTGGATTCCGGTATGTGCATGATTTGCGATGGGGACGGCTCGCGCACCGTCGGCATCGGCGGCATCATGGGCGGCGCGGAAACGGAGATCTCTTTTTCCACCAAGAACGTTTTGATTGAATGCGCCTGGTTCGATCCCATAGCCATTCGCCGCGCCACGCGCTTTCTGAAGTTGCACACCGAAGCGTCCACTCGGTTTGGGCGCGGCGCCGACCCGGAAATGGCCGAACTCGCCTCGCGCCGCTGCGCCGAACTGATTCTCCAACTTGCCGGTGGTGAACTGCTCGCGGGTGTCGTGGACGTGTATCCCGGCAAGCGCGTGCCCAAGAAAATCCGGGTTACGCGGGCGGAAATTCTCCGCGTCATGGGTGCGGACGTTCCTGACAAGCAAATCGAAGCTAGCCTCACGGCGCTGGGCTTTGCCCCCGTTCGCATCGACCACAACCGCGGCGCGGAAGGTTCGCTCCTCGCCACGTGGGAATGCACGCAGCCTTCCTGGCGCGCCGAAGTCGAGCGCGAAATCGACTTGATCGAGGAAATCGCGCGAATTTACGGCCTCGAAAAATTTCCTCCGCGCTTGCCGGCCGCCCGGCAGGGAGCGTCGCGCCTGCCGCATCACGAAGCGGAAACGCGTTTGCGCGAGCGCCTCATCGGCCTGGGCTATCGCGAAATTGTCACCATTCCGCACGTGGCCGAAGAGCGCGATGCGCTTTTCCGTCCCGCAGGAGTTTTGCCCGCGCGGCTTTCTAATCCGCTCTCCGAAGAAGCCGGGGTGCTCAAGTCCACGGGAATCGTTACCATGGCCGCGGCTCTCGAGTGGAACCTCAACCACGGCCAGCGCAACGCGCGCCTGTTCGAAATCGGCCGCCACTATCGCTTGGAGGGAAACCAATCCCTCGAGACGCGCGTGCTCACTCTCGGGGCAACCGGCGAAGCCCGCGAAAAAGGACTCTACGATTCGGCACGTGAATTTTCTTTTGCGGACTTGAAAGGTGACCTTGATGCCATCGGTCAACTGGTCGGCTCCGGGCATGACGCTCGCGGATTCGATTGGCACGACGGCGGCACGGATTGGCTCCATGCCGCCAAGCGTGGAAAAATGTCTATCGCTAAAACCGAACTAGGCGTTGCCGGCCAGCTCGCGCGCCGTGTTGCCGACCGCTTGAAACTGCGCCAGGATGTGTTTTTCGCTGAGCTCGAGCTCGACGCTCTTTATGCCGCGATCAAAGCTGCGAAAACCTCCCGGCGCTACGAACCGCTTCCGCGCTTCCCTGCGGTGGAACGCGATTTCTCCTTGCTGCTTGCCGATGGAATCACTTTCGCTCAGATTGTGGAATCCATTCGTTCGCTCAACATCCCGGAAATTACTTCTATCGAGACAGTCGATCTCTTCCGCGGGAAGAATGTTCCCGCCGGAAAAGTTTCTTTGCTCATTCGAGTCACCTTCCAAAGCCGCGAAGCTACGTTGATGGACGCGCAGATTAATCATTTCGTGGGAAAAGTTATTTCTATTCTCGAGCACCGCCACGGCGCGCAGCTCCGCGCCAGCTAGAAGGTCACTCGACACATTCTTGACCTTCCGCAAGAATTGTTCTGTGTGGCCTCGCCCTGCGCTACAATGCGGGTCCATGAGTACACCAGTAAAAGTGCACATTTTTGGGCAGATTTATTCCATCCGTGGAGAGCTGGAAGAGAAGTATGTGCAGAAGCTCGCGAAATACGTGGATGAAAAAATGCAGGCCATCGGCGACGCGACAGGGATCGTGGACACGCAGAAACTCGCAGTCCTCGCGGCCTTGGCCATCGCCGATGAACTTCACAGCATGCAGCGCGAGCGCAGCGACGAGGAAGAATTGCTGCGCGAACAGGCCGAGCGCTGCCTCACCCTCGTTGAGCGCGCTCTGAAACAAACCGCGTGAACTTTTGATCCGTCACTGGCTCCACTTCGTTGGCGTTCGAACCCAGCGATGCGGGCGAAGCTGCGCGTGGAGGTCCGCGGGCAGCGGGCCCTTGTCGCTGGCGGCCAGATCGGATTCCACGTGTTTGCGCTTGCGCATGCCGGGAATGGTGGTGTGCACATCGGAATTGTTCAGGATAAAGCGCAGAGCCATTTGGGGCAGAGTCATGCCGTCGCGCAAAAGCGGCTTGAGCGCGTCGGCGCGCGCGACACTGGCTTGGAGATTTTCCGGAACGAAATACGTGCTGCGCCAGTCGCTCATGGGCCAGGTGCTGTTGAACGTCAATGTGCCGGTGAGAGAACCTTCGTCGAAGGGCACGCGCGCGATGACGGCGACATCTTTTTCGCGGCACGCGGGAAAGAGCTCGTCCTCGGGATTCTGGTCGAAAATGTTGTAGATGACCTGAACGGCGTCGATACGGCCAGTGCGGACTGCGCGGATGCCGTTGGCAGGTTCCCAGCGGTTGAGGCTGAGGCCGAAGGCCTGCACTTTGCCGCTGCTGCGCAGTTCTTCGATGGTGCGCGAAATCCGCTCATCGTTGAGCCACACATCTTCCCAGGTGTGAAGCTGAATCAGGTCAAGTGTTTCGACTCCGAGATTCTTGAGGCTTTTGTCGACGTACTCGAAAATGTAGTCAGGCGCGTAGCTGTCGTCGAGAGAATAGTCGGGGCGGGCGGGCCAGCGGCGGTTTTTCGGAGGAACCTTGGTGGCGATATAGAGTTTCTTGTCGGGCCCGCCGGCCGCGGAGTTGCTTTTGTTGGCGCGAAGAGTTTTTCCGAGTAGCTGCTCGCTGTGGCCGTCACCGTAGGCCCACGCCGTATCGAAGAAATTGCAACCGAGATCAACCGCGCGCTGGAGGGCGTCGAGCGATTCCTTGTCGTCCGAGCCGGTCCAGCCGGCCATGCCCCACATTCCATAACCAATTTCGCTGACATTCCATCCGGTTCGGCCAAAACGGCGATAGCGCATGAAGTCCCCTCTTGAGTTCGAGCGGCCATTATACGTGGATGGGCGGGCGCCAGAATGGGGAGAATCGGGGATACGATGTGACAGGGCTTCACTCTTCTGTCAGCCCTTGTGGCTTAGCTTGGCTCGCATCTATAATGGTTCTTTACGCGGAGTCCGGGGGCACGGTCCGTGCTTCCCGGACTCCGCCATCTTTTTCAGCGCAAGGGTGCAGTGCGCAGCAGACAAACGACCATGTCCGATCCGCTGGCAAAAGTTAAAAGGAAGCTCCAGGAAGAAATCGACCAGCTCTCCCACGAGCTCAATGTCGAGCTTCCCAAGGAAATCGCCGTCGCCCGTGCGCACGGCGACCTTTCCGAAAACGCCGAGTACAAATTTGCAAAGGAGCGCCAGACTTACGTCAACGCCAAAATCGCGCAACTCAAGAAGCGCATGGGCGACCTTGGCATGCTCAATCTCAACAACATTCCCAAAGACCGCTCCGGGTACGGCTCACGCATTGTCGTTCTCGACCTCACTCGCGATGTGAAAGTCGAATACAAGCTGGTTAGCAGCGAAGAGGCGGACGCCGAAAAAGGGTTAATCTCAACCAATTCTCCGATCGGCCGCGCCCTGCTGAATCGCAAAGTCGGCGATGAGATCGAAGTCGCCACGCCCGCTGGCAAGAAGGAATTTGAAGTCGTTCGGCTTGTAACCATTCACGAGGGCGAGTAACCTTCTTTTCTGTCCCCGCGTCTTATTGCTTGTCGCGCCAGCCATGGGAGGGCTTCATGATCTGGGGGATCGGCCCGGCGCTCGGGCTTCTTACCTTTTGCGGTTATTTGCTTTGTTTATTCGGTGCCGCCATCGTGTGGCGCAACCGAAACAACTTCTTGGTGTGGGTTCACGACGAGATTTCCTTCTTCCACCGCAGCTTTTCACGCTACACGCCTGCCGGCCCTTTCTACATTCCCCGGTCGCAATCCCGCTTCAAAGAAGTTCCAAATTATGTGTTGAATTCTCTCTCGCGGTTTTTGCGCACGAGTATTAATGGGGGCGCCGTCCTTCTCCTCATAGGCTTGCTGCTCTTCGTGCTCGATTTTTATATTTGAGTCATTTTCTGTCGCGATGGTTCCGCTGCACTCTCAGTGTCCTCTGAGTTCTCTGCGTTCTCCGTGTTAAATCTTCTTCTTCGTTTTCGAACTTTGATTCTCGCCCGCGGTGGACAAATCGAACTCGCTTTGCGATTCTCGTTTCGATGAAACCTGCTCTGATCGTTCACGGCGGCGCCTGGGACATTCCTGAAGAACTTACCGACGCTTGTAAAAACGGCTGTCAGCGCGCGCTCGCCGCCGGCTGGTCCACCCTCTCACGCGGTGGCCACGCTCTCGACGCTATCGAGGCCGCGATCATCGTTCTGGAAGATGATCCGGTTTTCGACGCGGGTTACGGCTCGCATCTGAATCTTGACGGCCGCGTGGAGTGCGACGCCATCGTCATGAACGGCGCAACTCTGCACGCCGGTGCGGTTTCCACGCTGCATGGGATGAAGAATCCCATTCGAGTCGCTCGAGCAATCCTGGAGAACTGCCCGCACATGATGTTGGTTGCAGAGGGGGCGGAGCGCTTCGCAAGAGAGCAGGGAATCGCGCTGTGCAATCCCGAGGACCTCATCAGCGAAACCGAGCGCGAGGCTTGGCTCAAGTGCAGGCTGGATAAGCATGCCGCCGAGCATCATCGTGGACACGAACAGGGAACCGTCGGCGCCGTGGCGATCGATCAAAACGGGAATTTGTTTGCCGCCACTTCCACGGGCGGCACCTGCTGCAAGCTCCCGGGACGCGTTGGCGATTCGCCGCTGATTGGTTGCGGCTGCTATGCCGACTCCGAAGCAGGCGGCGTCTCCTGCACCGGCTACGGCGAAGCAATCATGAAAATCGTGATGGCAAAAACCGCCGTCGATTTTCTGCGCCAGTCTGTCGTTTGCGTGGATTCTCCGCACGGCGCGTCTTGCGAACCTTCTTCTGCGCAACTCGCTGCGCGAGAAGCCGTTCATCTGCTCGCTAAACGCACGCATGCGACTGGCGGCCTGATTCTTCTCGACCGCCACGGCAATCCCGGCTTCGCGTTCAACACGCCGCGCATGGCCTACGGCTACGTGGCGCTAGACGGAAATTTCGTCACCGCCGTTTAGCATCTCCCTGCAGGCTTTTCGCTTCTTCAATCGTCGTCGTCTTTTTTCTTGCGGCCTGCGGAGACTTCTTCTACAACTGAGATTCCCAGGCGCATGGCCTCATAGGCCGGCAGCGCGGCGGATTGCGGCACGCTCGAACCATTTCCCCTGCACGCAAACCAGATGATGGCATTCAGAGTCTGCGGATCGGCCATATCCGCGTGGGCAAAATCCTGCTGCATTGTCTTTTTCATCCATTCCGCCGTGGCCCGGTCCTTTGGCTTCCCGGTCATCAAATTGTCGGCCGCGATGGTCGGCAGCACCGCTTTGTAAGGCGTCAAATCGGGCTTGTCCTGAAAAATGTCCATGGGAATGGCGGAAGCGTCCAGTTGGTTCATCGGGGCAATCCCGAGGAGTAGTTCGATCGTTCGAATCATGCTGACCGTATTGTGAAATTTGTGAATCAGCGCGCCCGGCTTGCTGTAAGCGCTGATGGCCAAGCCCACGGAACGGTGTGAATCCACATGATCCGGTCCGGACTGCGCGTCGTCCTCCACCACAAAAACCGCCGTGTCTTTCCAATACACGCTGGAGGAAATCGCTTCGACCAGACGGCCAACCGCATAGTCGTTGTCCGCTACCATGAATTGTGGCGTCGGAAATCCTTTCTTGATTCCCGTCGTATGGTCATTGGGAAAACGCATCACAGTAAGCGCCGGCATGGGATCCGGTTTGCCTGCTTCACGCTGCGCCACGAACTCGCGAAACTCCGCGAGCCACTCGCCCAGCCGGGAATTCCCCTTGCAGTTGGCATTCGAATTGTCTTGCGTCACCGCGGCGTCCGCAGTCTGAGGGGCGGCGAGCGCAGCCTTGTAGCAATCCACGGTCATGCTGTCCGGCGCCGTAACGTCGAAACTGCGAAAGCTCGCGCTGTGATGGTTCGCGAGAGAAGGTTTGTTGGAAATGTCGCGGACAGCTTTCGAAATATCCGGATACTCTTTGTGGCGTTTCTGTTTTGCCGCCTCCACATCGTTTGAAGAAATCACGGTCACGAATTCGCCGTAATTCCGGTAGGTCAGCCCCGCGCGCGCCGCGGCGTCCCAGAGATAAAGGGTTTTCGGCTCGCCGAGATCCGTGAATCCCTGGCGGTAGGGCAGATGCTTTTCCAACAAATCCGTCAACGCGGCCAAAGCATCGCCTTTGAACTTGTCGAGTTGCAATTCGCTGGGCGGCTCATAATCCGGCAGGCGGTTGTAGCCTTCAAAATCATACGTGCGCCCGCGGTCGGAATAGTTCCAGCGAAAGCTTTTATCCACATAGTCGGTCGAAAATGCCGCCGTCGACCAGTTGTGCCCGTCGGGGCTGGCTTCGGAGTTCACGAAAAAGCGGTCGAAGAGGCCAAACCGCTGCGCGAGCGCGTGATGATTGGGCGTAACCGTCTGCGCCGTGCCATTGTGCCGACGCGCGGTGTCGCTATTCCCAAATATTGTAAACGCAGGCTCGCCGTCGGCAGCGTGGCCGTCACCCGACGTTTTCACGTCGCCGAACACCTGGTCGTAGGTGCGATTCTCCTTGATGATGTAGACCACGTGCTTGATGGGGCTCTCGCCGGCAAAAAGCTTCGGCGGAGCAAAATCCATCAGGCCATCGTTTTGCATGGCTTGTTGCGTATAGCGAGCCAGGGCAGGATCGTCGGGCAGCGCCAACATGCTGATATTTCCCGAGACAATCGAGCCGCTGTACTGCCCCCCCTGACGGTTTTTCTCCTTGTTGGCAGGAAAAGCAGGGTTTGGCGGGTTTGGCGTGAGTCCGCTGTTGCTCACGCGCATCGAGGATGGTTCGAATCCTGTCCCTTTGCCATTTCCGATGAAAAGCCGTCCGTCCGCCACTGCCACAGCGGAAGGGTACTGGCCAGTGGGAATGAATCCCAGGATCTTCGATTTCTCTGCGTCTTCTTTTTTCGGCTGCGGTTTTCCTCCGCGAGCTTTTTCCGAAAGCGCCACGACTGCGACGGCATTGCTGTGCGCGTTCGCGACATAAAGCATCTTTTCATCCTCGCTGAGGGCCACGCCTTCAGGACTTGATCCGGTCAGGGCATTCTCCGCCAGCCGTACATCAATTCGTTCGATCTCTTCCTCGGAGGCCGTATCGATGACGGAAATGCTGTCCGCGTTCGAATTGGCGACAAACACCCGCGTCCCTTCGGAATTCAAGAGCATCGCGGTCGGGTGCCGGTCCACGCCAATGTATTTCTCCACGGCGGCCTTGCCGTTGAGCGAAATGACCGCGACCGAGGAGTCATTCCAGCAGGAAACGTAAGCACGCGCCTTCTTCCCGGTTTCCAGCAAGACAACTCCGTACGGATAGATGTTCTCGTTGAGTTTCCCCTGGTGATGCAAATCCACTCGCTGCATTCGACGCGCGCCATTTAGCTCGCGGACGATGGTCATGCTGTCACCGAGGTTATTCGCGGTCACGAGTGTGCTGCCGTCCCTTTTCACCGCCAATCCCGTGGGGTAGAGGGCTGCCTTCCCCCCGTTGTAGTCCTTCGGTGAAACTTCGCCCGGATTACTGATCACGAAGAACGGCGCGGTGACCTTCGTGTCCGGGCCGGGCGAGGCAGGCTGGATCGGGGCGGCGGCTTTGGGATCGAAGCGGAAGATCCAAACTTTATTCTCGAATCCGCCCGACACGTACAGCGCCAAAGTTCCATCGGCGGACGCTGCAGGCGCAAAAGCGAAGCCAACATTAGCGCTTTGCGGCGTAGGGAAATAGACGTTTTGAATCACCGAGGGCTCGGGACTTGCGTTTAAGTCAACCACCGCAATGGACTGCTGCGCTTTATTCGTTTCTTCGCTGAACTGCACGCCGTAGCCGCTGTTCATCACAAGGAGGTAGCGGCCCTTGCCGCCGTGCCCCAGCCTATCCGGGCTGCGCAGCATGTTCATGGGCATGGCGCCGACGGCGGGGAGGCGCGTCGAGGCGTCCATCACCAGAATGCCCGCTGGCGTGATCGGGCGGCCTTCTCCCGCGGGTTCCTGCTGGCCCTTGGTAATCCCGCAAAAAAGAAGTGCCGTCAGCAAAAGTCGCACAGGAAATCTCAGTGTCATGAATTCACCTTGGCAAACCTTGAGTATTCATTGCCGCATCGCATTGCATGCGGCTCTAAATGTACCTGCAACCGAGCCTAAGGGAAAATTGTTTCATTACTTTGAACTCTCGCGGGGCCTATCCAGCCGGAATGAGTTTGACCGGAAGCGCTGCCGCCTTTTAGGATGAATGTCCCGTGGTCCTCAGCCGCCAAATAAGAGGGACGATGGGTTTCGAATGAAAACCAAACTTCTACTTGCCATTTTCTTGTGTCTTTTGCCGCTGCGTTCTTTACCGGCGCAGACGCTCGACGAAATCATAAAAAAATCCATCGACGCGCGCGGTGGAATCGACAAGATCAGAGCAGTTCAATCCGAGCGAATCAACGGGCGCGTCTCTTTTTCACAGGGCTTCGAGGGCACGCTGGTTCTGGAGCTGAAGCGTCCCCACAAATTGTATTCCGAAATCATCGTTAACGGACAGAAGGTCCTACGCGTTTACGACGGCAAGGCCGCCGGATGGACGGTGAATCCTTTCTCGGAGAACCAGGACGCCGTCGAAATGTCCGCAGACGAACTGAAAGGCATGCCCGATGAATCGGACCTGGACGGCCCCTTGGTGGATTACAAAACCAAAGGATCGCAAGTGGAACTGGCCGGAAAAGAAGATGCAAGCGGCAAAACTGTCTACCGGCTGAAAATAACTGGCAAGAGTGGGGAAGTACGCTCTTATCTGATTGACGGCTCTACTTTCCTGACGACGAAATGGGAAGGGATTCGAAAGGTAGGGGACCAAGACCTGCCTTGGGAGTGCACCCTTTCCGATTACCGCGAAGTCCAAGGCTTGAAGTTCCCCTTTAGGATTGATCAGGGCAGCCCCGGCACGGAATACAAACAAACGCTCAGCATCGAGAAAGTCGAAATCAATCCAAAGATCGACGAGTCGCACTTTGCCAAACCCGCTGTATCGAAAGCACCCGCGGCCGCTGCTCCTGCTGCTAGCAAGCCATAGCTGGGGGAGACTTGCGCTATCGAGAAGAGTTCACGGAGTTCGGGAAGCGTGATGCCGATGGTAAAGATCGGCGAAGGAATAGGTTAACCCAAAGAAAAATGTGACGCGGGGCAAGCTTCCATAGGCTCCGACGTACACGCCTCCATCGAAAACCAGACGAGAGGACAGGTTGTAAGTTGGCGCGACAAGGATGGTCATCGTCGCTGGGTTTGCAGCGCTCGCGCGGCTGTATCCTGCAATTTCGGCCGTGTATCCCCACTTCCCTCTGATGGGATGAAAGTAGGAAAGGGCGCTGAAATACCTGCGGTCAAATCCGGAGGTGCCCGGTCTTCCAACAAACTGCACACCTTCGTTGACATCAAAATGATGTTTGCCGAAATCCTTGCTGACCAGAAACTGAGCTAAGTGCTGCACGGCCCCTGCTCCAAGTTGCGGCCGCGCCGTCGGAATGGTGGCCACGTAGAGAAACGACAGGGTTGGCCGCGCCTTTTTCTGTGGAAACAATTTGTATTTGAACCCCGCTCCGGAATCGCCCAGCCCTGCGGTTCCGGCATCCCGTTCGATTGGGTTATTGAGAAACCACAGTTCAAGATTCTTGACGGCGCCCCACTTCAAAAGTCCGTTGATATTTTGATGTCCATCGGCCGCTTCCAGTCCGTATTCAATCTCGAACACGCCGAGTTGCACCATTTCCGCCGTGGAGGCAAACGTAGGCCGGTTCGGAACGGCGGCAATGTCTCCAGAAGTGTTTTCCTGCTCTCCTGAATCGCCGGGTTTGCTTTGCTCCGAGGACTGTCCCTGTTGTCCCCCGGCTTCTTGCGCAAGCGCGTTCGCTCGAACGGCAAATCCAAAAAGGAAAAGCGCGATTACTCTACGCAGTAAGCGTGGACTGAAGGAGAGTGTCATCTTGGATGCCAAAGAAAGTCTAGCAGTGCGTGGGTAAGCTTGTGACGATTGTGCCGTGGGCTAGGTTCGAGTAAGTCACGGCCCTTGGCCTAAAGCAACCGCACAGCTCCAGTTTGGCACTTTAGTGATGCCCTGAGCTATTCTGTTTCCGTGAAAGAAATTGCAACTTCTGCAAGATCCGAGCAGCAACCTGGTCTCTGCGGCACGTGCGTGCATTGCCGCCGAATCGAATCCTCGCGCGGTTCCGCCTTTATTTTTTGCAAACTGTCACTCAGCGATCCCCAATTCTCGAAGTATCCCCGGCTTCCTGTCCTTTCGTGCGCTGGCTACGAGAGGAAGGACTCGATCGCATAGTTCTCTCTCTCCTAAAAACCTGAGCGAGGATGTCTAAAGTCCTGGGGCACTTCCCTTGTGTAGTAGCTATATGATAATGGCAGCCTGGGGTCATCCTCCGGGGAGGTTTGCTCATGGCTTCCCGCTCGAAGCTCCAGGTCTGTGCCTTTTTCCTCCTGCTGGCGTGTCCAGCGCTCTCTTTCGCCGATAAACTGCGCATCTCCAGCAACCCAGCAGGGCGCCAGCGTCGAAATCGATGGCACAAGCATGGGCACAACGCCATTCGAGAAGGAATACCCAGGCGGCTATTTCCACAAGACACGAACGTCGTTCGGCACGAAGCTGGAGCATCCCATGGTGGCGCGCATCAGCCTCGTGGGCTATGCCACAAAGGAGCTCACCCTCACGGAAGGCCCGATGAACTGGGTATCGTTGAACGGTAGAAGCCGCGGCGATCATTGGCTGCTCAAGTCCGATCATTTTCAGGTCGAGCTGCAGCCGATTTCCGAGACGTTTACGGGCGTGGTCTCTGCAAATGTTTCAGGTACAAACGCCAGCCTTCAGCATGAGCTTTCGTTCGAAGATGTTGTGCGCCAAACGAAACCAGCTGTGGTCTATCTGCAAGGGCTCGACAAGGCGGGTTCTGGATTTTTTGTCACGGGCACGGGAGTAATCGTCACCAACGCGCACCTAGCCCGCGGTGAGGAGTCTCTTCTCGCCGTGCTTACCACCGGAGAGCAACTCGAGGCCAAAGTCGTTTATATCGACCCAGACCTCGACATTGCCTTGGCGAAAGTAGACCCTCCATCTGCAAACCATGAGTTCCCACATCTGACGCTCATCACTGCCGATGGAGTCCGGCAGGGAGAAGCTGTTCTGGCCATCGGAATTCCGGGAGACGCGACGCCTTTTATGTCACAAGAGGCATGGTCAGCGCGCTGGGAAGATTCTCAAACGCGGGTCCCGGCACATGGGTGCAAACCGACGCGCCGATCAATCCGGGCAACAGCGGCGGCCCGCTACTCAATTTAAGTGGCGAAGTGGTCGGCATCAACGCAAAAGCTGATCCGGAAGAGCGTTCATGGTATTGGGTTCGCACTGAGTTCCTCCGACGTTTTAGAGGTTCTTTTATCCCGATCTCTCCGCCGCCCGCCAGCAGAGCGCCACGACGCCCGAGAAAGTGCCCACTACAGAAGAATCCGCAGACGAAGAGCCGTCGAGCGTTTCTTCTCCCGTTGTTCCTGATGGTATTGGCACGATTATCATCAGCTCGAATCCCGACGGAGCCGAAATCTTCGTCGATGAGAAATTTCACGGGAACACGCCGGCTACCTTGAAAATCCCCACGGGCAAGCACGCATGCGGGGCTGAGGCGGATTTATCCTAATTTCGATTCTCCTGAAGTTTCCCGGGCGCGCGGACTGGAAGCGCACCCTCGAAGTCCTCAAGTCGAGCAAAGTTACTCTGAGAGCCACGCTCGATCCGGCTCCCTGACCCCCGTTTTTGCTTGAAGAGTGTTTTTGGAAATCGAGTTTCGGGAATCGCGCAAAACAAAAGCAGGGCGTCTATGCAACGCCCTGCCATACAAGTCAAATGAATTGACGATTCGACTCTACAACTGTGGCCGCGGGGACTCCGGCTGCGGAGGCGGTGTCTGCGGTGTCGGTGGCTGTTGTGTCTGCGGCTGATCGGGTTGCTGATTCGGCCGATTCGGGTCCGTTTGCGTTTTGTCAGAGACTGGAGTCAGGGTCGCTGGGCTCGCAGAAGCCGCAGCCAGTTCAGATTCCTTGTACTTCGGCGCGCTGATGTAGCCGTGGACTTCGTTCCTCCCGATCTTGTTCACCACGATTTGTACCGGCTGTCCACTGCTCTCCGCGTGGATCCAGATCGGCTCGTAGAGATTCACTCTCTTCTTGTTGAGCTGGTTGTCGTCCACCACCATCATCAAGTCGTAGTTCATGTGCTTGGCGTCAGTCCTGCGCAGCGACAGCGTCAGCGGGCCGAAGCGCTGGAACTGTTTCGATTTGCTCAGGTCGAATTCGAAATAGTCGCGCTCGCCGCGCCGTTGCAACACCACCAAGTCGTCATGCGTTTTAGCGATAGACCCGTTGAGCTCGTCCTTCGTCGAACTGAGGCTCGTCTCGAGCTCTGTCCTGTTCTTCGCCACCAGGTCTTGCGTGTCCTTCAACTGCTTTTCCTGGTCTTCCAATTGCGCTTGCAACTGCTTGTAGCGCTTATCCACCGGCGCGCCGTGCTTTGCTGCTGCTGCCGCACGGGCCTTCTTTTGCTCTGCCTCTTGCGCGGCGGCCTGTTGCGCAGCCGCCATGTCATTCAGCTTTGCATTCACGTTGTTGAGCTGGTTCTGCAGTTGGTCGATCGTTGCTGTGGCCACGGACTGTTGTGCGGTCAGGTGGCCGACGGTGAGTTGCTGCCGGTAACCATAGCCAAACGCGACACCCGCCGCGATCAGCAGAGCCACTGCTCCGATTACCAGCCAGCGGTTAATTCCGCTCAGCCCGCTTTCCCACCCGCTTTCTTTCTGAATCTCTTGGTTCTCCCGGTTCTCTTCCATTCTCGTTCCTCCTCGAATTTCTCGGCTCCATCTCGCGACGCTACTCAGGCAGAAATCTTCCGCACCCTTTTCTTACGCTGATCATGAACCCTGCTGTGTGGTTTGCGTCTTCACCCGAAGACCCCCTACCTGCATTGCAAAAGCGTGGCCCAAGGATGCAATTCCTGTCCGCGGCTAACTCTCGCGCTGCCAACAACTAACAGGCGTGAGAGCGACGAATACGAATGTTTCCCTGGTACTAGTCCCTGCAATTTTGTCCTCGTTCAGCACGACTTTCCACAGTTCCAATCTGAGAAAATTTCGCTGCCCGCAAAGAATTCTGCCGCTTTTTTCTACGACCTTCGTTGCCGCCGGCAAACCCCTGTGCTAGCATCCGCCGTGAAAGAAGAGCGTTCCAGGGAATCTTTCGATTCTCCTTCGCCTCCGCCCGCTCGGAGACCCAGGGACCCTCGAACACCGGGGGAAAAGAACCGCAAAGCGTTCGCCGTGAACGAAGGCACGCTCTTCCTCCTAAGTTGAAAACTTGCTCAGGCGCAGGCCCGCGCTTGAAGAACCAGGTGGCGGACTTTCGCCGCGATCGCCCATCGATCGCAGAAAAGGTGGAGTTCGCATGAAATCCTATCTCACCAAGGACATTCGAAACGTTGGCATTGTAGGTCACGGCGGCACCGGCAAGACGCAACTGGTGTCGTCGTTGCTGCACACCGCGGGCATGACGCCGCGGTGGGGAAAAGTTGCGGAAGGCACCGCCACTACCGATTGGGACGATGAAGAAGTGGCGCGAAAAATATCCATTCAAACGGGCCTGGCTTTCGCCGAGTGGCCCGCGACGCCGACAGGCCCCTCCGGCTCGTCCGACAAAGTCAGAATTAATTTTATCGATCTTCCCGGCTATTCCACGTTCATTACCGAAGCCAAGGCCTCGCTGATCGCCGCGGACGCCGCGCTCATCACCGTGGACGCGCACGTGGGCGCGCAGGTCACCACGGAGAAAGTCTGGGATTACTGCACCGAGTACGATATCCCCCGCGCGTTTGTGCTCACCTGGATGGACCGCGAGCTTTCGAGCTTCGAACGCTCGATGGAATCGCTCCAGGATGTATTTGGCCGCAACGTCGTCGCTTTGCAGTTGCCGATTGGCTCGGAGAAAGGATTTCGCGGCGTGATCGACTTGGTGGCCATGAAGGCCCACACCTACAAGCCCGATGGCGATGGCAAGCCAACCATCGAGGAAATTCCCGCCGCGCTCGCCGACGAAGCCAAGGAAGCCCACGAGCAACTCGTGGAAATGATTGCCGAAGGCGACGACGCGATGATGGAGGAATTCTTCCGCGAAGGCACCATCCCCATTCACGACCTGATTCCCGCCGTGCGCAAAGCCATCGTCGCCGAAAAAATCTTTCCTGTGCTGATGACCTCCGCGCTGCACAATATCGGCACCGCCAGCCTGCTCACGTTTCTTGCCGATGCTTTTCCTCATCCCGACGAGCACGCGCAGGTCGGTTACAAAGATCCCGCCGGCAAGGCCGATCGTGTCGAACGCAAATACGACGACAGCCAGCCCCTCTCTCTCTTCGTCTTTAAAACGCTTGCCGATCCTTTTGCTGGCCGCATCAATTATTTCAAGGTCAAAAGCGGCGTGCTCAAAAACGACGCCACACTTTTCAACTACCATCGCAATCTTCCCGAACGCTTTCAGCATATCCAGTCGGTGCAGGGCAAACAGCTCACCGAAACCGGCGAGCTCCACGCCGGTGACATCGGCGCCATCGCCAAGCTGAAGGAAACCACCACCGGCGAAACGCTGGGCGATAAAGGCGCACCGATTTATTACACGCCGGCGCGTTTGCCGGAGCCGTCCATCACTTTTGCGATTGAGCCCAAGAGCCGCGCCGACGAAGACAAGATTGGCGTGGGCATCCATAAAATTCTCGAGGAAGACGGCGCCCTGCGCTTCTCCCGCGACCCGCAGACTAAGGAATTTCTGCTCGCCGGCTCCGGCCAGCAGCACATCGAAGTTGTCGTCGCCAAGCTCCAGAAGCGCTACAACGTCAATCTCACGCTCAAGCCTCCGAAAGTTCCTTATCGCGAAACCATCCGCGGAAAGGCCGACGCCGAAGGCAAGCACAAGAAGCAATCCGGCGGGCACGGGCAATTCGGTGTGTGCCGCGTCAAGATGGAGCCCGTCGAGCGCGGCAAGGGCATCGAATTTGTCGACGACATTTTCGGCGGCGCCATCCCGAAAAACTGGATTCCGTCCGTCGAGAAGGGAATTCGCGATTCCGCGGCACGCGGCTATCTCGCTGGGTTCCCGGTCACGGATTTCCGTGCCATTCTCTACGACGGCAAATACCACGATGTGGATTCTTCCGACATCGCCTTCAAGATTGCCGGCTCCCTCGCGTTCAAGGAAGCCATGAAGCAGGCGCGCCCCGCGCTCCTCGAACCCATCATGAACGTCGAAGTCTACGCGCCGGATCAATATTCCGGGGACTTGATGGGCGACCTCAGCTCGCGGCGCGGCCGCATTTCCGGCAGCGAAGCCCGCGGCCACAACGTGATCATCAAGGGCCAGGTGCCGCTCGCCGAGATGCTCAGCTACGCGACCGACCTCACTTCCAAAACGCAGGGCCGTGCCACTTATTCGATGGAGTTCTCGCACTACGATTACGTGCCCAACGAACTCGCGGAAAAAGTTATCGCCGCGCACAAGATGGCGCACGGCGAAGCCCTGGTCGAAGAAGAAGCATGATTTCTTCTTCTTTGCGGCCACGACGTAAACCGATCGGCGCAAGGGACCAAGATTGTTGCGTAGAAGGTGGGTGAGCTCTTATGGCTACAGTGACTCAAACAACGCCCGTCACGGAAACGCCGCCCATCGCGCGGCAGACGACGCCTCCCGGAGTCGCGTCAGCCCGAAACGTTTCCGTTGACGCGTACCGCGGATTGGTCATGCTGCTGATGATGGCGGAGGTGCTGCAGCTTTCGCGCGTGTCGGCGGCCTACCCCAACAGCTTGTTTTGGAAAGTCCTGGCTTTCAATCAAACGCATACGGAGTGGTTCGGCTGCTCCCTGCACGATACGATTCAACCGGGATTCTCTTTCCTTGTCGGCGTGGCGCTGCCGTATTCCATCGCCAGCCGCATGGCCAAAGGCACGAGCTTCGCGGAATTATTCCGGCACACGCTGTGGCGTTCCTTCGCGCTGGCTGCGCTAGGCGTGTTCCTTCGCTCGATGAACCATTCCATTACGTATTTCACTTTTGAGGATACCCTCTCGCAGATCGGCTTCGGCTATCCGTTCTTGTTTCTGCTTGGATATTTTTCCTTTAAAGTGCAATCGCTGAAGTGGGTCTGGGTCACGCTCGCGATCATTCTTGTGGGATATTGGCTGCTTTGGGCCGTGTATCCTGCAGCGCCTGGGAATTTCGACTGGCCAAGCGTCGGCGTTTCGGCGGAGTGGAACGCGCAGCACAACTATGCGGGATTCGCTGCGCATTGGAACAAGAACTACAATTTCGGAAACCGTTTCGACCAGTGGTTCCTGAATCTCTTTCCTCGCGAGCATCCGTTTGTTTACAACGAGGGCGGTTACCTCACATTGAGTTTTATCCCTACACTGGGGACGATGATCCTCGGCTTGATTGCGGGGAGTTGGCTGCGCGGATCCCGGCCGAACATCCCGATGGAAAAGTTGTTGATTGCTGGCCTGGCAGGAATTGTTCTCGGTTTGGCACTGCATTACTCAGGCATTTGCCCTGTCGTGAAGCGCATCTGGACGCCCTCCTGGACCATCTTCAGCGGTGGCGTCTGCTTTTTGTTCCTGGCTGCTTTCAGCTGGGTGATTGACGTGAAAGGCTACAAAGAGTGGGCGTTCCCGCTGGTGGTCATCGGCATGAACTCGATTGCGGCCTACTGCATTGCGCACTTCTTCGAGGAGTTTTTTGTTAGCAGCTTCCGGATCCACCTGGGTCCGAACTTCTTCCGCTTTGCCGGCGCAGGCCTGCAACCATTTTTCACCGGGGCCGCGGTTCTGCTGTGCTATTGGCTCATGCTGCTCTGGATGTACCGCCGGAAGCTGTTCCTGAAAATCTGACCTAAAGGCAGGTTGTCATTTGTTGGCGCGCAGCATTGCTGCGCCCTCCATGTGCCGCCATCCTCGGTGAGGTTACCTTTTGCCCGGCGGCCGCCTTGTCCCTTGTAGGGGCGGGGTTTTGCCCCGCCCGCTTCCGATCCCTGTAGGCCACAGCCACATCCCACTCCCTTTTCCCACCACCGCTCAAAACTGTCATCCCGAGCCTGCCTGCGGCAAGCAGGCGAAGCGAAGGATCCTGGCTTGATCTAAGCGTCAGCACGGCCACTGAGAACATCTGTAGCGGCTCAGCATTGCCGCTCCCTGCTTGCCAATTCCCGGTAGCGAGTGAGTCTGAGTTTTCTAGATCGTGACGATAGGGGTCAAAATTCAAACTGGCCACTGCCCAATTCCCCTAATCGTGCCCCTCCCTACGTCCACCGTGTTATCCTTCCGCCCCATGGACGCGAAGGCCATTACTCGCGTCCTCTTGTCTCCGGAAACCACGCACCCGGCCATTCTTGCCATTCAACCCTCGATTTCGCCCGTTCCCCACATAATATTTAACCAATGGCTGATAACCTGCTATCCTTCCCTAAGGTTTGCAGGTTCAGGCCTGCATTTTATGCGTCCCCGCCCCGCGGTCTCTCAAAACAACTCCCACTGCTGGTCTGTTCGCTCCGCTTGCTCACCCGTTAGGCACTTTGCCCTCGCTCTCTTTTTAACAAGTTACGAATTGCCCTCGTTTTGCCACACTTTCTGAACTTCTTTCTTTTCAACTAATTACGAACTGCCCAATTTGCAAGTCCTTTGTTTTGATAACCATCAAACGGTACCCGGGGTGGCTGGGGGGTGGGTGGGGGGCCCTCTCCACTCCACCTTCCTTGCCTCTCCGCTCTCCTCCTCTGCTTACAACTTAGAACTAAAAACGAATCACTCCCGTCCCGCCCGCCAATTTGGAGCCTGTTTTCCTTCCTCCACTGAGCGCAAACTGGCTTCCATGAAAACCGGAAAACAGTCCAGCCTCGGTCCACAAACAAAAGCGATTCACGGCGGCGAGCCCGATCGCTATGGCGTCAACGGCCCCATCGTGACGGAGATCATTCGCTCTTCCACGTTCACTTTCTCCAACACGGAAGAAATGAAGGAGTGGGCGGAAGGGAAGAACAAGGCCTACATCTATACGCGCTACGGCAATCCCACTCTAAGCGTCGCGGAAAAGAAAATCGCCGCGCTCGAAGGCGCGGAAGCCGCCGTCGTCGCCGCCTCCGGCATGGCCGCCATTTCCCACTCGCTCCTAGCGGCGCTGAAAGCTGGCGACGAGCTCATCTCCACCGCGCAGCTTTACGGCGGCACCTACAGGCTGATGCGCGACGTTTTTCCCAACATGGGCATTACCGTTCACCACGTGGGCCCCGACCTCTGCGGCGTCGAGAAACTTGTCACGCCGCGCACCAAGGCCCTCTATGTCGAGACGCCCACGAATCCCACTCTGCGCCTCGTGGACATTGAAAAAGCCGTAGCCTTCGCCAAGAAACACAAGCTCGTCTCCCTCATCGACAACACCTTTGCCACGCCCGTGTTGCAGAACCCCATCGCGCTGGGCTACGACATGGTCGTGCACAGCGCCACGAAAGCCCTCGCCGGCCATTCGGACATCATCGCGGGAGTTTCCGTCGGCAACGAAGAGTGGATGGACAAAGTGCGCCACATGATCATTTATCTTGGCGGGTCCATGGATCCCGGCGCGGCGTACCTTCTTATTCGCGGCGTCAAGACGCTCGGCGTGCGCGTCCAGCGGCAGTGCGAGAATGCCATGACCGTCGCAACATTTTTGGAAAGGCATCCGAAAGTCGAGCGCGTGCACTATCCCGGATTGCAGTCCCATCCCGATCACCAACTTGCTGCCAAACAGATGCGTGGATTCGGTTCGATGCTCGCGTTTGATATGAAGGGTGGTTTGCCTGCCGCGCGGCGCTTCTGCGATCGCGTGCGTCTGTTTCTGCTGGCGGCGAGTCTCGGCGGCGTCGAGTCGCTCGTCATTCTGCCCGCCTACAGCTCGCACTACAACATGAGTGACGAAGAATTGCGCCGCGCCGGCGTCAGCCCGGGCACTGTTCGCGTCTCCATGGGCCTGGAAGACAAAGAAGATTTGATCGACGACTTAAAGCATGCGCTTGACTGATGCTTGCTGAAACTTGGCGATAGGCTGAAAAGGTTGTCATTCTGAGCGCATCCGAAGAGGATGGGCGAAGAATCTCAAGCGATCTCAAGCAATGAGCCGAGCGCTAGTTGAGATCCTTCGCTCAGGATGACACGCACTCAGAGTTACAAGCTGGAGTTGGAGGGATCGAAAGAGCGCTACGAGCCTTCTACTTCGCTTCGGCGGGAACGGGAGCTTCCCACTCTTCCTGCTGGGGAAGCAGCGACTTCACGATGTCTTCCAACTCGTGAGCGCTCTGAGCATCCTGTGGGTAGTTGTGCGTGGTGATGTCAAACGCTTTGCCGTACTTCGTTCGGACGTCTTGCAGCTCTTCCTGCAGACGAACAGCAACGCGCTTCGCATTCAACGCATCCGTTTCCGGCAGGACCAGCGCGAAAATGTCAGGTCCGAGCCGGTAAATGGAATCCGTGGGCCGCAGCTTGCGGGACATCGCTTTTGCCGCATCGCTCCACGCGGCGTCGGCGTCCTCGTTCAGCTTCCCTGAGCCCGCGGCAGCCTTGCCTTTTAGCAGCAGCAGCGAAAGTGTTTTCTGCATGGTCATGGCCCGGCGGAATTCCATGGTCAGACGGTCCCAAAAATAATTCTGGTCCGGCATGGAGTGCAGCAAATCCACGCTGGCCTGATGCTGCAACGTCACGTTGCGCTCCAGCTCCGCCAGCAGTTGCTGCTTCAACTGGCGCACCGTGCGCTGCCGCTCCAGGAGGTAGCCGACAAACAGCAGCGTTAGTCCGCAAAAGCCGAAAAACGCCACGCGCAGAGTCCACTTGTTGCCCACGGGATGGAGGAAAACCAGCGGATACATGAACGCCGTCAGGCCGCCGGCGAGCACAAGCACAAACACCGCGGCCAGGATGGTGAGCTGCAGCTCACGCTTTTCGAGCCGGTCCAATTCCGCGCGATTCAGGGTCGACATGCTTGTCTTCGCTCTTCCCCGCGGGTCGAGGCGCAAACCCGAGAGGGAAATAGGCCACCATCCTCATGGTCCCGCGCAAAACTGTTTGCAAGCAATGGAACTGCGAGGATTCTGTGACGGAAATGCTACTGTCCTTCGCCCAGCGATTGGGGGTTTTGGTAGGAAAATGAAACCGACACAGTCTGTTGGTGGGAATTGGAGCCCGTTTTATTGCGTTGGCGCGTGTTTACTGGACAATACGAATCTCCACATTTTGCGCGGCGGCAAATTGCGTCAGCAGAGCAGACATGCGCTGCGTCCAGCGATCGAGGTCCTCCGGCCCTCCGAAAGAGACAATGACGGCAAGAATGCCCTCGGTTTTCGAGGTGACCATGGTGCGTTCGGAATCGCTCGTCGCGCTGCGGTGCGGTCCCACGTCATCCGCGAACAGTGGCAAACCCTCGAGATTCAAATCATATTTGCCGATGCCCTTATAGGTTTCGCCCGCGCGTCCAGCACGAAACACGATGTCTCCCACGACGTGCGCCAGGTCATAAAGGCCGACGGGCAGCCGGCTTTCGACCGAAACGAGATTGATAACATCCACCACAACGTTGATTTGCGGGAAGCCTTTGCCAGCCACGATTCTCCGAAGAAGGGCTTCTGCTGAACCACGATACCTTGCGGGGTCCTTTCCCAGGGCCTTGTAAGCTTTGCGGACCGTCTCAACTTGTGGCGCCTCCAAGACGCCGCGAGGAAAGGGCAGCTCCTGGATTTCGAGTTCTCTCTGATTCATTTCCCCGAGCAGCGTCACCGGAGAGGCGCCGGGTCGCACACGCGCGGTAAGGCACCCCAGTGCCGTCCGCGGGCACTTCTTCTTTAGGTTTGCGTCAACTTGAATTTTCACTGTTAGTGTGAATCTGCCTCATGAATTTACGGGATGCAAGGCGCATTCTACAGCCAGAACGTGTTCCGCGAATCATGCTCGCCGGGGGGCTACAGGACCGCGGCATACGGCCTTCATTCTTGGCGGTGTCGGACGGAGACCAGGGAAAGGAGGTAAAGAACGATTCCAGAGAAGAACAGCAGTCCGCCCAGTCCTGCAAACACGAGAAACGCCAACGGTCCCTTCCACGCCAGGCAGAGTGTTTCCACCAGCAGGCCAAGAATAAGGAGTATGCCGGAGAGCTGCATGCGCCGTTCGAGGGCATTGCCGACAAGCATTACTGGCCTCCATTCCAGAACTTGACGTTCCCCAGCGTGGCCACGTTATGCACCACTTCATGACACCCGCTTGAAATGCAGGATCTCTGGTTGGATTTCACTGCCGGAAGCAAATCCGGGTCGGCATTGTGCACTGCGCCCTGCTCAAATGATCTCGCGCTTTCGTGACAATGCAGACATTCCCGGTTGTTATACGGCTCGTAGAGTTTGATCTTTTCCGGAGACGGGGGGGTGGTGAAGTAATAGACGTAAACATGGCGCAAACCATGCATCTTCGCCTTGAACGTGCCGAACATCGTGTAGTTCGTGTGGCAGGTGTAACACGCCTCTCCGGCCGGTACCCGATGATTCTGGAAGTGAGCGGCGGCGAGATAAGACGGATCGTCCACATGGAGGCTCTTTCCGTACGGCTCCATTATGTGGCACGACAGGCAGAACTCCGTGCTTTTTGATCTTTCCAACTCATTGGAAAAGCCCATGGTAAGGCAAAGAACCGGCAGACAGAACAGAATGAGGAAGGCAAGGATCTTGCCGCCGCGGGAAACGGTAATGCCTGGCCGCCAGATGAGCGCGCCGATCAAGATAACGCTCGTGAGGATCAGCAACCGCAACAAAGCAAGGGGCATCGTCATCAGCGAAATTCCTCTGGGTTGCTCTGAAAGCTGAGCGCATTTCCCGAATTCCGGCGAGTTCTGTCTCGTTCCTCAGGGTTTTGGCCATCGAGCGAATATACGCCGCCAGCTTCTTGATCTGTGCCAGCTTACTTTTTCTTTCCGAACGCCCGGATATACGCCACTAGGTCTTTCACCTGGTCCGCCGAGAGAGTCTTATACGGCGGCATCTTGCCCTTGCCGGCGGTGATGGCGGCGGTCAAGTCCGCATCGGTCATCTTCTGAACTTCCTCGGACGAAAAATCCTTCACCTTCATCATCTTGCCCGTGGCGGTTTCGCCCTTGCCATCCGCACCGTGACACGCGGCGCACTTGGCCTTGAACGTTGCTTCGGCAGCAGCGGTGTCCGCGTTTGCCGGTGCGCTCAGGAAAACGATCGTTGCCAGCACAACGGCAATGACTGTGATTCCTGCGATCCAACTGGTTGTCTTGCGCATGTTCCTCTCCCTGTTTGAGATAGCAGCGAGCATCGAATGCCGCTCACCGTTTTACAAGTCGTAATCATATCTAACCGCGGCGAGCAGAGAGCGATTTTTTCGCCAACTTGCCTCACTGGCGCATGGCATCGATTCTTGCTCCTCCCACAACGCTAAAAGCGATACTCCAGCGTGGCCAGCAGGGTATGAGCCTTGTACGAAGGCTGGTCCGTCCCCATGAACAGGTAGCGGGCCGCCGAGGTGTCACCAACCACAAAGTAGGGATAGAAAGAACTCGGCACGGCCACGGGTGTTGGCGTGTTGCTGGTCAAGACGGGCGTAGTGCAGCCCGGCACGGAATTGCTTGGGGGATTCGCGTTGGGAATCGGGCTTACGCACCCCATGTACTGTGTCATTGGGGAAGTCTGGTAGTCCTTGTTATCCCATTGCTGGTAGCGGTACTCGAATCGCGGCGTGAGGTTGGCCGTCAGTTTGTATTTGAAGATGATGGCAACTTCGTGAGTCCGGTTGACGGTCTCGGGGTAGTCCACGGCCGCGTTTGTGCCGACCAGCATGAAACGATCTGGATCATCGGCGGGCGGCTGGTTGGGATGGCCAAGCGGATCGCCCAGGAACCTTGAGAAGACATTGCCTTTCACCGCAGATAGCGAGTAATAGGTTGTGAGGTACACCTTTTTGCCGAAATAGAAGTCCACGCCCGCGGACGTGATGTCTACCAGTTCGCGCGAAGTGCTTTCCCAGTCGTTGTTAGCTGTGTCACAGGCCCCTTGGTTGGCCGTTCCCAGGGTGTTCGGTCCGCACCCACCGGTCCCCGAAGTTGACTCTGGGGCGCGGTAACGGGTGATCATGCGCTTGTGGTAGCGCTCATGGGAGTACTCGGCAAACACGGTCATCTGCGCCAAGACCGCGTAGTCGAGGTCGAGGCCCCAATTGTACGAGAGATCCTTTAGCACTCCGTAGAGATAATAAGGATTGGTGGCGGCGGTGGTGCCGGTGAGGAAGTTCAGCGGCGTGGCGTTGTTTGACCCACCGGGCTGGTTGTAATTGTCTTGCAGGGTTCCGCCGAAAGCCGACACGGTCAGTTTGTCGGTTGCATTGTACTGAATCAATCCATCGGCGCGGTCCCGCAACCTGGCGGCTTCGTCAAAGCGCCTTGCGAAGGGACTATCGACGGGGATGCCGCCGGAAATTTCCTCCGAAACGTCATCCAGATAAAGGTCAGGTTTGCGATCCGAGTGGCGGTACGAGAGCCGCAAGAGCCAATTCTTGGTCGGGCTATAGTCCAAGGCGCTGACGATAGAGTTTTCCAGCGAGTGAGACGCGTCGCGTTGCGACCGATCCATCCACTCGGCTTCATAGCCGAGCTTGAACGAACTGCGCTTGGCGAAGAACCAGTTGCCGGTCAATTCCAGGTTTTTGCGGTTGAAACTGAACGGCGTGTTATCAGTCGGAGTCAGTACGGGACCGCCGGCATCCCCTTCGACCGGCGTGAACGTGTGGACCGGGGTGTTGTTGGTATAGTCGTAGTGACGGTAAGCGGCCTTGGCTTCCACGCTCTTCCAGGCCGTGGTTACTAACGTGAAGTTCATGGCCAGAGTCTGCTTGCTTCCGCCAAGGCTAGCTGCAGGCAGCGAGGAAAGTGAAGTGCAAGCCTGAGTTCCGTCTCCGCAAGTAACATTCGCTGTGTTCGTGGTGTAGGGAAGAAACGCGTCGTTCTGCCTCAGCCAACCCGGGCTGACGCTCCCCATGAGGCGCATGTACTTGGTGACATTTGTCGCGCCCGCAAAACTCAGGTATTGCGCCTTATTGTCGGGATACAAATCCATGCGCCCAGTGAGTGGGTTGCCAACCGTTTCGTTCGTGAGACGAAAGGGATTGTCCCACGTCAGGACGCCCGTGTTGTTCTGCAAGAAAGATCCTATGTAGGCGATCTGAATAGCCCGGCTGCGGTTGCCGTATTCGGTGCCGAATTGCAGCCTGTTGTTGAAGTAATTGATGGGTTCCGGAAGCTCCACGCCATAGCCGGCCGTGGCGCTGGCGCTGGGGCTAGGATTCATGATCAGCCCGAGCGGCCGCGTGCCTCTTTCGCTCTCACGCCAGAACAAGAGATTCAGGTTCCACTTTGCCGTCGGGTTGTAGGAGAACAGGGCGGTTCCTGCCTTGCGGATGATGGACGGCGTGATGAAATCAAAATCGGTCACGATGCCCTGCCCCGCGTTGGCGCCGGTTCCGGCGAGCAGGGAGGGAAGATTGGAGGGAGTGCTGGCTTGCAGTGCCGAGCGAATCGCTGCTGGGAAGCCCCATACTCCGGGCGCGGTTTCTGTAAACAAGGTGCGCGCGGTGTCGCTGTAAATGTGCGGGATCTCATCGTAGCGGAATTGGAGTTTGAATTTGCCGTACTCGCCGAATGTCGCAAGGTAACTCTGGTCCCGGTAAAGCGTCCTCTGCGATTTCAGGGAGACGTAATTATTCTTCGAGTTGAGCACGTGCTCCCACTTCGCGTCGAAGCGGCGCACATAGAAGCCATTCCGCACGTCACGATACTCGTTGAATTTCGAAGTTTTCAAGGCGGGATCGAACGGACTTCCGCAACCCAGGCATTGACCGGTCTGAAGATCCGGGCGGCCATAAACGTCACCCCAGGCGTAGCGGAGTCCGAAATCGATGCTGCCGTGCTCTTCCGTCTTATCCTGGGCCAACACGCCGGCGGGGAGCAACAAAACCGCAAAAACTGCAAGAGTCGCGAGTCGATGGACTTTTTTCATGTTCGTGCGCCCTCCCTCGCTAGCGTAGGAACTTGTCGCCAGACGGGTGATTGGACCCGTGGATGGCGGAATGGCAGTTGGTGCAGCCGCGATTGAAATTCTTGATGGAACCAAGGGGCTGGGCTTGGGTCGGGTGTCGCGTCGCGACGTGGCAAGAGTCACACACGCGCGGCATGCGTGTCTTCAGCAACTGCGGGTTGCTGGTACCGTGCGGTTCATGGCAGTTCGCGCAGTTTTCCATCACCGGCGGGTGTTCCCACAAGAAGGGGCCGCGCCGCTCCGTGTGGCAGCTCAAGCAGTTCTCGTTGGTCGTGCTTTGAATAAGCTGCTTAGGATTCGGTGTGCCATGCGGATTATGGCAGCTCGTGCAGGTCACCTTTCCTTCGCGGTAGGGCATGTGCGACGAGCGCTGCAACTGGGCGCGCCGCATCTGGTGGCACTGTAAGCACAATTCCGGTTGCGATTTCTTCAATCCTCGGACGTCCGACAGCGGGGAGTTATAGCGGCCCTCGGAGGACAGCGCCACATTCACAACTTGCTTCACCTGATGGCAGTCAACGCAGGCCATTCCCCGCGATTCATGCGGGCTGCCTTTCCAGAACAGGTGCGTTCCGCGCGTGTGGCAGGTCTCGCATACCGCGTTTTGCTCCGCTACGGAGTTCTTGGATTCCTTGCCGAAGCGCATCGGAATCGTTTCTTTGCCTCCGCCGGCTTCCACGTGTGCCCGGCCCGGCGCATGGCAGGCCTCGCAGCCGCGGGCCTCCTCGGGAGTCCTTGGATGGGCCATCACTCTGCCCATGGGGGTGTTCTTGAAGCGATGATCTTGATCCTGATGGCACGTGATGCAGGTTTCGCTGCCCACATAATCGCCATCTGCGGCTGAGGGTGCTACAGCCTTAGTCTTTTCCTGCTCGGTGGGTGGTTTCGGGGCATCCTGGGCAGGCGGCCTTGCATTCAGCCCGGCGGCTACGCCAAACGAAACCAAGAAAGGAAGAAGAGTGAGGAGTGGGCTTCTGGAAGCGCGGGAGATTTTTGTGAGCATTTCCCCTCCTTTACCAACCCGAGAATCAAAATCATTGTTCCAATCGCGATAGGCAGAGAACTGGGCTCGGTAGCTTCATTTCAGATCCTTTCGTCTTACGCAGCCTAAATACCGGTAAAGTCTTGCTGATCTAAAGGCCAAGCTCGGTGACACGCGTCACGCACTGATGTGACGGACGTCACGCGGCGAATTTTGGAAGAGGCAAATTCCGGGAAGGAGAAACAAGGGCTAAGAGCCCAAGACCTTTTCGAGCCCAGCTCTATTAGCGATGATGAGAGAGGAACCAGTAACGCGCAAGAGCTGTTTTTTCTTGAAATCAGCGAACACCCGAGTCACGGTCTCTCGGGAAGCTCCTATCATCTGGGCGATTTCTTCGTGCGTCAGCGTGAGCGTGAGCCTGACCTCGCCCTTTTGTTCGTCCTGATTCGCAGAGAGGTCCAGCAGGAAGCGCGCCATCTTCTCGGCCGCGGAGTGAGAGAGGCCAATGGTGCGCATTTCCGCGATCGCCGAATGATAGGTTTCACCGAGATGTTGCGCCACGCGGAGCGCTGCCTCGCCGTGCTCACGCAAGAAGCAGAGAAAATCCTTCCTAGAAATGAAATTAGCCTGAGTAGGTTCGATTACGTCGGCCGTAAGCTCGTAGGGTTTACCCGTCACCGTAGCGGGCAAGCCCAGAACTTCCCCGGATTCCGAGATTCTAAGAATGAGGCTTCTCCCATCCGCGGATGACGTGGAGAGCTTGACCCGGCCGCTGCATAAAACGAAGACTCCCCGCGGTGACTGCCCTTCAAGAAAGAGAGTCGCTCCCTTCGGATACGCCGCGGCCGAAGTGATGGTTGCTAACTTCTGCACCGCTGGAGGAGAGAGACTGCAGAAAAGACGGTCTTCGCGGTAAGGGCAAGACAGGCAGCTCTCAATAATCTCTAGACCGTAGGGGGCTCGCATGAAATCACTGCCCAGGAGTCTACCTCCTTTTTTACGGGACACAAAACGAAACCCGTTTGGCATAGGCAGCCGTCTCGTAGAGACAACTAGGTCGCAATCCGCACGTTTCTACTGAAATCGACTGTCTGCCGGCTGTGATGGGCGTCACGCTCCCGCGTGATGCGGGTTACGAGAACCAATTTCGACTAGGTGTGTCTTTTGAACTCAGTGAAAGGTACAAAGATGCGAAAAGATGAGCGCCACTGCGTTGGGGATTGGAATTTGATCACATACCTTGGAGGCGCCGAGCACTGCGTTTGATGCGCCACCCGTGTTAAGCTTTATGAATTGCAGGCCCGTAGCTCAGTTGGTTAGAGCGCTACCTTGACACGGTAGAGG
>QHYM01000387.1 GCA_003223295.1 Acidobacteriota bacterium | reverse complement strand
ATTCGCAGCGGGCAAATCTCCGGCTTGGATGTGAACTCTTTACAACAGGCCTTGCTCCATCTTCTCCTGGCACGCGATGCAGTGCTTGGCCCAAGGCACGGCTTCCAGCCGCTTTTGCTGCATCTCCTCCTGGCAGTTCGCGCAGACGCCATACTCGTCTTCCTGGATGCGCTTCAGAGCGGCATCAATCAGGTTCAACTGCGAACGGTCGGTATTGGTCATACCGAAGAGAAACTCTTTGGTGTAAGAGTTGGCTGCCTTGTCTGCCAGATCCACCGTGGGATCCTCGTCCGCCGTCCTTCCTTCTTCCTGCGTGCGGGCGATGGTCCTCATCAGTTCTTCACGCCGCGCAAGCAGTTTCTTCTTGTAATAATCGAGTCGTTTCTTGTCCATGTAAGTCCCGCCCCTCTGCATGCTATTTGGGGCCATCTAAAAACTCCGTAGTGTAGACCAGGTTCCCATTGAAGTCAAGGCAGTTGGACGTACCCCAATCCGTCGGTAAGGTAGGAGTGACGGGTACTTGGCAGCCTGAATGCGAGTTGATGTGAGTCAATTCGCTGCCAGAGCGCCTTTTGGGCGTTGCGCAAAGCGTGTAGGTTGGTGAGGTCCATCGGGAAGCCGGGAGGGATGGCTCTTTTCCGAAGCGCTTCCAAAAAGCGCTCTGCAAATCCGTCGATAAGAACCTGTTCCGGGAAATGCTATGAAGGAAGCGGCAATAAGCGGACTGCGCCCATGCACAGGGCGAGGCCCTCGATGGCCGTCCCCAGTCGCAAGCTCAGTTGACGAGCATGATGCACCAGTCGACCCGGCATATGGAAAATCAAAAAGCGCAGTCGCTTCGGGCGGGCCGTCAATAAGTCTGCCGGCAAGGCTAAGCGCTTCAGCGCCGTGAGCACATTGTAGGCGATCACCGCCAGCCGCAGCCAGGCGGCATTGGCTCCGAAATATTTCGACGGCAGTACCCCGGCCGCTAAATCATTCTTCATCACATCGTGTACCCGCTCGATCGTCCCGGCTTTTTCTCGGTGCCACTCGATCAGTTTCACCGCTTCCCAATCCCAGATGTTGCTCTGCACGGCGAAATGTCGCACGCTACTGCCGTCGGCAAACAACCCTCCCTGCCGTTGGCGCAGCCGGATGGCGATGTAGCGCAGTGGCTGGCTGTCCTTCGGCTCTGCTTGCTGGTTCGACACGAACACTACTTCGGCGCACTCCCGATCTATACCCGGCTCGGGCTCCCCGTAGGCCTTCCATTCCTTTTCCGGAACTTCCCGAATGGCCTCGCGCAACGCCTCGCTCATCCGCACGCTGATCGCAAAACCAATGCATCCTTGCGGCCCTTCTTCACGTTTCTCGTTCGACAGCCAGCGCAACAACTCCTTCTCATGACAGGCCGCATCGCCGCGATAATAGTAGGTCGTCACTGTTTTGGGCAGTGCGGCGAACGCCGCTTGCGCCACCGTCAACGGAGCCATCTGCGCCGGTACGTTCCCATCTCGAAACTCATCGGCCAGCACCGCGTCCATCTCCGCCCACACCGCCAGCATCGGCTGATAGCCTCGCGGCCCTTCGTAGGTGTGCAGGGCTTCTTGTTTGCGGCTCTCGATAATCGTGGTGTCCTGATCCACCGTAGCGATCTTCTGCTCCGGACAACGTTCTCCCAATCGCTGGATCAGATCTTGGTTCACTTTTCCTAGTCCTTCCAGCGCTTCACTCTCGGTGGGAATGTAGGCAATTTGATCCGGCAGTCGCTGCTGCTTGGCTTGTTGAATCTTTTCTTCTTCATGGAACGCATACAGGAACTTCCGAGCGGCTTCCGGAGAAGGTACTTCGTGCCCGATCAGTTGCCCTAGCCCGGGGTCCGCCCGCAGTCGCTCAAAATCATCCAGGCACTCACCTCCAGCGGCATTCAGAATCACGAAGCTCTCGACAAAAGTAGCCTCGTCGTAACCCCGCTGGCGTTCCTTCACCACCAGGTGTTGCTTCACACTGCCTGGTAATCCCAGAGAACGAAAGGCTTGCACCACCAGGGGTAAGCCTCCCAGCGCCGTCAGCATCTCTTCGGCTGGCTTGGGATCGAACTCGAACAATAATGGCGATTCGGTCGGTGAGGGCTTCTCGATTTTGCGCATGCACGCCATCGTATGCGAAGGACGCACCTTGCAGGTGAGAATTCGTAGTCTTCGGTTCACACCGCCTACCGGGGTTCTACGCTGGCGTACGGCCTCATTCAGGCTCCTCGCGCCTGCCACTCTGTAAAACACGTCCCGCTATCGACGGATCGGGGACGTATGGACTTTAAGCCACAACAAAAGTCATGGACAAAACCGAGTATGGGCACGCCACGAATTCACAGAAGACTCGCAACCGCCGCTGATGGCCGGGACAATCGAGATGTCCGATCCTGCCGACACGGGACTCGTCAGCCCTCCTGTGTATCGAACATCTTCATCTCCGATGAAAATATTGACATGCTCCCGCATTTGGCCTTGCTCCGTGGTTATGCGATCGCGGAGACCTGGGTAGAGGACCCACAGAGCAGACAATGCCTGTGCCAAAGTCGTGGGTGATTGTTCAATCGTGACTCTGTTGCGCCCTCCGGTGAATTCCCGCAATGGCCCCGGAATATGAAAGGTAACGGACATTCTTACTTTCTCTTTCGACGCGAGCGGCTAGACTTGCGAGATTTGCTTTGGGACGGAGGCGACGCTACGCGCGGAGATGCGTTCGAGTACGCAGAGCCATCCTCAATGAAGGCACTCCGCACACAGACTATCGACGGCAGCCCATCGAGTATTTTGCTCCAGGTCTTTCCTTCATCGCACGAGCCAAAAAGTTGCCCACTTCGTGTTCCGAAGTAAATTCCTACAGGATCGAGAGAATCTACGGTCATGGCATCGCGCAAGACTGTCTCGTACGCCTGCTTCTGCGGCAGCCCCCGCGCCAGGGGCTCCCACGAGGCGCCACCGTTGTGCGTTCGATAAACGCGCAACCGGCCATCGCACGCGCATCGAAACTGGTCAGACTCGACCGGAACGATGTACACGCAGTCTAGGTTTCTGGGATGCATGACCATGGCAAAACCGAAATCCGACGGCACACCATTCGCGATGTCCGTCCAGTTTTCGGAAGAATCGTCCGAACGATACAAGCCCCAATGATTTTGCAGGAACAGGCGTTCGGGACGCGCAGGGTGCATGGCGATTTTGTGGATGCATTGTCCGAACTCGGGGTATTTGCCGGGCATAAACATGGCGCGGATTCCCCGATTTTGTGCCGACCAGCTGCGCCCTCCGTCGTCGGTGCGATAAACGCCGCCAGCCGAAATCGCCACGTACATGCGCTGTTTGTTCACGGGGTCGAGTACGATGGTATGCAGGGCTAATCCGCCGTTGCCGGGCACCCAGCGCGGCCGATGCGGATGATCGAACAGGCCACGCACAAACGACCACGTTTCCCCGGCGTCGCGGCTTTCGAAGAGCCCCGCTGGCTCAACGCCACAATAGAGCACGTCGGGTTCATCCGCTCGTCCCAGCGAAATCTGCCAGATGTTCTTCAAGGAAAGGCCAGTATCCGAAGGAAATCGAATGCTGGCCTCTTGCGGATTGGTCCAGATCCTACCGAAATCCTCGCTGGAGCGCAGCAGCGTGCCCCAATAACTCTGGGTTGAGGCCCAAAGGCGATGTTGCCCACCGCGATTGTCATAAGCCATGGCGTAAACCGCGTGACCGTGGAAATACGGACCGCCGACTTCCCAACGCGTGCGGTTGGGGTTCGAGCGCAGGATGAATGCGCCCTTTGTCGTTCCCACCAACAAAAGAAAATCTCCCTTTCGCACGCGGGTGTGCCGCACGCTGTGCAAGACAGTGGTTAGCGGTTCATTTCGCTCGGCGTTCGGAGCGGGGGCAAAGATTGCAGCAGATTGAACAGCTTCGAGCGCAGCTTGGACTTCTCCGGCGCGCTGATAGCGCTGCATGGGCTCTTTGGCGAGACACCTCTGGAGGACGGTCCAAAGACCCGGTGGGACAGGAGGACCGAGCGGCCTGGGCAGTTCGCGCAGAATGGCGGAGCTCAATTCGAAGCCAGTGCGACCTTCGAACGGCAGGCGTCCGGAAGCAGCTTCATAGAGCACGACTCCCAGCGCCCATAAATCGCTGCGGTAGTCGGCGCCTTCTCCGCGCAAGACTTCCGGCGACATGTACGACAAGGTGCCGCTCATGGTGGAGCCGGCCTGCATCGTTTCCAGAGTGCGCGTGGGGCCCTCGATTAGCCCGTCGCCTACTCGTTTGGCCAAGCCGAAGTCGAGGACTTTTACCAGCCCATCGGGCGTGACGACGATGTTGGCGGTTTTCAGATCTCGATGAACAATCCCGCGATCATGGGCGCGGACGAGTGCGCTGGAAATCTGGACGCCATACCGGATGACCAATTCCGCAGGCAGTCCGGCATCAGCGCACATCTCGCGCAAGGACTTGCCTGCAACCAACTCCATCACGATGTAGAGTTCGCCCTCCGTTTCACCAACGTCGTGGATGGTGCAGATGTTAGGGTGAGCGAGAGAGGAAGAGACACGGGCTTCCTGAAGAAGGTTCTGGCTTGCCGAGCAATCAAGGCGCGGATCTTTCTTTACAACTTTTACCGCCACATCGCGTTGCAATACTTCGTCGTAGGCTCGATAGACAACGCCCATTCCGCCTTCACCAATCTTTGCCTGGACACGACAATGGCCAAGGACCTGACCGATCACGGGGCGCTCCCTTCGCACATCATGCTAGGCTTTGCGCAGGAGATCCGTCAACGCTGCAAGATTCACATGTTGGCTGCGCGACTCGGATCAATTCCATGTTTTTCAGTGTCGATGCCGAGACGGCCGTAATCTCCTCAGCCGTTACTTGAAATGCTAATTAACTATCACAGAATAGACAGGG
>QHYM01000114.1 GCA_003223295.1 Acidobacteriota bacterium | reverse complement strand
AATAGCGCGACAAGGGCCACGAGACTTGCCTTACGGTCTTCTGTAGCGGCTGAGGTTTGGCCTGGCGCTTCCTTGCCGCCAGCGAAGGCACGGATTTGTCCGTCGTTTATGGTAGGATTCGCCCGGATTTCTTCATTCGACTCGAGACTTCCATGCGCGCGTTGCTGAATATTCTCAATAAGACGCATCTCGTATTGCGCCGCGCCAGCACCTATCTGTCTGGTCTTCCCCGGGTCCTTTGTTTGTGCCTCGTGCCCGTAATCCTCGCCATCCCCTGCGCAGTTTCCGCTAACGACGAAAAGCACACTTTGCCTTCGCACGTTCCTCCCAAGCGTTCGTCGCAAATCCACGACGGTTTCGGAATCAACTCGAACCTTCCGCGTGACCCGTATCTGCCGTGGAACCGGCGCTGGTGGACGCGGCTGTTTGATGCTGGCTTCAAATGGATTCGCATCGGTCAGTATGAAAACAGTTCTGACTATACGAGCTGGGATTGGGTCGAGCAGCGGCGCGGTGTCTTCGCCGTTCCGCAACAGGTCGAGGATTACGTGGACTCCCTTGTCGACAACGGTGTGCTCATCCAGGTCCAGCTCATGTACGGAAATCCGATGTACACTTCTCCCTCCGGCAAAGTGCCGGATGTCAGCGTTCCCGCGCTTAGCTCCTTTCATAACCCGGATCGAAGTCTCTACTCCGTCTTCTGGCCGCCAAAAACGCCGGAGCAAATCGCCGCGTTCAATCGCTACGTGCAATGGATGGTCCAGCATTTTCGCGGCCGCATTTCTTACTGGGCGCTTTGGAATGAACAGGACATCGATTACTGGAATCCCTTTGGCAACCCCGAGGAATATGGCAGGCTTCTGAAACCTTTCGCGCAAGCCGTTCATGATGCAGATCGCCAAGCCCAAGTCATCTATGGCGGACAGGCGGATCCGGACCGGGGCTTTACCAGGCGCGCGCTCGATACTTGCCAGTGCGCTTCAGGCATCGACGTCTACGCCTATCACACGTATCCCGGCTACGGGCAGAACCTCAATCCCGAAACGATGGATTCCGGCGCCTATCAACTGGAGTCACCAAGAGCCCTGCGCGAACTGGTAAAGGACTACGCTGGGATTCGCGCAGACATTCCGTTTTTTGATGATGAGTTCAATTCCATCCCGTCGTGGCAGGGCTCCGACGAATCCGTGCAAGCTAAATATGTTCCGCGTGGTGTGATCTACAATTTGGCCGTGGGCGTCAAAACCTTTACCTGGATCCTTGCTGCCGCTCCGGATGGCAATGAATACGATGACTTCGGCATCCTCCGCGGACTGACGTATCACGAAACGGATTTCACGCCGCGCCCTGTCTTTAGCGCGTTGCAGAATACCAACGCTCTTTTTTCTGATACGAAATTCGATCCCTCAACGCGGATCACAAACGCAGATCCTCCTGAACATTTCCGTTACGGTTATCCTTTCCTCGCGTACGGCTTTCGCTCCCACTCCGGAAAAGCCATCGTGGCGTACTGGCTTGCCGGGCATAGTTTTCCCGGCAACGTTTTCCCTCCGCTGTATTCCGAGCTCACGCTCAAAAACACGGGGATCGAACATCCGGTGCTGATTGACGTGGTTTCGGGAGTGATTAGGCCGCTCGCGTGGAAAAAAGGCACAACCGACACTCTCGAAGCCTTGCCCATGCGCGATAGCGTCATGGCCATCGCCGACGAGAGTTATTTTGATTGGCCTGTGTTGCCTGAAACGCCCAGCTCCCTCAACGTCGTATCGACTGGAGGCTCTCTCAAGCTGACCTGGGCAGCGCACGAAGAAAGCAAAGGCGTCATTATCGAACGCCAAGTCCTCGACGGCCACAGCAACCGCGGCACGTGGCAGAGACTCACGCGGCTGCCCGCCACAACCACCGAATACCTGGATTCGAGCGCGCCGAAAGGAAAGTCCATTGGTTATCGCGTTCGCGCCTTCAACGATGCTGGCGAGTCTGCGTATTCGAACATTGGTCGAATCTTTTGGTGAATCGCAAACCCGCCGACAAAGGAATTTGACCCATGCCTAAACTCGCCATCACCGGGGGCAAACCCATTCGGCGCAAGGCTTTCCCGCCTTGGCCCGTTTACTCGAATCAGGAAGCGCGTGCGCTCATGCGGGTTCTGCGCTCAGGCAACTGGGGCGGCTATCCGTTTCCCAACACGCACGCCGGCGCGTTTGCGGCAAAGTTCGCGAAGGCCCACGGTGCGAAATACGGCATCGCCTTGTCCAATGGCACAGTCGCCATCGAAGTCAGTTTGCGCGCCATTGGCATCAAAGCCGGCGACGAAGTCATTGTTCCGGCCTACACCTGGGAAGGGACGGTCGGTCCCATTTTGCTGCTGAACGCTGTGCCAGTCTTCGTGGACATCGATCCAGATTCTTATTGTCTGGACGCACGTATCATTGAGAAGGCCCTCACTCCGAAGACGCGCGCCATCCTCCCCGTGCACCTCGCCATGAATTTCGCCGACCTCGACGAAATCCTGCGCATTGCTCGGCGACGAAATATCACTGTCATCGAGGATTGCGCGCACGCTCACGGTGGCCAGTGGCGTGGCAAAGGCGCGGGCGCCTCCGGGGATATTGGCTGCTTTAGTTTTCAATCCAGTAAGATCCTCACATCGGGCGAAGGTGGAGCCGTAATCACCAGCAACCTTGAGTTTTTCGAACGCGCGCAATCCTACGTGAACTGCGGGCGTGCCAGCGTCACGGACCAGTTCCGCCACCGCCTCATCGGCTTCAACTATCGCATCACCGAATTTCAGGCCGCGATCCTCGAAGTCCAGTTGGAGCGCCTGCCGCGACAGGCTAAAACCCGCTTATCCAATATGGACTATTTCGAGAAGCGTCTCCGAGGCACTCCTGGCTTGGCCTTCTTGAAACGCGATCCGCGCGTCACGCGCGTTGCCGCTTATCAGTTTGTGTTCAAGTATCTGCCTGCGAACTTCGGCGGAATTCCCCGCGCCGCGTTCCTTGCCGCGCTGGAAATGGAAGGCATCCCCTGCGACGGGCTCTTCTACGAACCCGTCTATCGCAGCGCCCTTTTTCCTGTTGATCCTGCGGATTTTCCGGTGCTGAGCTGGGGCCGCACAGCGCCCTTAAACCTAAAAACGCTCTATCACTGTCCTGTCTCCGAGCGCGCCGCCTATGAGGAAGCCGTCTGGCTTCCTCACCACCTTTTCCTCGGCACGCGCAAAGACACGGACGACATTGCCGACGCCATCCTCAAAATCTGCGAGAACATCGACGAGCTTCGCAATCTCAAACACCCTGCGATCGCTCGAAAGGCGATGAGCCGCGCCGAACGCCCGCGCGTCGAAAAACGCCAGTGGTAATCTGGATGCATGCCGGAATTGCCGGATATTGTCGTCTACATCGAAGCGCTCGAAAAGCGCATGCTGGGCCAAACGCTCGAAGGCGTCCGCGTCGTCAGCCCGTTTTTGCTGCGAACTGCGACGCCACCACTCAGCAGCGCCACCGGCAAAAGCGTTCTGCGTTTGCGGCGTCTCGGGAAACGCATCTGCATCGGCCTCCAAGACGATCTTTGGCTCGTTCTGCACCTAATGATTGCAGGCCGTCTGCATTGGCGGCCCCGCAGCGTCAAAGTCTCCCTCCCTCGAGATCTTGCGGCATTCGATTTTCCAGCAGGCTCGCTTCTCTGGACCGAAGCGGGGTCGCAAAAGCGCGCTTCGCTGCACGTTGTCTCGGGAGAAGCCGGGCTTCGCGAACTGGATCCGGGTGGCGTCGAAGTTCTCGACTCTGATGCGTCGGCTTTTGCCGCTGCTCTCCTTTCCGCGAACCATACGCTGAAGCGCGCCCTCACCGACCCGCGCCTCTTCAGCGGAATCGGCAACGCCTACTCGGACGAAATCCTGTGGGAAGCAAAGCTTTCGCCCCTTGCGCAAACGCAGAAGATCTCTGCGCCGGAAATCAAGCGCCTCTTCGAAGCCATTCGCGCCACGCTCATAAGCTGGACGGAGCGGCTGCGTGCCCAAGCTGCTGGCAAGTTCCCTGAAAACGTCACGGCGTTTCGCAAAGGCATGGCCGTCCATGGCCGCTACAGGCAGCTTTGCCCGCGCTGCGCCACGAAAGTCCAGCGCATCCGTTATGCCTCCAACGAGACCAACTATTGCCCCACGTGCCAGACTGGTGGAAAACTCCTCGCCGACCGCTCTCTCTCGCGTCTGCTCCGGGAAGATTGGCCGCGCACGCTGGACGAACTCGAGCTCCTCACCGCCAAACCCAAATAGCTGACCATGCCTTCGGTCTGGGGTACTCTGCTCAAGGTATTTGTGGATTGAGAGCCAGCGGACCGCGGCTCAGTGCAGAATCGCGGCAACTGCCCCGTCGGCAACCAAACGCGAGACGGCTTCAATGTCCGCAGCGAGGGGGCGATCCACCGACAACATGCGGGACTGCGCGCGCACTATTTCATAGGCTTTGGTAGCCAGCTTCCCGGTCTTCAACGGTGCCAGCAGGTCAATCCCCTGGCACGCACAAAGCAGCTCAATCGCAATCGTGTTGCGCAGATTCCTCAGCATGCCGTCCAGCCGCCGCGCTCCGCTCATTCCCATGGATACGTAGTCTTCTTGATTGCCGGAAGTGGAAATTGAGTCCACAGAATGTGGCGTCGCCAGCGCCTTGTTTTCGCTCGTCAGCGCCGCAGCGGTCACTTGCGCGATCATGAAGCCGGAATTCAATCCGGGCTCGGGCGTCAGGAACGCCGGAAGCATGCTGGTGAGGGGATTCGTCATGTGCTCAACGCGACGCTCAACGATGCCGCCGAGCGCAGCAATCGCAATAGCCACCTGATCCGCCGCCATGGCCAGCGGCTGCCCATGAAAATTCCCCCCGCTGACGATATCGCCGCTTGTTGCATCGCGTACAAAGACGAGGGGATTGTCGGTAGCGCTGTTCAATTCCACCGCGGCTATCTCTCGTGCTTGTGCGAGGGCATCGCGCACCGCCCCGTGCACCTGTGGCGTGCACCGCAAACTGTAGGCGTCTTGCACGCGCGGATCTTTTTCTGCTGCGCGGTGCGACTCACGAATCTGGCTGCCATCATTCAAGTGCGCGAGGTTCTTTGCGGTCGTAGCCGCGCCTGCGTAAGCGCGAGCGTGCATGATGCGCGCATCGAATGCCCCAGGGCTGCCGCGCAGCGCATCGAGCGAGAGGGAGGCGGCCACGTCTGCTGTGTCAACCAGAATATCGGTTTCGCGCAGCGCAAGGCTGAGCAGCGCGAGCATTCCTTGCGTGCCGTTCAGAAGTGAGAGCCCTTCTTTGGCTTCCAACTCGATCGGAACGATCCCCGCGCGCTTCAGCGCTTCGCCACCAGTCAACGATTCGCTGCGAAACGTGGCCTGTCCCTCGCCGATGATTACGTGCGCCAAATGCGCCAACGGCGCAAGGTCGCCGGAAGCGCCCACTGATCCCTGCGACGGAATCACGGGATGTACCTTGGCGTTCAACATTTGGCATAGCGTTTCCACGACCCGTGGCCGGATGCCGCTCAATCCTTTTGCCAGCGCGTTCGCGCGCAACACCATCAACGCGCGAGTTTCCGCTTCGCTCAGCGGCGTGCCCACGCCACTCGCGTGAGAGCGCACCAAATTCACTTGCAGTTGCCGCACTTGCTCGGGAGAAATACGCACGGTGGCGAGCTTGCCGAAGCCGGTGTTTATCCCGTACGCGGTTGCGCCGGAAGCCACGAGGCGCTCCACTACCGCGCGCGACGCGTTCATCCGCTCTACAGCACTGAGTGCCAGTCCTGCGCTTTCGCCGCGTAACGCCACGGCGTAGAGCTGCGCGAACGTGAGATCGTTTCCCGTCAGCAGCACGCTCATGTGCGGCCCCCGTGAGGCTCAGGCACGCCCGCCGCGACCATGATTTTGCGATATTTGTCAGGCAACAGTTTCGGCCGCCCGTTGCTTCCGCAAATCACATGCGTGGTCTCGCCATTGGCCAGGACTTTTCCATCCGCATCGCGAATCACTTCGTACGAGAAAACCACGACGCGGTTTTTCGACTCCGCAATGCGCGTGCGAATGAGCAGCTCCTCGTCGTAGCGCGCGGAGTGGTGATAGCGGCAGTGCACATCGGCCACCACAATGTGGCAGTCATCCTCTTTTTCCATTCTTTTGTATTCCACGCCCAGCGCGCGCATCAACTCCACGCGGCCCACCTCGAACCACACAAGAAAGTTGGCGTGATATACCACACCCATCTGGTCTGTCTCTGCATAGCGGACGCGCACTTTGGCATCGTGATATTCGAGCATTCGCCTGTCTCGGTCTATTCCGGTTTGCCTCGCCAGACGGGTTTTCGTTTCTCGAGAAAGGAGGCTAGGCCCTCCTTGAAATCGGAGGTGCAGCGGATTCGCGCGTTTTCCAGGATGGCGCGCTCCAAATCGGCGTCCACGCTTGCGGCGGCTGCGGAAGTCATTAAGCGTTTCGCGCGCGACAGGCTTGCGGGGCTCGCCGCAATCAGAAGCTCGGCAAGCTCTTTCGAACGCGCAATGAGGTTTTCTGCCGGGACGATTTCGTTCACCAAGCCCATTTCCTTGGCTTCAACCGCTTCAAGAATTCGCCCGGTAAGCAGAAGATCCCTGGTTCGTTTTTCTCCGATTTGGCGAATCAGGAACACCGAAACAAGGGCCGGCAGAAATCCGATCTTCACTTCCGTATACCCGAACTTCGCTTCGGCAACCGCGAGCGTGAAATCGCACAACGTCGCGATTCCGCAGCCGCCCGCGAGAGCTGCGCCATTCACTGCGGCGATCAGCGGCCGCGGAAAGCTCCAGATGCGCCGGAACATCTTTGCCATGCGCCGGGAATCTTCCTGATTCTCTGCCGGGGTTTGCTGCGCGATCGCTGCGAGCATTTCCAGGTCCATCCCGGAACAAAACGCCTTGCCCGCTCCCGTTAGAATGCCCACACGTACATGACTCTTCTCAATTTCATCGAGCGCGGTTTGCAGCTCGGCAATCATGGTAGCGGACATCGCGTTGCGTTTGTCCGGCCGGTTCAGGGTGATCGTGGCGACGGCGCCGGAGATGTCAAGAATAAGCGTGGAATACATGATTCGAATCTCCTCTCAATTCACGAGCGGAGCATGAGCATATTTTGCGCGAATTTCATTGGTCATTTCGAGCGCTTTTGACAGCCGCGCCGGGTCAATGCCCGGGTCGGCGCCGGCTTGGCGCAGCGCCGCAAGCACATCCTCGGTGGCAATATTGCCGACGAGATTATCACCGGCAAACGGGCAGCCGCCAAGCCCGGTGAGCGCGCTGTCAAAGCGGCGGCATCCCGCTTCATACGCGGCAAGGGTTTTTTCCTTCACACTTTCCGGCCGGCTGTGCAGATGAACGCCCAGCTCGATACCCGCGACATGATCCCTCACTTGGCGATAGAGGGCGCCGACGAGTTCCGGCGTGGCCGTACCCACCGTGTCAGCCAACGAGACCGTGCGAACGCGTATGTCCTTGAGCCACTCCAGAGTATCGGCAACGATCTCCGGTCCCCAAGGCTCGTCGTAGGGATTTCCAAAGGCCATCGAAATATAGACTACCAGTCCGCGATTTGCCGCACCCGTTTCCTTCTTCAGTTTCTCGACCAGCGTGCGCGCTTCGTCGCGCGACATGTTGGCGTTGGCGCGGCGAAAATACGCAGAGATGGAATAGGGATAGCCGATGGTCGTTACTCCCGGCGTGGCCAGCGCCCGCTCCAATCCTTTCTCGTTGACCGCAATTCCGATGATCTCTGGCGGCTCACCGTCCCGTGGAAGGGAAGCGCCAAATCTCGCCATCACGTCTTCGCTGTCCGCCATTTGCTTGACGTGCTTCGGCGAGACGAAGCTCACGGCATCGATATGCTTGAATCCGGCGAGCACCAATTCTTTGAGGTACGCCGCTTTGTATTCAGTGGGGATAATGTCCGGCAGCCCTTGCCACGCGTCCCTCGGGCATTCGATGATTTTTATTGTCTCTTCCACTCGGTCCCTTCTATGCAATTTTACTCGCGAGGACGCAAAAGGAACGCCAGCGCAGCAAAGACGAAAGCGATCCACAGCGCGACGCTGATAACGATCGGGCCGTTATCAACAGTGTAGCCGGCAAAAGGAACGCTGTAGAAATGCCCTTCACGTCGGATCCTGGCTGCCGCAATGCCCGCAACGATATACGCAATGATGCCAGCAGGAAGCGCCGCCAGCGAAAGGCCAAAGTAGTGCTTGAGAGAACTGCCGGGACCACCTTTTCGCGCCTTGACCACGAGAATGATCGCCGCGGCGATCATCAGGAGTGGCAGAACTTGGACAACGAAGTTGGCCAGGAAGATGCGGAACATGGTTTCGAGCTTGCTCAAGTTTGCAGCACACCGGTCTTGAACTCAGGAATCTCCGGGTTGAGAGACGCCGCTTCCAGCGCCCAGACGAGCGCCTCGCGCGTATGAGCCGGATCGATAATGGCATCCACCCAAAGGCGTGCAGCGGCATAGCGCGGATCCGTCTGATGCTCGTAGGTGGCGCGCACGGATTCGTAGAGCTCTTTCTTCTGCTTTTCGTCGACCTTCTTGCCCTCACGCTCGAGTTGTTTCAGCTTGATCTCCACGAGCGTTCCGGCTGCGGAATCGCCGCTCATCACCGCGTAGCGCGCCGTGGGCCACGCAAAAATAAATCGTGGATCATAGGCTTTGCCACACATGGCGTAATGACCGGCCCCAAAGCTGCCCCCGCAAATCACGGAAATCTTGGGGACCACGCTGTTCGCAACGGCGTTGACCATCTTCGCGCCAGCGCGGATGATGCCGCTCCATTCGGCGTCTTTGCCGACCATGAATCCGTTGACGTCATGAAGAAAAACGAGCGGGATGCGGTTCTGATTGCAGTCGAGAATGAAGCGCGCGGCTTTTTCTGCTGATTCCGTATAAATCACGCCGCCGAACTCGATACGCTTCTGGTCCGAGCCGCGCGCCAGCGTTTGCACGTGCTTTTTCTGATTGGCGACGATGCCGACGGCCCATCCGCCGATGCGCGCATAGCCGCAAAGCAGCGTCTCGCCGTATTCGGCGCGGTATTCCTCAAACTCGCCAGCGTCCACGATACGTCCAATAATCTCGCGCATGTCGTACTGCCTGGCAGGATCACTGGAAAAGATGCCGTAGATTTCCTCGGGGGAATAAAGCGGGTCCTGCGGCTTTACATGGCTGAAGGGAGAGGGATTAGGCGCGCCCATCTTGTCCGCCAGCGCGCGAATGCGCGCGATGCAGGCGTCATCGTTCGGCTCTCGAAAATCCACCGTGCCGCTGATTTGTGCGTGCATTTTCGCGCCACCCAGTTCCTCCGCGGAGGATTTTTGCCCGATGGCGGCTTGCACCAGCGCCGGCCCGGCAAGAAACAGTCCCGAGCCTTCGGTCATCAGGATGTGGTCGCACATCACCGGAAGATACGCGCCCCCCGCCACGCACATGCCCATGATGGCAGTAATCTGCGGAATGCCCTTGGCGCTCATCACCGCGTTGTTGCGAAACACCCGGCCAAAGTCGTCGGTATCGGGAAAAACATCTTCTTGCAGCGGAAGAAATACTCCGGCGGAATCGACGAGATAAATTGTGGGAACGCGATTCTCGATGGCGATATTTTGCGCGCGAATCACTTTTTTCGCGGTCATCGGAAAGAACGCGCCGGCTTTCACCGTCGCATCGTTGGCGATAATCATGAATGTCCGGCCGCAAACTTTCGCCAGGCCCGTGACGGTGCCCGCGCAAGGCGCGCCGCCCCACTCCTCATACATCTCGAACGCTGCGTAAATTCCCAATTCGAAAAACTGCGTTCCGGGATCGATCAGCTTGGCGATGCGCTCGCGCGCAGTCAGGCGGCCCTTTTTGTGCTGCGACTCAATTGCTTTGGCGCCCCCGCCCTGGCGAATCTGTTCCTCTTCATTCTTGATCTCGGTGAGAAGATCGATGATGCGGCGCGTGTTCTTTTCGAAGTCGGGAGATTTGCGATTTGCGGCAGTTTTCAGGACGGGAGCGGACACTCTATAGCCTCTCGCAAGGTCGATCGTTCGCCGATGCTCATGGGAAACAAACGCTGCCAGCCAAGGCTCACAGTATACGAGGTTTGTTCATCGTTTTGCGAATCCCTCTCGGGCAGTCACTTCAGACAGAAGCATCAAGCGACGGCAGCCTGCCGCGCTGACGAAAAGCAGAGCGGGAGAGTATGATGAGTCCTCATGCCCATAGCTTTGGCCTTGATTGTGGCATCCAGCATTGCTTCCTCGCAAACGCCACAGTGCACCTCCACAGGCGATATCGAAATCGTTCCCTTTGTCGGCAAGATATTTCCTGCTCCTCGGAACTTGCGAGTGCTCCTGCCGGAGGGGTACACCGGTGAATCCGGGCATAATTTGCATGCTCTGTTCTTGTTGGATGTTTTAGGGAGGGAACGATGATCAAAGTCACGGTCGTGTATACAAACAGTTCGGGAAGCCGATTTGATATCGCGTACTACTGCAAGACCCACATTCCGCTGGTACAGCGGCTGCTTGGGCCGGTGCTGAAGGGCGTGGCCGTCGAACACGGCATTGCAGGCGGAACGCCAGGCTCCGCCGCTCCCTATTTGGCAATCGGACAGCTTCAATTCGATTCCGTGGAAGCATTTGAAGCGAGTTTTGGGCGGCACGCGCAGGAAATCATGGCCGATATTCCGAATTACACGAACACCCAGCCCATCATCCAAATCAGCGAAGTGAAGTTGTAAGCGGGAGACCGAAGGGGCCAAAGCCCTTGCCGCTTCTTGGCCGTCAAAATATCGTGTGCAGCAAAACGCTTGCACTCCCTGCGAACCAAGGTAAGCTAATGCAAGGTTCTTCAGGACACCTGCGAGCGTGGTCCAGCGGTTAAGCGCCAATCTGTATCCATTTGAAAGGAAACTTTGATGAAGCTGCATGACAAGAATGTCTTGATGCTGGGAGCAGCAGCATTTTTGATTTTTGCGATGGCCTCCTCTGGACAGCAGTCCGCCTCATCGCAGGAGGCCCCGCAAACCGCGAAAAAGGCGCCCGCCGCTCCGCAGACGCAGAAGGCCGCTCCCAAGCCCGCGCCGCTCGAAGTGCCGCAACTCAAATTCGAGAAATACAAACTACAAAACGGCCTCGACGTCATCCTCTCCGAAGATCATCGCTTGCCGATGGTGGCCGTGAATTTGTGGTACCACGTAGGTCCGGCCAACGAGCTCCCCGGCCGCACGGGTTTCGCGCATCTTTTCGAGCACATGATGTTTGAAGGCTCGCGTCACGTTCCAGGGAGCACGCATTTTCATTTGCTGGAAGCGGCGGGCGCGAGCGACATCAACGGAACCACGGACTTCGATCGCACCAACTATTTCGAGACGCTCCCCGCGAATCAACTCGAGCTGGCGCTTTGGCTGGAGTCCGACCGCATGGGCTATCTGCCCGACAAGCTCGATCAAGCCAATCTTTCGAATCAGCAGGACGTCGTGCGCAACGAGCGGCGTCAGAGCATGGAAAACGCGCCGTACGGAGTCGTCGAAGAAGGCATGATGCATTTGCTTTATCCGAAAGGCCATCCGTATTACGCCGACGTCATCGGCTCGCATGAAGACATTCAGTCCGCAAAACTGGAAGACGTCAGGAATTTCTTCAAGCTGTACTACGCTCCGAACAACGCCAGCCTCGCCATCGTCGGCGACTTCGAGCCGGAGAAGGCCAAGGCGCTCGTCGAACAATATTTTGGCCCTCTCAAGCGCGGGCCGGAAGTGCCGCGGATTACCGCCAAAACCCCGCCAATCGCCGCCGAGCGTCGCGTAGTGATTCAGGACAATGTGCAACTGCCGCGCGTCTATGAAGCGTGGCTCACGTCACCGATTTTCAAGCCTGGTGACGCCGAGGCGGATCTCACAGCAACCGTCCTGGGAGGCGGAAAATCCAGCCGCCTGTACAAGAAGCTGGTTTACGAAAAGCAGATTGCGCTGGACGTCGCTGCCAATCAACAGTCGCTGATTCTGGGATCGGAGTTCCAAGTGCAGGCCACTGCGCGCCCCGGGGTGAAGCCGGAAGACTTGGAGAAAGCCATCAACGCAGAGCTCGAAGCGTTCCGCAACAGCGGACCCACGGAAGAAGAACTGAAGCGCGCGCGAAACGTACTGGAATCGCGCATCATCGAGGGCCTCGAGACGCTGGGAGGTTTCGGCGGCGTCGCGGATCGCTTGAACAGCTACAACCATTATCTGGGAACGCCCGATTTCCTGTCGGCGGACATCGCGCGCTATGAGAATGCGTCCGTGCAATCACTCCAGGCCTTTGCGCAAGCCCAGCTCGGCAACAATCAATGCGTCGTGGTGTACGGGGTGCCCGGCAAGCAGAACCTGGGTGCGGAAGTTCCCACACCCAAAGCCGAGCAAAAAGACACCGCTAAGAATGGCGGTGAGCCGGTAAACGCCGACGCAGAGTGGCGGAAGGATCCTCCGAAGCCGGGCCCGTCGAACCCGCTGCATCTGCCGGTCCCGCAAGAGTTCAAGCTTTCGAATGGCCTGACCGTTCTTTACAGCGAGCGCCCGGGGCTGCCGCTGGTGGCCGCGGCCTTGGTGCTGCGTTCCGGGAGCGGCGCGAATCCCGCGGACAAGCCGGGCTTGGCCAGCTTTACGGCGCGAATGCTGCAACAGGGAACGACGACGCGAAACGCGTTGCAGATTGCCGATCGCGCGGCGGATTTGGGATCGACGCTGGGTTCACGCGCCTCGATGGATAGTTCGCTTGTCGCAACGCAGACGCTGACGCGGAATTTCCCCGACGCGCTGGAATTGCTGGCAGACGTAGCCTTGCACCCGGCTTTTCCGAACGCGGAGATCGAGCGCGTTCGCAAGGAAAGGGAAGCCGCGCTAGTACAGGAAAAGGATGATCCCTTTTCCGTGGCGTCGCGCGTCATGAGAACGGCCCTTTATGGCGCCCACCATCCTTACGGGTATCCGGACATCGGGACCGCGGATTCTCTCAAGGCGGTATCGCGCGAGGATTTGGTGAAATTCTGGCAGGAGCACTATTTCCCGAATGATGCGGCGTTGATCGTCAGCGGAAACATCAAGCTGGCCGCGCTGCAACCGCTGGTTGAGAAAGCATTCGGTGCGTGGAAGCAGGGAAAGCCTGCCGCTGCGGCAAGCGCCGCGCCGGAGAGCGCCGACGCGCGCCTGATTCTTGTGGACCGGCCAGGTGCTCCGCAAACAACCCTGGAGTGCTACGAGCTTGGCGCAGCGCGTTCGACTCCGGACTTCGCAGCGTTGGAAGTGATGAACACGGAACTCGGGGGATTGTTCTCGAGCCGCATCAACATGAACTTGCGCGAAGCCCATGGCTACACGTACGGAGCGGGTTCGACTTTTGCCTATCACCGCCAACCAGGTCCGTTTCTCGCCTATTCGGACGTTCGAACGGACGTGACCGCGCCGGCCACGACGGAAATCTTCAACGAGCTGAAGCGCATGCGGGACACGCAGATGACCCCGGAGGAAATGAAACTCGCGAAAGATTCCATCACACGTTCCATGCCGGGGCGATTCGAACGCGGCACCGACGCCGCTGGAACCTTTGCCGAACTGTTCACCTACGATTTGCCGTTGGATTACTTTTCGAAGTTTCCTGGGGCCATCGATGCCGTTACCCCGGAGCAAGCCCAGGCCATGGCCCAAAAGTACATTCATCCGGAAAAGGTGGTCGTGGTGGCCGTCGGTGACCGCGCAAAAATCGCAGAAGAAATGAAAAAGCTGAATCTCGGCAAAACGGAAATCCGCGACACCGACGGGCACGTCGTCCACTGATCTGGAATTCGGCGAGTTGCTCAGTTGAGATAAGGGGAAGTCGCGCGTCAACTCAGGAAAATGAACTGGTTACTCAAGATCAGATCACTCGTGACCTCGAGGCTGCATTTCAAGCAATGGGCTATGCTTACGTGATCGCTCGCTTATCCAGTGTCGATGCAGTCCCTGAGACCGAAAGGCAGGCCGCGATAGCCGAGTTACGCGAGATGGGCCAGGTTCGAGTGTTGACTCGGGCTGAGACGGTCGCTAACATCTAGTTCGGAGCGAAGTCGCAGGACTGCTCGGCATCGCTCATTTCAGCCAAGGAGGCGCCTGTGCGAATGCATACCAAGGTTCCTGCGGGTGGGTGTGTCTCCGCGGCTCCCTTGGACTAACTTTGTGAACTGAGTCCACGGATCGTTCGAACTGACGGAATCACTCCCTCCTGCGTTTCCAATTCATTCCCTTTGAGTTGTTTTGCTTGGGCGCTAGCTGCGGCCGTGTGTTGTGTCATTGCCGCGGGAGGATACGGCAGTGTCGATTCTACGATGGGGATGGAATGGCTATTTCGAAGCAGTCTGGAAAAATGCGGAACGAGAGAACGCAGTCCCGGTGCGAGTGATCGCTCAAGGACGCGGGATTTGGCGGGTTGCGTGTGATTTCGGAGAGTGTCCGGCCGATGCATCCGGCAAGCTGCGCCTCGCGGCAGAGGAAGGCGCGGATTGGCCTGCTGTGGGCGACTGGGTCGCGGCGGAGCTTCGGGATCAGGGCCGGGCAGCGCTGATTCACGGAGTCCTTCCGCGCCGCAGCCAGTTTGTTCGCAAGATGGCCGGAAAGAAGATTGCGGAACAAGTGATTGCCGCCAATGTGGACACATCGCTGTTGGTGTCCGCTCTCGATGGTGATTTCAATCCGCGGCGCGTCGAAAGGTATTTGGCGCAGTGCTGGGAATCCGGCGCGAAGCCGGTGATTGTCTTGAACAAGGCGGATGCCTGCGGCAAGCCGCAAGAAAAAGCAGCGGAGGTGGAAAAGGTGGCCATGGGCGTTCCCGTTTGTTTAGTGAGTGCGAGAACCGGGCAAGGATTCGATGATTTACAGAAAGTTTTCGCGCACGGGCAAACGCTTGCTCTGCTGGGATCCTCGGGAGTAGGGAAGTCCACGATCGTCAATCGCCTGATGGGGCGCGCCATTCAGGAAGTGCATGAGGTGCGCGAGTCGGACAGCCGCGGAAGACACACGACCACGTCAAGGCAAATATTCGTTTTGCCGGGCGGGGCGTTGCTCATGGACACGCCGGGGCTGCGGGAGCTGCAGCTTTGGGACGTGGACGAAGGAATCTCGCAGGCTTTCGCGGACATCGACGCGCTTGCTGCGCAGTGCCGGTTCACGGATTGTGGCCATGCCACGGAGCCGGGCTGCGCCGTGCAAGCTGACATCCAAGCAGGCACACTGGATCTTGAGCGGCTGGAGAATTGGCGCAAACTCCAGCGCGAGCAGGAATTCCTGCGCCGGAAAATTGACCCCGAAGCCCGGCATAATGAAAAGCAGCGGATCAAACTACTTATGCGCGGCGTACGGCAAATGTATCAAGACAGAAAGAAGAGTTAAGCGTGCGAAACGCGTTTGTGGATGAAGTCCACGATATCTTGCGTGGAAGTGCCGGGAAGAAAAATTTCAGCAATGCCGGACTTCTTTAAGCCGGAGATGTCGGCTTCGGGGATGATTCCGCCGACGAGAACAGTGACGTCGGTCATTCCTTTCTCGCGAAGAAGGTTCATGAGCTGTGGACAAATCGTATTATGCGCTCCAGAAAGGATAGAGAGGCCGATCACGTCGACATCTTCTTGGACCGCTGCAGAGGCGATCATCTCCGGCGTCTGGCGCAGGCCGGTGTAGATGACTTCCATGCCGGCGTCGCGCAGCGCGCGCGCAATGACCTTCGCGCCGCGGTCGTGGCCATCCAACCCCGGTTTGGCAATCAATACTCGTATTTTCTTCTCGGGCATGAGTTAGGTGATGGCGACTTCTTCGTAGGTGCCGAAGACGTCGCGCATGGCGTCGCAGATTTCGCCAAGGGTGGCGTATGACTTCACTGCGTCGAAGATGAACGGCATGAGATTTTCTTTTCCTTTGGCGGCGTTGCGGAGAGAGGTGAGCCTGCGGTCCACTTCAGCTTGAGAACGCTCGGCGCGCAGCTTGCTGAGCCGCGCGGCTTGGCGATGCGCTACGGTTTCGTCAATCTGCAGGGTTTCGAGCGGCTTTTCTTCAGACACAAAACCGTTCACACCGACAATGATTTTCTCTTTCTTGTCCACAGCCATCTGGTAACGATACGAAGCTTCGGCAATTTCGCGTTGCGGATAGCCGCGCTCGATGGCGGCAACCATCCCGCCCATGGCGTCAATTCTTTCGATGTAATCCCATGCGCCGCGCTCGACTTCGTTGGTGAGCGTCTCCACGAAGTACGAGCCGCCGAGTGGATCGACGGTATTTGTGACGCCGGTTTCGTGCGCGATGATTTGCTGCGTGCGCAGAGCAATGGTGGCGGCGAACTCCGTTGGCAGAGCCCAGGCCTCATCGAGAGAATTCGTGTGCAGCGATTGTGTACCGCCCATGACCGCAGCGAGCGCCTGAATCGCCGTGCGCACGACGTTGTTGTACGGTTGCTGCGCAGTAAGAGAACAGCCAGCGGTTTGTGTATGGAAGCGAAGGGCCCAGGAGCGCGGGTTCTTGGATTTGTAGCGCTCGACTATGGCCTTGTGCCAGATGCGGCGCGCGGCGCGGTACTTGGCAATCTCTTCGAAGAAGTCGTTGTGCGCGTTAAAGAAAAACGAAAGTTGCGGCACGAATTGATCGACATCCAGCCCACGGCGCATGCCCCATTCGACATACTCGAGTCCATCGCGCAGCGTAAATGCCAATTCCTGAATGGCCGTCGAACCGGCCTCGCGGATGTGATACCCGCTAATAGAAATGGTATTGAACTTGGGTGTGTTCTTGACGCCAAACTCAAAAGTGTCAATGACCAGCCGCATCGAAGGCTCGGGCGGGTAGATGTATTCCTTCTGCGCGATGTATTCCTTGAGGATGTCGTTTTGCAGAGTGCCGGAAATCTTCTTCCAATCCGCGCCTTGTTTTTCGGCGACTGCGAGATACATGGCCCAGATGACCGCCGCCGGGGAATTGATAGTCATGGAAGTGGTGACGTTGGCGAGCGGAATCTGATCGAAGAGGACTTCCATGTCGGCGAGGGAACTAATGGCCACGCCGCATTTGCCGACTTCGCCTTCGGATAACGGATGGTTCGAGTCATAGCCCATCAGCGTCGGCAAATCAAAAGCTGTCGAGAGTCCTGTCTGGCCTTGGGAGAGGAGATAGCGGAAGCGGGCGTTGGTGTCTTCCGCGGTGCCGAAGCCGGCAAACTGGCGCATGGTCCAAAGGCGCGCGCGGTACATCGTGGGGTGGATTCCGCGCGTATATGGGGGAACGCCTGGCAAGCCCAAATCGCTTTGCGGATCCCAGTTCGGCAAGTCCGCATCGGTGTAGAGCCGCCGAATCGGATGCCCGGATGTGGTCGTGAAATCGGAAGGTCGTTCGGAGCTTTTTTCCAAAGTAGGTTGAAGAGTGTCCTTCTCCCAGGCAAGTTCTTTGGCCGAAGGCCGGCGACGTGGTGAAGAGGTTTCAGCCGGAGTCAGGGTCTCGGTCGATCCTTTGGGCTTATCGCTCATTCTCGGGTCTCTCCGTGGACGTGCGCGCAGGCGTGTGTGGCATTTCCAGTACTAATGCTATGCGAAAGGGAGAGGAGGGGCAAGGCTGCTTTGGTTCCGAATAGGCGCGATCGACTGAGCTAGTCATCCGAGGTTTCGTAGTTCCTCAACGAGGCTGCAGGGCAGACGAGTGCGTGTTGAAGGTCGTACCGCCTCCCAGCCTGGTGAGCCCTCCCCCATTTTTGTAAGTGTTGATTCCATGGGGTCTACCAAATGTGTAAGTTCTTTAGAATGAGAACTTCCAGAGCGGTCTCGCAAGTGTTCATTCTAAATGGCTTATGCCTTGTGGATACAGCTTCACTGACAATTCGCTTGCGATGCACTTCGAGTATTACTTTCATTCTCGGCGGGTGACACACGCACCCACCCCCACCCCGGGTACTGTCGGACGGTTATCAAAACAAACGGCTTGCAAATTGGGCAGTTGGTAAGTGACTGAATCTAAAGAGAGAACAAAAACGCTGCCCAGGAATGAGGTGGGGCCGAAAAAAAGCCGACAGCTGGGCTGTCAGCGTTGAGATTTTGCGATACTGTCCAGTTAATATACTAGCAGATAGACAGGAATTATCAAGGACAACTTCGCAGCTTGATGTCAAGCGACCGATACAAAAGCCAGTTCAAAAGGAGGAGGGTCCTGTTTGTACCCTCCGCCCTCTTGCGTCCATTACACACGAGAATTCAGGTCACCTAGCGCAGTCACTTCTGACCGGAGTCGGAGTTGGGGAAGAGTTTATCCACGCCAACGACTTGGCCATGGAGCGTGCCGGGAATGAGGGTTTCCCGCTCAACTTCGCCGGTTCTGGCGTCGGCGATGGTGACGTGATTGACTTCCAGAGTTTTGCCAACAGCGCGCTCGTAGTTGGCCCTGGCCTCAACGAGATCGGCAAGCGCGCGCAGCTCGGTGCCCTGGGCGGTGACGTAGTCGCGCTGCGTCAAGATTACGTTGTAAACGGTGGAAGCTCCGAGCTGATACTTTTTCTGCTCGGCTTCAAAGGTTTGCTTCTGTAATTCGCTGGCCTTGGAGGCAGCCTCCACGCGGGCGCGGTCCTGCTGCAGGGCGATGTAGGTAATGCGAACGTCAAGCAAGGCGGCATTCTTCAACTGCTGCACTTGCGTCTCAATCTGGCGCTGAACGAGCATGGAGCGCTGGTTATCGGCCTGCAAGGAGCGGTTGCGAATGGGAATGGTGATGCTCATCTGAACGGCATAGTCCGGGTTGTTATTGTGAAACACGGAGCTCACGGCGTCGCTGAAGCCGGCGTGATTCGTGCCGATGGTAGGCGCCGAAAAAGTCGGTGTAAAGATCGGGGTGCCATTGACGGAGATAGGGTTCCCACTTGCATCCACAATGGGCACTCCACTGCTAATTAGGGTGCTTTGGCCCTGTATAAGGGAGTTTCCAGCTAGTCCCACGGTTCCATATTGACCGCTGAGCGTTGCTGTCGGCAGCAGGGCGTTGTGGGTGGCCTTCACATCGATGGCGGCGTTCCTCAAGTTGTATTCCTGCTCGAGGAGATCCGGCCGCTTTGCATATGCTTCCTTCAGAGCTTCCTCGAAGCTGGCGGCTTCTGTTTGTTCCGGTGCGTTCGGCTTGTCCGTTGGAATGATTTCGATGTTGAGAATCCTGGGATCGAGGGGATTCCGGGTAATGGCGTTTTTCAACGTCTGCTCGTCCTGCAGCTGGACGGTTTGCGCAACGATGAGATTTTGCCTGTCGGTAGCCAACTGGGCTTCGGCGCGGGTTACGTCGAGAGGGGCCATAGTGCCGATCTCGAGCTGCTTTTTGTTGTCGTTGAAAAGCTTTTCCGAGACGGCCACTGCTTGCTGCTGCACCTTCACGTTTTCCCGCGCGTACACGAGTTCCCAGTAGGCGGTGATTGTATTTGTGGTAGTGGTGATGGCCTGCTGCGTAAAGGCGAGGTCGGCGATCTTTCGATTATTTTTTGCGATGAGGATGTTGCGGCGATTTACCGTGAGGCCGAAGCCGCTGAGTAAGTTCTGGCTAAAGGAAGCGAAGAGGGACGATTGTACATAAGGATTAAAAAAATTGGCCGTAGGGTTGCTGGAAGATCGCGTGTTGTCGAAGGTGACGGTCATGCTTGTTCCGGTTGGAAAATACTGCGCGTACTGCGTATTGTACTGGTTCGTGTGAATGACAATGGAGGCGGCAGTAAGAGAGCCTAGTCCCGTTCCAGAAATGAACGGATTGTTGATGGGTGCCTTGCGGTCATCGAAGGAAACGGAAGAGGTCAGCAAGGGATCATAGGAGTTGATGACAAATGCGAAAGGGTTAAGGCTGGCGGAAGAGCCTGCAATCGCCGCGCCTGGCGTTCCATAGCCCGAAGAGCCCGAAGATGCCTTGAGAATGCCGACATCCGCGATCCAGGGATAATAACGCTGCACAGCGATGTCGACGCTGTTTTCGAGAGCCAGTTCCACGGCGTCCTGGAGAGAGAGTTCCAGTTTGCCTTCATGGATGAGCTGCTCGATGCGCGGAGAGTTAGTAACGGCAGAGGGCTCGACCTTGATTGCGCGGTAAGGCGCAAAGAGGTTCGGAAGCGGCCTTGGAGCGCGCGTGAAGTTGTGCTTGGCCGTACCTAGGGAAATGGGCGTGGCCGTGGCGTTTGTTTTGGATTGAGGGGCGGGCGCAGGCGGCGGCTTTTGCGGGGCGTCCTGCGCATAAGCTGGGGAGATGGGGCCTCCCACGAGCGTCACGGCGAGAATTACAGCCAACAGCGGTCGAGCCAACAGCACTGATCCCGATACAGCCGGGGTCCTGCGTAACGAAGTCATAGCGCTCCTTACCCTCATGATTTCTCCCTCAAGGGACTTCAGTTTGTACTTAGAAGGTCTCAACTCTGTAAAACGTTCACGGCATGGAATTTGTTTCATGAAGTTCGGTTATTTAGGGGTGCCGACGGACGGAATAACATTTCAACCACTTCGCCTCGGAACCCGGGAAAAAAGTTGTCCGGAACTGTTGGATGCATCAACAAATGGCTGCGTCGCGCTGGTCGGGCGAAAAGCAGTCTAACAGGGGCGAGTTTTCTTGACAATGAAAGGGAGCACGGCTAGTCTCACCGCTAGCCCGCTGAGAATTCGACGTTTAGGAGCGGCTGACGGTTCGCTGATGCCATGTTGAAGCGCGAGGAAATACTTAAGATGTTCGAGACGGCCGGCGCCATCCGGCATGGGCATTTTGAACTCTCGAGTGGACGGCACAGCGGAACGTACGTGCAGTGCGCGCTGGTGTTGCAGTACCCGCGGTTCGCGGAAAAACTCGGGCAAGCCCTGGCGGAGCTGTTTTCGGATGTTCGAGTGGACGCCGTTGTTTCGCCAGCAATCGGCGGGCTCATCATCGGACAGGAAGTTGCGCGAGCGTTGCCAGAGCCGAAAAGCGCGGTTGGAGGAGGCGTTCCGGCGTTGTTTGCGGAGCGAGACGCGAGCGGGATGATGACGCTGCGCCGCGGATTCGAGGTCAAGCCGGAGCAACACGTCCTCGTGGTCGAGGATGTGTGGACCACGGGCGGCTCGACGATGGAAACCATCCACGTTGTGGAAGAAGCTGGCGGCCGCGTGATGGCTGCGGGCGCGCTGATCGACCGCAGCGGAGGAACGATTGAGTTCGATGTCGAGACGCAGTCGCTCCTGCAAATGCCCATCACCAATTACGAGCCGGAAGATTGCCCGCTCTGCCGCCAAGGCGGCGTTGCCGTGAAGCCGGGCAGCCGCTTTGCGCGTACGGCTCCGTGATTCGAAAGTCTGCTCGCCCTCCATGCGTCATTTCAAGCTCACCATCGCTTACGACGGGACGGATTTCCACGGCTGGCAGATGCAAGGGAACAAGCCGACCCTTCAAGGTGAAATCGTCAATGTGCTGCAGCGTCTGACCCAGGAGAAGATTTTTTTGCAGGGCGCAGGGCGAACGGATGCGGGTGTCCATGCGCTGGGGCAGGTGGCCAGTTTCAAGACACAGTCGGGATTGTCGGCACAGGAATTTCAACGCGCGCTCAACGCGCTGCTCCCACAGGCGATTCGCATCGTTGGCGCGGAAGAGGTGGGGCCGGATTTCCATGCGCGGTGGTCGGCGCGGCGCAAGACCTACCGTTATCGCTTGTACCGCGGAAAAGTCGTGCCCCCGATGCTTTGGCGGTACGTCTTGCATTATCCATTCCCGCTGGATGAAGACGCCATGCGAGATGCGACGGCGCGATTTGTGGGGATGCATGATTTTACTGCGTTTGCGGCGTCGGCAGACTCGGAGGACGAAGAACGCGAACGCACGACGGAGCGTGAGATTTATTCTGCGGAGTTGGCGCGGACGGCGGACGGCGAGGAACTGGTGTTTACGGTGAGTGGCCGCTCGTTTCTTCGTTACATGGTGCGCAAGATGGTTGGCACGCTGCTCGACGTGGGGCGAGGGCGGCTCAAGCCGGAAGATATCGATCGTCTTTACGAGAGCAAGGATCGCTCCAAGGCCGGCCCTACCGTTCCACCTCAGGGGTTGGTGATGGTCGAAGTGCAACACGCGGAAGCCTGGCGGGTTGGCAGGCCGTAGGTATTTTTCTTGATTACGGGAAACAATTTTCGGGGGTTTTTCGTCTTCCCCGGGGAGCCCTAAAATGGAACTGAGAATTGAAGGTTTGTCCAAGACCTATCCGAATGGTGTGCGAGCGCTGGATAACGTCTCGCTAACAATTCCCTGCGGAATGTATGGCCTACTGGGCCCCAACGGGGCAGGGAAGTCGACATTGATGCGCACGCTGGCCACGCTGCAGGAGCCGGACAGCGGCACGGCATCGCTTGGCGATATCGATGTGCTACGTCAAAAAGAGGAAGTACGCCGGAGGCTCGGTTATCTGCCGCAGGACTTCGGAGTCTACCCGCGCATCTCGGCGCAGGACATGCTGGACCATATTGCGCTGCTCAAGGGCATCACGAATGGAAGAGAGCGAAAGGAGATCGTGGCTGCGATGTTGCGGCGCTGCAACCTGTACGATTCGCGCAAGAAAGCGTTGACGGGGTTTTCCGGCGGGATGCGCCAACGCTTTGGCATTGCGCAAGCGCTGTTGGGCAGCCCCCAGCTTCTCATCGTGGATGAACCAACTGCGGGGCTGGACCCCGGGGAGCGCAACCGCTTTTACAATTTGCTCGCGGAAATTGGCGAACAGGTCATCGTCATCCTTTCGACGCACATCGTTGAGGACGTGATGGATCTGTGCACGAACATGGCGATCATCCACGAAGGGAAAGTGCTGTTTCAGGGGCGTCCCGAAGAAGCGATTTCGGAATTGAAGGGGCGTGTTTGGCAGCGCTCCATTGCAAAGGCCGAACTACCCGCATTCGAAGAGCGGTACAAGATCATTTCCAGCCGGCTGGTGGGTGGAAGGCCATTCATCCATGTTCTCAGCGGGCAGCCGCTGAATGGGGGTTTTCAGGCGAGCGTGCCGGACCTCGAAGACGTGTTCTTCGTCAAGATTCGCGGTTGGAAGTGAGACGCGACCATGCTCAAGCACATCCTGGCCTTCGAAATTCGCTATTGGCTGCGTTCATGGATGTTGTGGATTTTCCTACTGATCGTCGGCGCATTGGTTTTCGGCGCTGCGAGCACCGATAACATCACGCTTGGTGAAGCGCTTTCCAATACTTTTCGAAATTCGCCGTACAACGTCCAGAACTATTATTCGTTTATTGGTCTTTTCACGATGATCATGGCGGCGGCCTTCATCAATTTCGCCGCAGCCCGGGATTTTACGTTCAATACCTACCAGATTGTGTTTTCGACGCCGTTGAAGCGATGGGACTTTTTGATGGGGCGCTTTCTCGGCGCAGCATTCGTTTCCATGATCCCGATGCTGGGAGTGTCGCTCGGGTTCCTCCTTGCGAAATACATGCCGTGGGTTGAGCCGGAGCGTTGGGGATCGGTCGTCTGGAGATCGCACGTGCATGGGATTCTGCTGTTTGCGCTGCCAAACGCGTTCATCATTGCGGCGATTTTGTTTGCAGTGGCCGTTTTGGGGCGAAACGAGATTGTTTCATTTGTGGCTTCGCTGGTGCTACTGGCGGGTTACGGCGTCTCGGATTACCTATTGCAAAATGTGGAGCGCCAAAAGCTTGGAGCCCTCCTGGACCCGTTTGGAATCCGCACGTTTGCGTACGTCACGCGGTATTGGACCGTGGCGGAAAAGAACTCGCTGGCAGCGGGATATGGCGGTTATCTGCTCTGGAACCGGCTTCTCTGGTTGGCGGTTGCCATCGCCATCTTTGCATTTGCTTATGTGAGATTCAGCTTTGCCGAGCGCAGGAAGAAAGTGAGGGCGATGTCCCAGGATGGTGCGGAGACGCGAGGCGCTGCCGTCGCGCTGCCGTCGATTTCCTTTCATGAGGCACCGTGGAAGAAGTACTTCGCCTCCCTGCGTATTCATTTCTTCGGCGTGGTCAAGAGCACCGTGTTTATCGTCGTTCTCCTGGCGGCGCTGCTGAACTGCATCCCAGCAGTGGCCTTGAACGCCTCCGAAGGCTACGGGAACAGCAGCTTCCCTGTCACCATATGGATATTGCAGATTATCGCCGGGACGCTCTACATGTTCATCGTCGCGATCATCACGTATTACGCCGGGATCCTGGTGTGGAAAGATCGTGACGTTCGCATGGACGAAATCACCGATTCCTTGCCAGCGCCCGAGTGGGTTTCCTATGCTTCGCGGTTGACGGCCCTCGTCAGCGTTGTGCTGCTGATTCAGCTCGTCGTGTTGGTGAGCGGGATTATTGTGCAAGCCGCGAACCACTTTTACCGCTTCCAATTCGGTCTGTACCTGAAAGAACTCCTGATCCGTGATCTTTCGCTGTTCGTCATGTTGGCCGTTCTCGCGTTTTTGTTTCACGTGCTTTCCCCAAACAAGTACGTCGGGTACTTCGTTTATGTGGTGTTCCTGCTGGCGAACCTGTTTGCCTGGACTCCGCTAAACGTCGCTAGCAATCTGCCAAAGTTCGCGAATCGACCCAGGGTCATCTACTCGGACTTTTACGCGGACGCGCCTTTCCGGATGGCGTGGAGCTGGTTTTCGCTCTATTGGCTTTTGTGCTGCGCAGTCCTCTACGTGCTTACGGTCCTTTTTTGGCCGCGAGGGAAGTCGAACCAGTGGAAAGATCGGGTGGGCATTGCGCGGTTACGTTTTGCGGGAGTGTGGCCGGCACTGGCAGTGGTTGGTTGCGTCGCATTTGCGGGGGTCGGCGCGTGGGCTTATTACAACACAAAGATCGTGAACAAGGTCCAAGGGCCGAAAGACATGCTGCGCATCCAGGCAGATTATGAAAAGGCTTACAAACAGTTCGACAAGAAGGAAATGCCCCGGCTCCGAGACGTGAAGTACAACATCGAAATCTATCCTGAACAGAGGCAGATGGTTCTGAATGCGGATGCGGTCGTTCAGAATCCCTACTCGCATCCGCTGGATGAAATCCATTTCACGCTAAACCGGCTCTACGATTCGGAAATTCGTATTCCCGGTGCCACCCTCGCGAAGGACGACCAGCGGCTGAACTACCAGGTTTACCGGTTTTCGCCGCCGCTGCCCGCGGGAGAAAGCCGAACGGTTCATGCCACGGTCAAAACGCATACGCGGGGCTTTGAAAACGAAGTGAGCGATACGACGGTGGTCCAGAACGGCACCTTCTTCAATAATACCGTCGCACCGCTGATTGGGTACTCGGCGCAAAATGAAATTGCCGATCCGAACGACCGGAAGAAATACGGCCTGGGCGAGCAGGAACTGATGCCCCCGTTGGAACGAAATTGCGCCGCGGATTGCATGGAGACGTACCTTGGTGCCCGGGCCGACTGGATCAATGTTGAAACCATCATCAGCACGTCCGCTGGCCAGACTGCTGTCGCGCCCGGCTCACTGATTCGCGAATGGCGGGACGGGGATCGCCGATACTTTCAATACAAGCTGGATCATCCCTCGCTTGCGTTCTATTCGTTCATTTCCGCAGACTACGAGGTGGCGCGCGAGCAGTGGAACGGCATCCGCCTCGAGGTCTACTACCTGAAGGAACATCCGTGGAATGTGCCACGGATGATGAACTCGATGAAGAAGTCGCTCGATTACTTCACTCACAATTTTGGGCCTTACTACCACAAGGAAGCGCGCATTATCGAATTTCCACGCGTGGCCACGTTCGCGCAGGCCTTTCCCGGCACGATGCCTTATTCAGAAGCCATCGGGTTCATTGCCAACTTGAATCACGCGGACGACATTGACATGGTGTTTTACGTCGTGGCCCATGAAATGGCGCATCAGTGGTGGGCCCATCAAGTGATTGGCGCGAACATGCAAGGCGCGACACTGCTCTCAGAAACTATGGCGCAGTATTCGGCGCTGATGGTCATGGAACACGAATACGGCCGCGACCTGATGCGCAAGTTCTTGCGTTACGAAATGGACCGCTATCTTTCGAGCCGCGGGAAGGAGCGTCAGAAAGAGCGCCCGTTGCTCACCGTGGAAGCGGAGCAGGGCTATGTACACTACCGCAAAGGAAGCCTCGTTCTCTACTATCTGAAGGAGATGATCGGGGAAGAGGCGGTCAACCGGGCATTAAATAAGCTCGTTCAGCAATACGCCTATGCGCAGGCGCCATATCCAACTTCCTATGCTCTCGTGGACGCGCTCCGCGAGCAAACGCCTGCCGAACTGCAGTATTTGATCAAGGATCTATTCGAGGACATCACCATTTTCTCGAATCGGACGCTTGAAGCCACAGCCCAAAAGCGCACGGACGGCAAGTACGACGTAATCATGGACATCGAGACGCGCAAGTTTAAGGCCGACGCGAAGGGCAATGAAACGGAAGTGCCCGTAAACGACTGGATTGAGATCGGAGCGTTTGCCAAGCCGGAAAAAGACAAGAAATATGGCAAGACGCTTTACCGCGAACGCGTCCATCTGAGCGGAAGCAAGTCCACTCATACGTTCACCGTGGCCGAACTGCCGTATCAAGCTGGCGTCGATCCGTTTGTGTTGCTGATCGACCGCATCCCCGACGACAACGTGAAGCAGGTGACGCTGGCAACCGCGACCACGAGGGCAGCAAAGTAACCGCTGAGTTTCACGAGGATTCGCGCCGGGCTGCGACGGGAGCGATAAAATCGGTTAGAATCCCGGTTATGGCTGCGACAGCCATCCCTATCGACACGTTGCCTTCCATCAACCCGGCCACGGGGCAAGTCCTGGCGCACATCGAGAAGACCCCGCCGGAGATGGTCGGGCGGACAGTCTTGCTTGGGCGAGCAGCACAGAAGGAATGGGCGAAGGTTTCGATTCGAGAACGCTGCGAGAAACTACGCCGGCTTCGCGAATGCATAATGGCTTCGCGCAATGAACTGGCCGGCGCCGTGGTCAGCGAATCCGGAAAACCTCGCGCAGAGGCGCTCTTCGCGGACATTTTTGTGGCGCTTGATTCGGCGGATTATTGGTCCAAGAACGCACCGGCGATGCTTCGCTCAGAACACCTCCCGCATCACAGCATTGCGGCAAAGGCCAAGTCCGGGCGTCTCGTGTACGAGCCGCTTGGCGTGATTGCCATCATCGCCTCGTGGAATTATCCGCTGGCGATACCGATGAGCCAGATCATTCCGGCCGTGGTGGCGAGGAATGCGGTGGTGTGCAAGACCAGCGACTTTACGCCCCAATGCGGAGCGCTCATCGAGAAACTTTTTCGAGACGCTGGGTTTCCGCAAGACCTGGTTGCTGTCGTTCAGGGCGGAGGCGAATTAGGGCAGGCGCTGATCGAGGCGTCGCCGGATAAGGTTCTTTTTACTGGCAGCGTAGCGACCGGGAGGCGTGTTGCCGAAGCGTGCGCGACAAAACTCATACCGACAGTTTTGGAATTGGGCGGCAAAGACGCGATGATTGTTCTCGCGGATGCCGACCTTCAAGTCGCATCGAGCGCGGCGGTTTGGGGGAGTTACACGAATTGCGGGCAGGTGTGCCTGTCGGTCGAGCGTCTTTTCGTTGAACAAGGGATTTCTGAAAGATTCGTGGAACTCTGCGTGGAGAAAACGAGGAAGCTCCGCCTGGGACCCGGGAGTGATCCGGCAACGGATGTGGGGCCGTTGATTCGGCCGGAGCACGTTCGCCGCATGATGGAGTTGGTTGAGGACGCCATGGCGCGCGGGGCAAAAGTTTTGTGCGGCGGGCATCCGCGCTCCGATCTAGGGCCGAATTTCTTCGAGCCCACGGTTATCAGCGGCGTGGATTCCTCGATGAGGCTCTTTCAGGAAGAAACCTTCGGCCCCATTCTTGCGATGCAAACGGTGAAAGATGCCAAAGAAGCAGTTCAGCGCGCCAACGATTCACCATTTGCGCTGGCCGCCAGTGTGTGGACCGGAGATAGGAAAAAGGGGGAAGCGATCGCCCAGGAACTTCGTGCCGGAGCAGTGATGGTGAATGATGCCATCAGTTATTTTGGAATTGCCGAGGCGCCCCACGGCGGATGCGGGGCGAGCGGCTGGGGCCGCACGCATGGCCGGGCGGGGCTGCTCGAGATGGTGCAGACGAAGTATGTCGACGTGGACCGCTTGCCCAGGCGGGAGAAGCCGTGGTGGTATCGTTATGGCGGCGAATTGGAGCGGGCTGCGGACGCTTTTCTGCAATTCAACTTTTCCGGCAGAATCGGCGCAAAGTTGCGAAACGCCAGAGGCGCGCTGAAAACCCTTTTCCGTGACCACGGCCTGTAGAAAGGAATCCATGGCAGAAGAAACCGCAGCCACTCCGAAAATCAAGACTCGCAAGCCCAAGCAGCGTGCTTGCGACGAAAAAGATGAGAAGGGCAAGCTGTGCAATGGCCACCTGAAGCGCTGGTACGAGTACCCGAAAGAAGTGGCCGCACTTATTGGACCGAAGGCGGAGATTTATCGCTGCGAATTCTGCAAGACGTTGTATCGCCCGGACCCCGCGCAGCAGCCGCAGAGCTATACGTTGCGAAATTAACTGCGAAACTAGGGCGCGACTCAGAGGCGCAGCTTCGGGAACACGCAAAGGCCATGCCGCAAAACGAATGGATCTACGACTGGAATACGGCGACTCCGCCGCAGATTCCTCCCGGGACGCGCGTGCTCCTGGACGATGAGACACTGCGCGACGGGCTGCAGAATCCCTCCGTTTGCGACCCCACCATTGAAGAAAAGATTGAAATCCTGCACTTGATGGAATCGCTCGGCATTGATTCCGTCAACATCGGGCTGCCAGGCGCCGGACCGCGCGCGGCGGCGCATACGGAGGCACTGGCGAGTGAAATCGTCACGAGCCGGATGAAAATCAAGCCGAATTGTGCCGCGCGAACGCACGAAAATGATATTCGCCCCATCGTGGAGATTTCGGAGCGCGTTGGCATCGCGATTGAGGCTGCAACGTTTCTCGGTTCCAGCCCGATCCGGCGATTGGTGGAAGAGTGGACCGTCGATCATCTCCAGCGCACCACGGAAAACGCGGTGAAGTTCGCGGTGCAGCATGGCCTGCCGTCGATGTACGTCACGGAAGACACCATTCGAACGGACCCGGAGACGGTGAAGCGTTTGTATTCCACGGCGATTCGCAACGGGGCGCGCGCGGTGGTTCTGTGTGACACCGTGGGCCATGCCACGCCGAATGGCGCCTTTAACCTGGTGAAATTTGTTGTTGATGAAGTTGTGAAACCTTCCGGGGAGAAAATCCGCGTGGATTGGCACGGCCACAATGACCGCGGCTTGGCCATCGCCAATTCATTGGCCGCCGTCGCCGGGGGCGCGCATCAAGTCCACGGCGCGGCCAATGCGCTCGGGGAACGCGTCGGCAACACGCCGATGGAACTGATGCTCGTAAATCTACGCCTGATGGGCTTAATCGACCGCGACCTCTCAAATCTCAGACACTATTGCGAGAAAGTTGCGCGAGCCACGAAGATCTCGATTCCGCTGAACTATCCAGTGATCGGGCACGACGCGTTTCGAACGGCGACGGGAGTGCACGCGGCCGCGATCGTCAAAGCGATTCAGAAGGGCGATCAGCGCCTGGCCGACGATGTGTACAGCGGTGTTCCGGCGCACTTGTTTGGTCTCGAGCAGATCATTGAGATCGGTCCAATGAGCGGAAAATCGAACGTTCTTTTTTGGCTCGCGCGGCACCAGATTCCCGCCGATGATGCCGTCGTAAGCCGGATACTGGATGCCGCCAAGCAGTCTCAGCGCGTGCTCACCGATGCCGAGATTCACGCGCTGTGCACGGAGCCCGCACCCCGTTGAAACGAAAAGGGCCGAACAGAGCGACGATGAAACGCGCCGTCGTTTGCGCTATTCTTCTCGTTATGCCGGTCCGCTCCGCCGCTCCGACTTCTGCTCAGCGCCTGGCCGCGGGTTCCCGGCTTGCGGAGAACGCGCGGGTTCGCGCCGCTCTCGATTGGCTGAACCACAATCTTTCCTGGGTGATTGATACGCAAGCGCGGTTGACGGAGATTCCCGCACCTCCTTTTCAAGAAGAATCGCGCGCCGCTGCCGTGGGCGAACTGCTGGGGGAGAGTGGCCTCACCGTGCACACGGACAAGATTGGAAACGTTATCGGAGAATTCCGCGGCGAGAATGAAAGTGAGATGGTTGTGCTTTCCGCGCACCTGGACACCGTTTTTCCTGCCGGCACGAACGTGAAGGTTCATCGCGACGGCAACCGCATGATGGCGCCTGGGATTTCCGATAATGGCACGGGCATTGCGGCGCTTGTGGCGATTGCGCGAGCCCTGCAATTTGCGCACGTGAAACCCGAACGTACGATTTGGTTTGTGGGGAATGTCGGGGAAGAGGGAGAAGGCAATCTCCGGGGTATGCGCGAATTAGTCGAGAGCTACCGGCCGAAGCTAAAAGCCGTTGTGGTGCTCGATGGGTCCGGCACGGACCATGTCACGACCAGAGCGCTGGCCTCACGACGCCTGGAGGCGACGATAATGGGCCCCGGTGGGCACAGTTGGTCGGATTTTGGCATGCCCAATCCGATCAACGCGCTGATCCGCGGTTCGGTTCGCTTTATCAACACGAAAATACCGGCGGGCCCACGCACGACGTTTAACATCGGCCAGATCGAAGGCGGAACATCGGTCAATTCCGTACCGCACGAGGCGCGCATTAAAGTGGACATCCGTTCGGAAAACGAACAGGAACTGGCGCGCCTGGAATCCGCGCTTCGCGAATCGATTGCCGCGGGCGTACGCGACGAGATGGACCCTCCGCGCGACCGTTCGAAGGGGAGTCTCGAATGGAAAGTAGAGCTGCTCGGGAGTCGGCCAGGTGGAGAGCTCTCGAAGGATTCACCGCTGCTGGCTGCGCTTCGCGCCGCCGATGAGTTTATCGGGAACCAGTCCCGCATGGAGCGTTCTTCCACGGATGCGAACATCCCTCTGTCCCTCGGAATCGACGCGATTTCCATCGGCGCGGGCGGAACTGGCGGCGGAGCGCATTCGCTGCAAGAGTGGTACGACGCCGTGGGCAGGGAAGTAGGTTTGAAACGGGCGTTATTGACCATTCTTGGAATCTCCGGTGTCGCGGAGGAGAAAGCTCGATGAGAAACAAAGCGCTAGGCGTGCGCCGCGCGTTTATTTGTTTTCTGCTGGGGATGGCGTTTTGTAGCACATCGCTTCTTCAGAACTCGGGAGCCCAAGAAAGGCCTGGGCAAACCATTTTTTACACGCATGGACGCATGTACACGAATGATCCCGCGAGCCCTTGGGCCGAAGCCATGGCGGTGGCCGACGGAAAAATCACATGCATCGGAAAGATGGCCCACGTGTTGCTCGACTGTGGCGGGAGCCAACAGGGCGCGGAGACTGTTTCTCTGGAAGACCACTTCGTTTTGCCTGGGTTTAATGACGCGCATGTGCATCTCGGCGGCGCTGGCGCCGACGCGCTAGCCGTTCAGTTGAGGGGCGTCGCGTCGCCGGAAGAAATGCAAAAGCGGATTGCCGAAGCCGTTGCGCATCACAAGGAAGGAGAATGGATCACGGGCGGGGGATGGGATCACACGCTTTGGCCCGACAAAAGGTTTCCCAATCGTCAGCAACTCGATACCGTGGCTCCCAAAAACCCGGTAATCCTCACGCATATTTCCGGCCACGTGGCGGTGGCGAATTCGCTGGCGCTGAAGAAAGCGGAGATCGACAAGTCCACGCCCAATCCTCCTGGCGGCGAGATTGAACACGACGGGCTTGGCGAGCCAACGGGAATGTTGAAAGAAGCCGCGGCGATGGCGCTGGTGAAGGTGCGGATTCCCGATCCCTCGCCGGAAGAGCGGCGGCGGGGAATTGAAATCGTGCTGGCGAATGTCGCGCGCAACGGTGTTACTTCCGTGCAGGACAATTCGGCATGGGAAGATTTTCAGGTTTATCAGCAACTGAAAGAAGACGGCAAACTCACCGCGCGCATCACGGAGTGGCTGCCTTTCAACGCTTCGCTCAATGAGTTACAGGATAGGCGCGCACAGGGCGGCTATAGGGATCCGTGGTTGAAGACCGGTGCGCTGAAGGCCGTCACCGACGGCGCTCTAGGCTCGCGCACGGCGGCGCTGCTCGAACCCTATAGCGATGATCCTTCCTCCACGGGCATCTTCACGTACGATCCAGACAAACTGCGCGCCATGGCCATCGAGCGCGACAAGGCTGGATTCCAACTGGCGTTTCACGCCATCGGCGATCGCGCCAACCGCATTTGCCTGGACGTTTTCCAAGCAGTGGCCAAAGCTAACGGGCCACGCGACCGCCGCGACCGCATCGAGCACGCTCAGGTGGTTGCGCCAATGGACTTTCAGCGCTTCGCGGAACTCAAAGTGATTGCTTCGATGCAGCCTTCGCACCAAACCACGGACATGCGCTGGGCCGAGGATCGCGTGGGCAGTGAGCGCATCAAGGGCGCGTACGCGTGGAACACCATGCTGAAGAATGGCGTCCGCCTCGCCTTTGGGACGGACTACAACGTCGAGCCTATCAGCCCGTTTCGCGGCTTGTATGCTTGTGTGACGCGCGAGCGGCCGGAGGGCGGGCCCAGGAAAGGCTGGGAGCCGCAGGAAAAAATTTCGCTCGAAGATTGCATCCGGGCTTACATCTCGGGTTCCGCTTATGCGCAGTTCGAGGAAGGGAAGAAGGGCGAACTGAAGGTGGGCGAATACGCCGACTTCATCATTCTCTCAGACGACCTGACTAAAATCCCGCCATCGCAATACACCAAAGTCCGCGTGCTCCGCACCGTGGTCGGGGGCCGAACCGTTTATCAAGCCAACTGAACGTCTGCTCGATGACCTCTCGGCAATAAGAGGGCGCATTTAAGTACTGGAACTGCCATAGCTGCCCAAAGGTCCCTATCAGTTCAGATTCTGTTTAGAGAAAATTTAGTGACGGTTTGCAACGAATTCATATTGACAGCTCAACCGGAGAGCGATATATAGCCACCATTCGGTTGCAGTGGGATACCTATGAAACGCCATAGAAGAATATGGCGGAGTATAGAAGCGAGTTATTCGCAATTTATTCGCACGTCAGATAAAGCATAGAATTTACTGCCTTTGGTGTTTGCAGGTCGGTTGGTAGTGAAGTTGCTTGAGTGGGTGCAAGGACCAGACTGCGAGTGCCCAATGTCTCCAGGGGGAATCTCGCAATCTCTTTTACTTCGATCTCTCAACTAATGATCTTCGTTTCAGGACGTGGAAACGCGGATGCGAGTGGAAATCAGGAGGTAGTGGAATGACAAAGCGAGTGGCGCTTGGTTGGTGTTGTCTCTGTAGTTTTCTCTGCTTAATGCTCTTGGTGTATTCACCGGCTGCCAGCGGTCAGGCGGCGAACTCAGGGACTGTGTCCGGAACGGTTACAGATCAATCCGGTGCGGCGGTTGTCGGTGCCACCGTAACGCTAGTTGACACCGCCACTAACACGGAGCGAACAGCGGTTACCAACGACACGGGAAGGTACGTCTTCGCCAACGTGGTTCCTGGGACTTACAACCTGACCATAAGTAAATCTGGATTCCGAGCGGCGAAGTTTACCAAGCAGGAAGTGACGGTTGGGACGGCACTCACGCTGAACGTGAGCATGGAGCTCGGCTCGGTGAGTCAAACTGTGGAAGTCACCGCGAGCGGCGCTGAATTACAGAGCATGAACGCCACAGTGGGAAGTACCGTCGCCGGTGACCTTTTGCAGTCCATGCCTTCGATTGGACGCGACACCAGCACATTCGTAACCTTGCAGCCCGGTGTCTCTCCAGACGGAAGCGTGGCCGGCGCTGTCGTGGATCAAAGCACATTCTTGCTGGATGGCGGCCAGAACACCAATGATATGGACGGCAGCATGCAGGTTTATACGCCCAGCTTCGCGGGCGACCCAACGGGCGGCATCGTGGCGAACTCCATCGGCGGCGCTCCCACGGGCGTGATGCCTACGCCACTCGATAGCGTCGAAGAGTTCAAGGTGAATACCGCGAACCAGACGGCAGACTTCAATAGCTCGGCGGGCGCGCAAGTGCAAGTGGTCACGAAGCGCGGCACGAACGCCTGGCACGGTACCGCTTACGAATATTATTTCGATAACAATTTCAATGCTAACACCTGGGATAACAACGCGGCCGGCACTCCACTGCCTAGCTATCACTACAACCGCATGGGTGCCGCTGGTGGCGGTCCGATCATTCCAAAGAGCATTTTGGGCGGAAAGACTTATTTCTTTGCCAATTTTGAAGGGTTCTGGTGGCCCGGCTCTACGACCATAGAGAGGGTGGTGCCATCCGCAAACATGCGCGCAGGTATTCTTACCTTGGACGTGTGTAATGCCGCCTGCCAAGCGCCAGGCGGACCGGCGCCAGTCCCCACCGTGTTCAACTTAAACACCGGAACCAATTGCGGTCCGGCCGGAACCGCTAAGTGTGATCCCCGTAGCATAGGAATCAACTCCTTGGTCCAGCAGATGTGGACCACGTACATGCCTCTTCCGAATGAGACGAGTGGTGGTGGCTGCGGCGGATTTGCTGGCTCGACGTACTGCGACGGCGTCAACGAGGGGGGATTCAGAGGCAATGCGTCGAGTCCCTACACCTCCCATTTCGGCGTGGCTCGCTTGGACCATGATTTCGGTGCAAAGTGGCACTTCAATGCCAGCTACCGCTACTACAAGCTGGTTAGAGCCTCTACCAGTCAGACTGATATTGGAGGTTTCTTTGCCGGAGATCAACTGGGCACTCCCGCTCTCCTGAGCCGCCGTCCCCAGCAGCCGTGGTACTTGGTGGCAGGCTTAACTACAAATATCTCGTCCAACACCACGAACGATTTCCATTTCAGCTATCTCCGCAATTTCTGGTCTTGGCAGGACAAGGAAGGTCCGCCACAGTTCTCCCAGCTAGGCGGCGCGCTAGAACCCTTCGGTGAGAGCGGCACTGCAGTGCTCGCTCCGTATAACGTGAACACCCAGTCCGTCCGTACGCGCTTCTGGGATGGCCAGGACAGGTTCTTCCGCGACGATGTCACCATGCTGAAGGGCAATCATCTCTTTACCTTTGGTGGCGCCTATCAGCACAATTACAACTGGCACCAACGCTCCGACAACGGCGGCGGCATCAACTATATGCCTACGTACCAGCTCGGTGATTCGGTCGGTGGCGGCCTCATAGACTTCTCCAGTACCAATCCTGCTGGCGTGGATTCAACGCAATGGTCTCGCGACGTCTCTGCGGTCCTGGGCATCGTTACGGACTCGCAAGTCGCCTACACTCGCTCAGGTCCGACGCTAACCTTGAATCCTCCGCTCACACACGCGTTTGACCAGAGCACTATCCCCTACTACAACGTCTACTGGAGCGATTCATGGCGCATGAAGCCCTCCTTCACGCTGACTTATGGGTTGGGCTGGACGCTCGAAATGCCTCCAGTAGAGAAGAACGGCAAGCAAATCGAACTCGTGGACGATTCAGGTCAGCAGCTTGACGTGATGGCTTACCTCAATGCCCGGAAGGCTGCCGCACTAAAGGGAGAGGTTTACAATCCCGTGGTCGGTTTTGCTCTTGTAGGCAACACCGGCGGCGGACAGAAGTACCCGTATCTACCGTTTTATGGCTCGTTCAGTCCCCGCATCGCTGCGGCATGGAACCCCAACTATGACTCCGGCGTTTTGGGTAAGTTGATGGGCCGCGGTAAGTCTGTAATTCGCGGGGGCTACAGCCGCGTCTATGGACGCCTCAACGGCGTTGATCTCGTGCTCGTGCCCCTGCTGGGTACCGGGCTTATCCAGCCGGTCCAGTGCGGCAATAACAATATGGACGGAACTTGCACCGTGCCCGCCGGCAGCACTGCCCTGACCCCCGCAAACGCATTTCGCATTGGTACGGATGGTAACGTTGCTCCGATTCCGCTTCCCTCGCAGACGCTTCCTCAGCCGACCTTCCCGGGCGTCAACAGCGTCTCGGCGGCAGCGGGCGAAGCTCTGGACACGCACTTCCGGCCGAACGTCGTGGATTCTTTCGACTTCACCATTCAGCGACAACTCTCCAACAAGATTCTGTTGGAAGTGGGCTACATCGGCCGGAGAATCACGCATGAGTACCAGCCTATTAACATCAACGCCGTACCGTACATGATGACCTTGGGCGGGCAGAGTTTCGCTCAAGCCTATGCGGGAGTCGAACACTCCCTGGGTTGCGACACATCGTCTTACACCACTTGCATCAACATCACCACAGCGCCAGCCAATATCACGCCTCAGCCCTTTTTTGAGACGGCTCTGTCCGGAACCGGCTACTGCACGGGTTTTGCAAGCTGCACTGAGGCGGTAGTTACCAAACAGCTCAGCAGCTTCCGGCGGCAGCGAGTCTGGACCTTGTGGTCGAATCTGGACAAGGGCGGCATCGGCGGCGGATCCAACGGCACTACCGTGCCCGGATTTAACTTCCCCCGCAGTATGCTAAATAGCCCTCTTCTCACTTCAGCATTCGGTAGCAACGGGCAGCTATCCAGCGGCGTTGGAGTCAATGCCAGCATTGGCCACGGGAATTACAACGGCGCCTTCGTTTCGCTCAAGCTGACCAATTGGCACAATGTCACCTTGCAGCAAAACTTTACATATAGCAAGGCCCTGGGCACGGGTGCTTTCGTTCAGGCCACCAGCGAGTATACTCCGAACGATCCCTTCGACCTTAACAATATGTATGGCGTGCAGAACTTCGATCGGAAGTTTGTCTACAACCTCTATGCGTTGATTGATGACCCGTACTACAAATCACAGCGCGGTGTGGTCGGGCGCCTCCTTGGTGGGTGGTCAATTGCTCCGGTCTTCGCCTATGGTAGCGGAGCGCCGGACTATTGCTTCACCAATACGAACGCCCAAGCTTTCGGCGCGGGGGATGGCCGCAACTTCTTCGACAACGAACAGTGCATCTTCACTAAGCAACCCCCCTACGGCTCCACGCTCCACGAGGTTAGTGGCGGAGGAGAGTTCAACATGTTTGCGGACCCGGCAGCTGTCTTCGCCACGGCTCGAGATCCGATCCTGGGCTTGGATAGGGGTACTGGCGGTGTCGGACAGATCCGCGGCTTCGGGTATTGGAACATGGATGTACGAGTAACCAAGAACATCAAGGTTTATGAGCGTGTTGGCTTCGACTTCCAGTTCGTCACCACCAACGTCTTCAACCATCCGGTGTTCTACAATGGAGGTCTCGATTTAACAGCTGGCGTGGCGAACTTTGGCCTAACCGGTTCACAAGGCAATAATCCCCGTCAGATGCAGTTTGGAATCCGGATCAGCTTCTAATTCATTCCATGGGCGTAAGACGCCCGCGGCAAAAAAAGGGGAAGGCCTTGTGGCTTTCCCCTTTTTGAGTTCTGAGTGTCCGGTATTCTGTTTTTTGTTCTTGGTTTTGCGTAAGAGGCTTGGCTTTTGCCGCGTCCGGCGTCAGAAAAAGTAAAGCGAAATGATTTCCCCGGCATATTCTTTACCGGAAGCGGGAGTGAACCACACCTTTACGCGCCGTCCTTTCCACTGAGAGCAAGAGCTCATGGATGGCTCGGCGGTGCCATCAGCCCACGTCAGACGAATCTTTCCCGCATCTGCGGCGTGAAAGGTAACCGGGCCGTTTTCCAAGTTCACATTGATGAATAGCTCTGGCTTTGAAGAACACTCGACGGAGCTGATGGAGCCATCAGCTCCGAGCCCGCGGTAACGCAGGTGGACTGGCGCGTCTGTCGAAACTTGCGGCGAGGTGCCCACCGGCACTGGGGCAACTGTGGAATTCGGCGAACTTGCATCGCCGG
>QHYM01000285.1 GCA_003223295.1 Acidobacteriota bacterium | reverse complement strand
AGCGCACTTTGGGTGGGTGTTGGAAGGGCGCGCCATTCAGGACGTATGGATCACGCCGCGCCCCGAAGACCGGTCCCCAGACCTAGACAAGACCAACAATATGTACGGCACGACCTTGCGCGTTTGGGATCCCACGATTCAGGCGTGGCGCATTCACTGGATCAACCCCGTGACCGGCCATGGCGAGCAGCAAGTTGGGCGCAGGATCGGTAGTGATATCGTTCAAATAGGCGTTCGTCTTGACGGTACACCCACGCGCTGGCGCTTCACAGAGATCACCGCAGACTCATTTCATTGGATCGGCGAAGCTCTTGATTCCGACGGCCAGACCTGGAAACTCGAAGGTGAGTTCCGCGCCCGGCGGCTTTCCTAACAGTACAGTCCGAGGCAGTTGCTTCTGAGGGACTAAGATTCGACTCAGACGTTTTTCCACCAAGGAGGCTATCCATGAGTAGCACCAGCAGCAAAGCAGCGAGCTCGGAAGTAACGGAAACGCGCTTTCTAACGCGTCTCCTTGACGAAGGTTATGGCCCCGGAGCCTGGCACGGCGCGGACCTGAAAGCTGCACTCGCTGACGTTTCACCCGAACTCGCCTTCTGGCGACCATCGCCGGAGCGTCATAACATCGCGGAAGTCGCACTGCATCACGCGTACTGTGCTCGTTCCATGCGCGGACAACTCTCCGGCGTAGCACCGCAGGCTTTTGTCCTAGAAGGGGAAGACTGGTTCAACTTACCCGATTCTTCTCGCCTCTCTTGGACCCAGGTCCAGGCTGTGGTGGAAACAGAGCAACGCCGGCTCGTGGCCATCATTGCGGACCTCGGCGCTGGTCGCATCCAGTCCAAGCTCTCGGACGCCGAGCGCTTCAACCTCGTGCTCGGTATTACCTGCCATGCCGTCTACCATGCGGGGCAAATCCAGCTTCTCAAGCGCGTCCACTCGGCCTAAGAAGAGTCCGAAAAACGACTCAACTCTTTCCGTCAGGTTCCCCAAGAAGCTCTGGCGCGCTCGCTTTGCTGGGCAGGTCCGATGATTTCTTCAATACACTTCCAACGGCAATCGCCACCAGCAGCAATACTAGCGGATCGATCGGATGGCGATATCTCAGGTTCGAATGCGTGATGTAATACAGCCACGGATACACGACGGGGTAAGCCGCCAGCGGAAAGATATACGGGCTGCGCCTCCAGAGGAGCGCCGCGATTCCCAGCAGTCCACCCAATGCCGCGGCCGTACTGCAGATCAGCAACACGCGGACCAGCAGGGAGTCCGCGGCCAGGAACGCCTGCCAAGGGCTCACCAGTCCTGTCCAAAACGCTACGAATCGTTCCCCGATCAATTTCGCTTCGATTGCTGGATACGCGCGTATGAATGCCAGCGCTTTGCGCTTCTCTTCATCCATGAAGGGTATCTCGCCCATGTGGAAGTAGCGAACGAGCTCGCGTTCTTTCGTGATCTTCGGCGGCCACGTTGCGCGCGGCGCATAGTTTTCGTTGTTTCCGATGTACAGCTCAAGCGGAAGATTCGAACGCAGCGGAATCAGCCGGCGAAAACCATGTAATTTCGCACCGTCCACGGCACGCAGCACAAAATCGCGATGACCGCGGCCGCCAGCGCCGGCTTCATCGCGGGCCGCTTTGTTTCGCGTCGCGCGCGGTACGTCGCCCACCCAAGCACGAAGGGCAGAAGCGAACCCAGCGATGGATTGGTCATCAGCGTGAGGCCCCACAGCAGTCCGTAGGCGCACCAGTCGCGCCACCGCGTGGATTCCGCCAGCTCCAGCGTCGCCCACAAAATCGTTGCGGCCAGCAACGCAGCCAGCGAAGTGTCCCAAACCCATTCGAATGGCATCATCACCGCATTGGGAAAAATCGCCCACAGCGACGCCGCTCCGCTTGCCACTCCGATGCCAGCCACACGCTTTCCCGCGTGAAAAATCGCCACACATACGCCGGACGAAAACAGCGCGTTGAGGAAAACCACCGCAAAAAAAGACGCGCGCGTGAAAATCCCGAACACACGGAAAATTCCCGCCACCAGCAACGGATAAACCGGAGTCAGCCAGGCGGTAGGTCCCGTCTCTTTTCCGAACGGCGAGCTGAATCCTTTTCCCATCGCCAGCGATTGCGCGACGCTCCCCGTTTCCTGGCTGAACATCGCCACGGTTAGCGCGTCGTGAGGAAACTTGCTCTGCTGGTTCCAGGCAAAGCCCAGCCGTGCTCCCAGCGCCACCAGGAAAATCACCCCGGCTGAAGTCGCTGCCAGAAGCGCGTAGCGTGCTTTCATTTAGGAGGGCTTTTTCCCCTGAGCGATGGCCGAGGGGAAAGAGCCAGCTTTCTTACTTGCTTAGCAGGGATTTCCATCTCGCCCAGGCGTCGACGCGGGCTTTCTTGTTAGCGTCGGTGGCGTCTGGAGCCTCTCCCGCGCGCATGAAGCCATGACCCGCCCCTTCATACGTCACCGGTTCATACGCTTTGGCCGCGGCCTTCATGGCCGTGACTGTGTCGGGGATGGTGGCGTCAATGCGCGCGTCGTTTCCGGCATAAAAGCCGTACACCGGAGCCTTGATCCGCCCCATGGCGTCTTTCTCCGGCGGTCCGCCGTAAAAGACGAACGCCGCCGCCAGGTCCGGGCGATTAGTGGCGAAGCGAAATGTCTGGCTGCCGCCCCAGCAGAAGCCGCCGACGAAGAGCTTACCGCTCGAAGCCGGCAGTTTCAGCCCGTAGTCTGCCGCCGCGTTCAAGTCCGCAGTAATCTGATCCGGGTTGAGTTTGCCTATGGCTTCCCGGACCGCGTCTTCCGCGAAGGAATTCGTGCGGCCGCCGTTTGCTCCCATGCCGGAGAGCAGGTCGGGCGCGACGGCGATGTAGCCCGCGGCAGCGATTTGGTCGGCCAAATCCTGCACCCAATCCGTCATGCCAAAAATTTCGTGGATGATCAGCACCACTGGCGTCTTGCTTTTCGACTCGGGATAAACCACGAAGGTTTCGACCGCTCGGTCGCCGTGCTTTACGGTGACCCATTCGCCGTGGCGAGGCGATTTTGCGAGCGCGGACTTTGCCCAGTCTTGCGCGCCGGCGAAAGGAGCGGCGATCAGGCTAGTCAAAACGAACATGGAAAGCAGGGTGAGGCGTTTCATGGCGTGGTTTCTCCCTCAGAGAAGAATCGCGGGCTGGAAATTCGCCCCGATGAATCCATTCGGAGCGAATGCGATAGTAATGCGGGTCCGAAATTGCTGCAAGAGCTTAGCAGGAAGGCAATCGGCTCGACCAAGACTTGGTCAGACCCGGATTTAGAAATGAAACAAGACGCCAGCGGAGACGCGCGGTTGATTCTGCGACGCGCCGTGCAGGTGCGTGTGGATGCTATCGATTTGAAGAACCCGAATCGCGACGAAAGGAGCCACACGCCAGTCGATGCCACCGCCCACCGCGCTTGCCCACGACGTGCTCGAGCCAAGATCGTTGAATCCGCCGCGCAAAAATGGGTCCTGCGACTCCCTGGCGAAGCCGATCAAAGCGTGAGCGAAGGGCGAGAATTTCATAGGCAGCGAGATTTGCGGGCCAAGCAGATAAGTATGTTCACGCGTGCCAGCGCCATCGAGTTTGCCGTAGGTTCCGTTGAAGATGGGGGAGAAGTTGCAAGTTTGGGAGGGGAAGCCCAAAATTATGCTGTGTCGTTTCGTCTTGCGGCGCACCTTGCCTGCGTTGACACACCTCCAGGCGTCCGATACGCTCTAAAGTTTACATTGCACGACGAATTGCAACAGACAGGACCGGACGACCTTCTCATGGCCGAAGACAAGCTCCCTACGCGCGCACAAGATTTCTCCGAGTGGTACAACCAGCTTGTGCTGAAGGCGCAGCTCGCCGATTACGCACCGGTGCGCGGCTGCATGATCGTTCGGCCTTATGGCTGGGCGCTGTGGGAAAACATGCAGCAGGCGCTCGACCGGCGATTCAAGGCCACCGGCCATCAGAATGTGGCGTTTCCGCTGCTGATTCCTCGCAGCTTTATCGACAAGGAAAAGCATCACGTCGAGGGGTTTTCGCCGGAACTGGCAGTAGTAACCATCGGCGGCGGCGAAGAACTGGCCGAGCCTTTGGTCATTCGTCCCACTTCGGAAACCATCATCGGACACATGTGGTCGAAGTGGATTCAGTCCTACCGCGATTTGCCTGTACTGATGAATCAGTGGAACAGTGTGGTGCGGTGGGAATTGCGCACGAAGCTTTTTCTGCGCACGCTCGAGTTTTATTGGCAGGAAGGCCACACGGCGCACGCCACGCGCGAAGAAGCAGAAGCGGAGACGATTCAGATGCTGAATGCGTACGCGGATTTTGCTATTACCGATGCCGCGATCCCCGTGATTCCCGGGAAAAAGTCTGACGCTGAGAAATTTGCGGGCGCCGACGTGACGTATTCGATCGAAGCAATGATGGGCGACGGAAAAGCGCTACAAGCCGGCACGTCGCATTTTCTCGGACAGAATTTCTCGCAAGCCTTCGAGGTGAAATACCTCGACCAGAACGGCCAGTTGCAGCATTGCTGGACCACTTCGTGGGGACTTTCGACGCGCGTGGTGGGCGCCATCATCATGGTGCATGGTGATGATCAGGGGCTGGTGATGCCGCCCAAGCTCGCGCCTTATCAGGTGGTGATTGTTCCAATTTTCAAAACCGATGAAGAAAAGAAAACGGTTTTCGAGACGGCCCGGAAACTGAAGGCGGAACTTGCGAAAGCAGACGTTCGCGTGACGCTGGACGAGCGCGAAGGGCAGAGCCCCGGCTGGAAGTTCAATGACTGGGAGATGCGCGGAGTCCCTCTGCGTGTGGAACTCGGCCCCAAAGATGTAGCAAAACAATCCGCGATTCTCGCGCGGCGCGACCGTCCCGGGAAGGAAGGAAAGGTCAGCGCATCGCTCGCCGATCTTCCAACAACGATCCAGAAATTGCTCTTGGAAATACAGCAATCGCTGCACGACAAGGCGCTGGCGTTCCGCAAAAGCAACACGCACGACGCGAAAAATTACGATGAGCTAAAGAAGGCCGTGGAGAATGGCTTCGCGTATTCCTTCTGGTGCGGGAGCGCGGAATGCGAAGCGAAAATCAAAGAAGAAACACGCGCCACCATGCGGTGCATTCCATTGGAGCAAGACGGCGCGAGCGGTAAGTGTGTGTATTGCACCCAGCCCGCCAAGAGCAAGGCAATTTTTGCCCGGGCTTATTGAAAACAGCCCTGCAACAAAAATAAAGAAGACAGACTGAAGTCTGTCCCACGCGGCCCTGGCGCTACCCGTTCCTTTCCCGCAACACCTCTTCGCCATTTCCTCGACATGCCTGCCACGCGGTGCTAGCTTGATTTTATAGGGGAAATAGCAAACCGCCGTTCTCCGACGCGGACAGGCCGCGACAAAGACGGCCGAGGAGAGAATCCGAGTGTATAGCGACGGCATGCGCGCGCGCCGGGAGTTGCGGCAGCGCCGGTTCGAACGCGGCGAAGGCAAGCTAAAGGGCATCCTCATTGTAGTCATTCTGGTGCTGGGGATTTACTCGGCCTGGAAGCTCGTGCCAGCGTACGTGAACGATTATCAGCTCTCCGACAGAATGCAGGAACAATCGCGTTATGCGATGGTGAACCACTACACCGAGGACCAGATTCGCGACAACATCTTTAAAGTCATGCAGGACCTCGATATTCCGGGAAAGCGGGAAGATATTAAGATCGTGGCCAACGGGAATGTAGTTAGGATTTCCCTCGAATACATGGTCCCCGTGGATGTGCTGGTGTACCACGCGGATTTGCATTTTGCTCCGAGCAGTGAAACGAAGTCGTTGTTCTAAGGTTCGAATACCCAGCCCGGTATTTGGGGATGCGCTGCTGGCAACCCTGCGGCGTGTAACTCCGTCTTTCCTAGTGGGTGGCATTGCGAGAGAATAGAAGCTCAGCCCAGGGGAGAAACTTTTTGCAAATCCGGGTCCAACGAGGGTTTTTCACTTCCACTATCGGCCTGACGATTCTTGGCATTGTCTTCGGAATTTTTGTCATCGCAGGCGGAATTTTCACTTACTACTACATGAAGTATTCGCGCATGATTGAGCTGCGCCTGACCGGGGGCATCTTTCAGAACACCACTCAGATTTTCTCTGCACCGGAACACATCTCCGCGGCGCAAGCCTGGGGCCCCGACGACCTGACAGATTATTTGACGCGCGTGGGCTACCGCCCCCAGGAAGATCCCAACGCGCTCGGCCAATACACAGTGCTGGGCAACACCGTGGACATCCGGCCATCAAAGCTTTCCTATTTCGGGCGGAAGAACGCGTTGGCCGTACAGTTCCGCGGTAAGAGCATTAAGAGCATCCGGCCGCTCGAGGGCGGGCCAGAGATGGACACCGCCGAGATCGAACCGGAGCTGATCACCAATCTTTTTGATAGCGCTCGCGAAAAGCGGCGTCAAGTGCGCTACGAAGACTTGCCGGTAATGCTGGTGGACGCCATCCTTTCTGCGGAAGACAAACGGTTTTTCGAGCACGGCGGATTTGATTTCATTCGCATCGTCGGCGCGGCCTGGGCTGACATTCGCCACACCAGCCAGCATTATCAGGGCGCCAGCACCATCACCATGCAGGTGGCGCGCACCTTCTTTCTTTCGACGGACCGCAACTGGCGCCGAAAACTCTCCGAGGCCATGATTTCTATGGAGTTGGAGCAGCGCTTCAACAAACAGCAGATCTTCGAGATGTACGCAAATGAAGTATACCTGGGCAATCGCGGCAGCTTCGGGATCCGCGGCTTCTCTGAGGCCAGCGTTGCGTACTTCGGGAAAGACATGCGGGAATTGGGTCTGCCGGAATACGCCTACTTGGCTGGAATCATCCGCGCTCCCAATTACTACTCGTCGGCGGACCGCCGTCCGGAGCGCGGTGCGCAAGCGCGCGACCGTGTGCTGACGCAAATGGTGGAGAACAAGTACATCACCGCGGAGGATGCGGAAGAGGCGAAAAAAGAGCCGCTGAGGATTGTCCACGCATCGGGTTCCGGAAGAGAAGCCCCGTATTTCGTCGACATGGTAAAGGACCACCTGCTCGATAAATATTCCGAAAATGAACTGCTGAGCGAAAACTTCCGCGTGTACACCACGCTGGACCCGGCGCTGGAGCGCGCGGCGATCGCGGCCATCGATGCAGGCATGAAGAATGTGGACACGCTGCTGGCGAAGAGATACGAGAAATGGAAGCGCGAACTGGCGAAGAAAGGAAGCAGTGAGCCCGTTCCCCAGGCACAGGTGGCGCTGGTGGCGCTCGATCCCAGGAATGGCGAAATCAAAGCGGTCGTCGGCGGGCGGGATTACGGGCAGAGCCAACTCAATCACGCCCTCGCTCACCGCCAGCCGGGATCCGTCTTCAAGCCCTTTGTTTACGCTGCGGCTTTTGACAACGCCGTGGACAACGTCCAGCCCATTATTACGCCCGCCACGACCATCGACGACGAGCCAACCACGTTCGAATTCGACGGCAAGGAATACACTCCAGACAATTACGCCGAAAGGTTCATGGGCCGCGTCACTGTGCGCGACGCACTAACGAACTCGCTGAACGTGGCTACGGTGAAAGTAGCGGAGCTCATCGGCTACGGCCGCGTGGTCCAAGTGGCGCGGCAGATGGGCCTCAGCTCGAACATCCAACCGACGCCCTCCGTCGCCCTTGGCACCTATGAAATGACACCGATCGACGTGGCCGCGGGATACACAACTTTTGCGACCATGGGCGCGCGAGCGGAGCCGCAATTCGTGCGCAGCGTGGTCAATTCGAACGGCGAAATTCTCGAAAAATTCACCCCGCAAACGCATCCGGCTCTGGATCCACGCGTGGCGTTTCTCGTTGACAGTCTGCTGAAGGACGTGTTGAACAAGGGCACTGGTGCGGCGGTGCGCGCGCGCGGATTTACTCTGCCGGCCGCGGGAAAAACCGGAACCTCTCGAGACGGATGGTTCGCGGGTTTCACTTCCAATTTGCTATGCGTCATCTGGATTGGCTTTGACGATAATCGCGACCTGGGGCTTACCGGCGGCGCGGCGGCCGGGCCCATCTGGGCGGACTTCATGACCAAGGCGACATCCCTGTCGCCCTACCGCGACGTGAAAGATTTCACGATGCCCGATGGCGTGCAGTCCGTGGTGATCGATCCGGAATCGTTGCAACTGGCGACGCCAAATTGCCCCACGACGCGCGAGGAAGTCTACGTTTCCGGTTCCGCCCCGACGGAATTCTGCGAACTTCATGGTGGGCACGGCCTCTCCACCTCAACGGGCTCCGTGCTTTCCCAAATCTTCGGCGGACAACCCAAAACTCCGCAAACGAACTCCGACGGCCAGGTAGTGATGAAGTCGGACCCCAACCGGCCGCCCGACGCCACGGGGCAACCCGCCGACCCTTCCGCCCAGAACGGGGACAAGAAAAAGAACCCTTTACAGAAAATATTTGGTATCTTTGGGAGTAAGAAGAAGGAACCCGACAAGGCCAAGCCCAAGCCGGAGAAGGGAGATTCGCCATGACCCGTACTACAATGGCGTTTCCAGCAGCTATTCTCCTCCTCAGTCTCTCCATCTGTGCAAAAGGACAATCTCTGGTTGACGGCCCCAGTGCGCCAGTGGCGCCGCATTTGCCGCAAGCGCAACCGCCTTCCCCCGGGCAGTCCCCAGTAATCGTAGTGCGCCCGGATCTCACCGACGAGCAGATGGCGGACCTATACATGGCGCGCAAGGAATACCGGGAAGCGTCGCAGCTTTACAAACGCCTTGCGGATCAAAATCCGCAGAACGCGGTTTACTTGAATAAGCTGGGAATCGCTTTGCATCAACAAACGGCGCTGGCACAGGCATTGAAGTATTACGAACGCGCCGTCAAGGTGGATCCCACCTATGCCGACGCCGAAAACAATATCGGCACCATCTTCTACCAGCGCAAGAAATACGGGAAAGCCATCAAGGCCTATCAAAAGGCGATTGCCATCCGGAATGATATGCCCGTGCTGTACAGCAACCTGGCCTATGCCTATTTTGAGGACAAGAAATACGAGCAAGCCATTGCCGCCTTCCGCCAAGCCTTGGCAATGGATCCGCACCTGTTCGAGCACAACAGTTCAAGGAACGGTTCAATCCTCCAGGACCGCACCGTCGGGGACCGCGGGAAATTCTATTTCCTGTTGGCGAAATCGTATGCCGAAGCGGGCAATTTGGAGCGCTGCCTGATCTATTTGCGCAAGGCCAAGGACGAAGGCTACAAGCAACTTGCAGCCATCAAAATGGATCCCTCCTTCGCCGCGGTCCTAAAGGATCCGGCGATCCAGGAAGTTCTGGCCCCCAAACCAACCGATGGCACGCAACCCTAGAAGTCCCATGCCTTTCTAATCGGAAGAAGGCTGTCCGAGATCGCGACAGGTGTTTCCCGCAGGCGGACAGATTTTGCCGCTGTCCGAAATTTCGATCCTACTCTAAGTCATTGTGTTTCTTAAGCTTACCTAGACTCTCCCGTCGGCCCTCCAGTTGCCCCTTTTTCCGCGGCTAGGTGTAGCCGCTGAACACAGAAAGTCGCGAGGTGCCCGGTGAAAAAGATTGATCGCATTCGAGAGAAAGTCACCATTCCCCCCACTTCCGTTTACTTGTCCAAGATGCTCGACGCAGGCTGGCGCCTCGTGGCCCTCGAGTGGGAACGCGAGATCGAGTTCTCCGGTGAGCCCGAACCGCCCGTCGTCGAAGTTGGCTCCGAGGAGATCCCCTTCGGTCTGCGCATCGCTTCCGACTGCCGCCACCTGGAAGACGATCCCCTCGAGGTCCAGACCCTCAAGTTCCTCGGGGAAATGATAGTTCAGGACATCTCTTTCAGAAGCATGGCTGAGGCACTCAACGTGCGCGAATATCGCACTCGCGACGGCCACGCTTGGACCGCCTCGAGCGTCTTCAAGCTCATTCCTCGCCTCATTGAAATCGCTCCGCGCCTTCTTTCCGGCTCGGAGTGGGACTCTCGGAAGAAGCAGCTCTCCAAAGTCGCCTGGAACTCGTGAGTAATAACGTGCCACGGCACGCAATCGAACCGCCTGACAAGCCGTCTAATCGCCTGGCACTCAATCGCTTGGTACTCAAACGCCCGCTGCCGGTGTACATTCACTATGCTTGGCTCTCAGCCTGCGTATAGTTACCTTCTGACGGTGGTCGTCGCGTAGGGGGGGAAATGGAAAACTTCTGGCAAGACATCCGGCATGGCGCACGCGTGCTGCGCAAAAGTCCGAGCTTCAGTGTCGTGGCGGTTTTATCGCTGGCGCTGGGAATCGGCGCCAACACCACCATCTTCACAGTCGTCAACGCCATTTTGCTCCACCCGCTCCCGGTGAAAGATATTTCACAGGTCGTAGAGCTGGATACGATTGACACCAAAACGCACCTGGGATTCGCCAACGCGACGAACGCGACGAAACTGGGCCTGTCCTTTAGCAATTTCCAGGATTATCAGAAGCAGAACGAGGTGTTCACGGGTGCGACTTGCATCATAGCGACTCCGTTGACTTGGAGCGGTGGCGTAGAGCCGCGGCAGGTCACCGGGCAGTTGGTCAGCGCGAACTATTTTGATGTGCTGGGATTGCAGCCCGCAGCCGGA
>QHYM01000284.1 GCA_003223295.1 Acidobacteriota bacterium | reverse complement strand
GCCCTGCCATTCTACCCATTTCGAGCCGCCCGTACACTCACGCGTGCCCCATTGTCATCCCAGGGGAGGGAATCCCTGCGCTTGTTACTTCACCGGAAAAAGCGTGAGGCTGGTTGAAGATTCCCTTGCAAATTCTTACTGGATGTGGTAGTATATAAACAGTTAATAGACTGCGTGTTTGGTGTACCGTCGTTTCTTCAACTTTCCGGCTCTCTCCGGCCGGACTTCTTGCACACTTTTGGTGCAATCTATCCCCTTTAGAATCAACACTTGCGAGAAAGTGGGGAGTGGGGACTCACAACGGCCCTCCCCGACCGAGAGGGGAGGCTGCGATTCGAAGTCGAAAGCCGAATTGGAGCAGAGCGGCACAATCCGTTCGCTTGGGAAGACAGGACTACATGAAGGTGCGAAGTTTGGTTCAGGCACAATCCCTCAGGGAAGATACCTAATTTACTACCGATACTGGCGTGTTGTAGGCTCCCCGTATGTTGATCGGACAGAAGCTGCGAGAAATTCGTGAAGCGAAAAACATGAGTCAGATGGAGATTTCCGGAGCGACGGGGCTGGTGCAGCCCTACGTTTCCCGCGTGGAGAACGGCCACACCATTCCAGGGCTGGAAATGCTGGAGAAGTGGGCCTGCGCTCTAAAAATCCCGCTTTACCAGATTCTTTATGACGGTGATGAGCCGCCCGAGCCTCTGAAACTTTCCGCCGAGAATCATCGGGAGCTGTGGGGAAGCTCAGGGCGGCAAACACATGAACTGAAGCGTCTGCGGCAGTATCTGTCGAAGATGAATGACGAGGAACGCGAGTTGTTGCTGTCCCTGGCGGGACGAATGGCAACACGGCAGCGGCGAAAAGACGGTGAGGCGGACGGGGCGTAGAGAAAAGAATCGAGTTTAGAGTTTTAAGAGTTGCGAGCAATTAAACCTCAGAATTAAGAGCGCCCGGCGCGGCCTAGTTGGAATCAGAGTCAGAGTCTTCGGGAGACTCGATGCCGGCGCGGGCGATGAGCCTGCGCAGTGCTTCTTCACCGCCCGCGCCGCGCTGCGTGCCGGCAATGAAGCCTTCGCGATCAATCACAACATAAATGGGATATTCGTTGGCCTGATACATGGCAGCAAGATTGGTGTCTTCCATCATGACGATTTTGCAGTCGCGCGGATGCTGCTCGAGGTATTTCCTTACCTTTTTCTTGGATTCGCCGACGTCGATGGCGAGAAGGATCAGTCCTTTGGGCGCAAGCTCCTTGCCGACCTTATCGACAAAGGCGGCCTCATCGGCGCAGAAGCCGCACCAGGTGGTCCAGAATTCGAGCAGAACGACTTTGCCCTTGATGGACTCGTTGTTGAATTTCTCGCCGGTGGTCGTGGTGGCGGAAAAGTGCGGAGCGGGTTCCTTGTCTTTGGAGCCGGCAGCAATGCCGAGAGTACCGGCGAGCAGGGCGGCTGTGAGTGCGCCGCGGATGAGCATCGTTCGCACGCGCATGACGGGAAGATAGCACAAATCGGGGGCGAGGGATTAAGGAATAGGGGCTGGAAACTAGGCACCGAAGAGTAGTATTCGGGCGGCGTGTGTGCTAAAGAGGGCGCGGAAGTGGCGGGAGGGAACATGCGAAGAGAGCTCAGGTCCAGGTACGTCGTGCTGCTGGCGATCTTTGGCTTCTTGGTAGGGGTGGCCCCGGCAAACGGCCAGACGCTCGGGCAGCCGGCGGACAAAACCGTCGCCGTGTTTGGACAGTCGATCCACTATTTCGATTTGGGCTCTGGGCCGGTAGTGGTGTTGGTGCACGGGCTGGGGAGCCGTAAGGAAGATTGGCTGCCGGTGTTGGAGCCGCTGGCTCAGAAATACCGGTTGCTGGTCCCGGATCAAATCGGATTCGGAAAATCGGACAAGCCGCTGCTGGACTACACCGTCCAGACGTATGTGGATTTTCTGAATGAGTTTTTGCGGCAATTGAAGGTGGAGAAAGTGAGCCTGGTCGGTGAATCGCTGGGCGGATGGATCTCCGCGCTGTACGCCGTGGAACTGTCGGACGGCGGGCATTTGATTGCGCTGGACAAGCTAGTGCTGGTGGACGCGGCGGGGTTGAAGCAAGACGCGCCGATTCCGAATCTGAACCCAAGTTCGCTAGCGGCGATGCGCGGGCTGATGGAGTCGGTGTTTTACGACACAAGCTGGCTGACGGAAGATGCGCTGCGAAAGATTTTTACGGACAAGCTGTCAGTACACGATGGATACACGGTGCGAAGTTTGCTGGCGAGCGCTGCGGCGGGGACGGAAAGATTGGATGACCGCATGGCGAAAATCAAGACGCCAACATTGGTTGTATGGGGAAAGCAGGACAAGTTGCTGCCGATTGCTTCGGGCGAACGCTACGCGGCGGGAATTGCAGGAGCGAAATTGGTGAGCTTCGACAAGTGCGGGCACGTGCCACCGATCGAAAAGACCGACGAGTTTGTGGCGGCGGTGTCGGCGTTTCTGGCCGGAAGCGTGGTGCGCTAGAAGACAACACGCCTTGAAAAAAGTACCGGAAACGACACCAGGAAAATGCAAATGCGCGTTTTGTCCTCATTATGCAGATTGAGACGCTGGTGATGTTGGCCACCAGGAAGGATGACGAACCTCCTATTGCCCGGGAGTTGCATCGTAGATGCTGTGAAAGATGGCCTGTCTGCACGTGTGGTAAAGTTAATGAAGATGCGCCGAATTCTCAGCTTACTTATTGCTCTCGGATTGGCAGGCCTCGGGCCATTGCCGGTTTCCGCTTGCGCGCTCGTGTATTCGCAGCCGAGTGAGTGCGCGACTCCACAGACTCAAACGAACTGCACACGAATGGGAATGGACCAAGCGGAGAAGCCGCCAGTCAGCGTCTCCCCTGCAAGCAAGAGTTGTTGCGTAATTTCAGAAGCGCCACTTCCCGAAGCGCAAACCTGGGCGGGAAGCTTCTCCGTGGCGGCGGTGCCAGCCGTAGCTTCAAGCGTGGTCGTTGCAGCGCAGCCGGTTGAGAGCGATTGGTCGCGTGATGTAGAGCAGGATTTGTCTCCACCGCCTTCGCAGTCCCTTCTCTGTACCTTCCTGATCTGAGTCCTTCTTAAGAACGCTTCGCGTACACGTGTATCTCCAGATGTGCGTGGTTGCAGCCACGAGCGCTCAAACACTCAAAGCGAAAGAGAAAATTGAGCGTTGCTCAAAACTGAAGAAGTCTTGTTGTCAGGAAAGGATTCGGTATGAGCTTCACACATCAATGTTCGTAGACGGTGCCTCACGCGTGTCCGTCTGCATACTGCGTTCTTGATAACCAATCCACTTTTTGGAATTCGGTCATCCGACCTTGAAAGGGAAAAAGACATGAGCAGCAGACGTGGATTTTTGCGAAATCTTTTGACTGGAGCAGGAGTCGTGGCTTCCGCGAAAGTGCTGTCCGCCCAAGAGATGCAAATGCAGGGGGAAATGCCCCGCACGAAGACGAAAGAGAAGGGAGAAACAGTGCATGGCCACAATTCTTTTCTCCTTGCCGAGACGCCGGACATACCGAACCTCCCGTTTCGCATGGACGGCAACGTCAAGGAATTTCATCTCATCGTTGAGCCGGTGAAGCAGGAAGTCGTGCCCGGCCGAACCGTCGATCTCTGGGGTTATAACGGGAGCGCGCCGGGTCCCACAATTCAAGTGATCCAGGGCGATCGCGTGCGCATCATCGTGGACAACCACCTTCCCGAGGCGACCTCGATGCATTGGCACGGCTTCGAGATTCCGAATGACATGGATGGCGCTCCGGGATCAGGTCAAGACCCAATTCCGCCGGGCGGCCGCTTTGTTTACGAGTTTACGCTGCACCAGGAAGGGACGTACTTCTACCACTCTCACATGGCCATGCAGGAAATGATGGGAATGATCGGTGCGTTCGTGATGCACCCCAAGAATGCTTACAAGCCGCGCGTTGATAAAGACTACGTGATTATTCTGCAGGAATACGCCATCTTGCCCAATATCACCGTTCCCAACTCCATGAACATGGAGTTCAACTGGCTCACGTTCAACGGCAAAGCGGGGCCTGCGACGACTCCTTTGATCGTACGGCACGGTGAACGAGTGCGCATTCGCCTGATCAACCTCGGCATGGACCACCACCCGATCCACCTTCACGGCCATCAGTTTGTGGTTACCGGAACCGAAGGAGGCCGCCAGCCCGAGTCGACCTGGGGCCCGGGCAATACGGTGCTCGTCGGTGTAGCGCAATCACGCGACATTGAATTTGTCGCGAACAACCCCGGCGACTGGATGCTGCACTGCCATCTTCCTCACCACATGATGAACCAGATGTCGTCAATCGTCGGCCCGACGTCACGCCGAAATGGAATGCCCGCTGGCCTCGACATGGAGCGAGGTATGGGAATGCTGCGTCAAGGAAGTGCAACGTCCGAGGAAAACGGTCCGAGCCTGGGTCGCGGATTGGGTGTTGGTTCGACAGCGGAGCAAACCTTTTCGAATTCCTCTCTGAAAGCCGGGAATCCGATGCAGCACCAAGAGATGCAAATGGGCAAGCCGGATATCAGCAAGGATGCGAATTCCGTCCCCGGCTTTCCGCAGGATGCGTTCATGGAAGGTCCAATGATGGCAATGGATCAAATGGTGGACAAACCTGAAAACTTCGGCTTGCGTCCCGGCTGGAGCGGCTTCATGGCCGGCATGATGACGTTTGTCCGCGTTCTGCCTCCCGACAAATATGATCAGATTATGGAGCTTCGTGAGAAGAGGCAAAGCAATCAGTCAATGAAGACGGACATGCCGGGAATGGAGCAAAAAGATGAATAACCTAACGATGCCGGTGAAGTTTATGGAAGTGAGCGTCGACACATTGCCACTACTCCGTTGTGTAATCCGACTCCTACTCTACTTTTCCTGGGCTACGTTCCTGGTCGCCTTGCCGGGCCGGGCGCAAACGCCACCTTCGGACCAGAAGACGATCACACTCGAAGAATTGCAACAGATGGCCTTGCAAAACAACCCGACGTTCGCACAATCGGCCGCCAACATCCAAGCGGCGGAAGGCAGGAAGAAGCAGTCGGGACTCTACCCAAACCCTACGGTCGGCTACCAGGGCGAACAGATCCGAGGCGGGTCGATTCACGGAGGTGAGCAAGGGTTTTTCATTCAGCAGGACATCGTGACGGGTGGAAAGCTGGGCCTGAATCGAAAGATTTTTGACCAGGAGCTCAAACAGGCAGAAGCAGAAGCCGAGGAACAAAAACTGCGGGTAGTCACAAACGTGCGGATGTCCTACATCCAAGCGCTGGCTGCTCAGCAGACGCTGGAGTTGCGGAAAAGCCTCAGCAAGCTTGCCGACGACGCCGTCGAAACCTCTCATCAGCTCGCGAATGTCGGCCAAGCGGACACGCCTGACGTGCTCGAATCCGAAGTGGAAGCGCAGCAGGCACATCTCGCGGTCGCCATGGCCGAACAGAACCAGCAGCGGATTTGGAAGGCGCTGGCCGCTGTCGTCGGGAATCCGCGGCTCCCACTGATGCTGCTCGAGGGAAAACTCGAGGATACCCAGCCGGTCAATGCGGATGAATTGGTGGAAAAAATCGTCTCGGAGAGTCCGGCCGTAGGAATCGCCGAACTCGGCGTCAAACGAGCCGAAGCAGCTTTGGCTCGCGCGAAGCGGGAACCAATTCCCGACCTGCAACTCCGCGGCGGCGTGCAACAGAATGGCGAGTTGTTGTCCGGGCTAAACGGGAGATCTGTCGGACTCCAGGGCTTTGCCGATGTGGGGGTGAGAATTCCCATTTTCAACCGCAACCAGGGAAATATTGCCACCGCTAAGGCTGATGTGGAGAGGGCAAAGCGGGAAGTGGATCGCGTGAAGCTCGTTTTGCGGGAGCGGGCAGCAACCGTCGTCCAGAACTACACGTTCTCGCAAACGGCGGTCGACCGCTATAAAAGCCAGATGATGCCCAGGGCCCAAAAGGCGTATGAGATGTACACCAAGAAGTACCAAGAGATGGCTGCGGCCTATCCCCAGGTCCTTATCGCCCAAAGAACCCTGATGCAATTGGAAGTCTCCTACATCACTGCGTTGGAGACCTTCGCCACGAGCTCACTCTCTTTGCAGTCCTACTTGCTCACGGATGGCCTCGAAGCTCCTGCGCAGCCAGGCGGAATCGATCAACCCGTGCGTGAAGTCAACATCCCATTCCAGATGGGTGCCAATCCTCGGGACAGGTGAGTTGGATGTGGCTGTCTTTGAAGAAGTCGCTGGTTGTTGCGGCGGGATGGGACGTCTCCCGAGAGTTAAGTCTGCGGTAAACGGAAGAGGACGCGGAAGCGGCGAACCTCCGGCTCTTCAACGTCGGGAAGAATATCAAACAACAGCTCTTCCAAGCCAAGGACGGCGAAAGCAGAGATTTCAGCTCGCGTAAGAGGCCAGGGCATCTGGCCTTCCGGATCAGACGGTTCGCGGCTGCGGGCAATCACGAGCAGGAGGCCGCCCGGACGAAGAAACGCGGCGATATTTTTCGTAGCTTGCCTCCGAAGCGCTGCCCGCAACACCTGGAGCGTGTTCGCTTCGAAGACAAAATCGAACTGTCCGCGCCAAGGCGTGGGAGGATCGAGCAGATTGGCTATGTGGTAGTCCACTGCCGAATTGGGAAATCGCTTTCGTGTACTGCGGATGGCGGTTTCTGAAATGTCGAACGCGGTCGTGCGAAAGCCCCAGGCGGCGAGTTGTTCTGCATCGTCTCCGCCGCCGCTGCCGACGACCAGCGCCGATTTTCCCGCGGTTTGCTGCGGATGCAGCATCCAGAAACCGACGAGATGCGGGGTCGGATGATAGTCCAGCCAGGGAACCGTGCTTTTCCCTTCCTCGGCTTCGCGATAAAGGGCTTCAAACCAGCCCGTCGGGTTGCCCTTGCGGTTGAATTCGTCGGCGAGTTCGCGCGCTCGCGTGCGGTCTCTCATACCGCCAGATTATAGCGCGAGCCGTTAGAGGACAGCATCGTGGGCGGCTGTTATCACTTGGCGAACTATGTTTGGGGACAGTTTCCGAGTTGCGGTCAAAACCGTCGTACTCTTGTGAAAAGAGATGTTCGCCCCAAAAGGGTTGTCCACCGGAGGCAAGACGTGGAGTACAAAGAAAGACGACGTGGGCCCAGATACCCATTCATCGCGAGTGCGGAGCTAATCGAGCAGAAAGCCGACGTGCGCATTGCTTCGCGCGTGAGCGAGGTGAGCCAGAATGGGTGCTATCTGGACATGATGAACCCATTCCCTCAGGGAACGATGGTGCTGGTGAAAATCTCGGCGGGCGAGGACTTTTTTCAAGCTAAGGGAAAGATCGTCTATTCGCAAATGAATATGGGAGCGGGCGTAGGTTTTCTGGAGATCGACGAAGCCTCACAGACCGTGTTGGATCGCTGGATGGATGAAGCCAAGAAGGAATCGCTAAAGCAAGCATAGTTGATTGATACGTCGCGAGCAGCGTCGCAGGTTCACCAGCGACCAACAGAAATCCGGAAGCAAGAATCCTCTAAATTTCTACGCGTTTGATCTACGCGGAGCAGATTTCGCGAAAGAAGGACCGTGCCTGCGTGAAAGAGCTTTTCGCGCTGAGCGGCCTCAGAATTTGTTTTGCTTGAACAGTGACATCAGGTAATCGCAGGAGCGAACACAAAGAGCCATGATGGTCAGGGTAGGATTCTGACACGGATTGGAGGGGAAGCCCGAAGCGTCCATGACAAAGAGGTTCTGAATGTCGTGAGTCTGTTGAAATTGATTGAGAACCGATTTCTTGGGGTCGGAACCCATGCGGGCGATGCCGGCCTCGTGAAGCGCCCAGCGCGGCGCGGAGGGATTCGCGTACGTGCGAATGTTCTTTGCGCCCGCCGCTTCCAGCATTTCTCCGGTGGAATCGCCCATGTCCTGAATCATGGCGCGTTCGTTTTCCCCATCCGACATGTGAATTTTCAGAACAGGAATTCCGTACACGTCTTTCACGTTGGGATCGAGCTCGACGAGATTGTCCCAGCGCGGCAGCACCTCTCCGAAACCGTTGAAGGAAATGGTCGTGTGCGCGTCGCGAACCGCTTTCTTGTAGGCGATGCCAAACCCGGGAGCGCCCCAATTAAAACCCGTGTGCGACCCTCCTTCGTACCCATAGCCGCGGAGAAACTTTTTATACGGCGGCGCGTTGGGCACATTGCGGAAGCGCGCGATGTAGATGCCCATGGGTTTGTGCGGGCCGCCCCCTTCCACCATGGGTTTGGAACCGAAGGAGGGAAACTCACCGCTGCCGCCGGCGTTGCGGATGTGCGCAGTGAGGTAATGCCCGAGAACCCCGCTGGAATTGGCGAGACCGTTCGGATATTCCCGCGTGGCGGAATTGAGCAGAATCCGAACGGATTCCTGAGATTGCGCGCAGAGAATAACGGTGCGGGAAAGCAGCTCCTGAGGCTCGCGTGTGTTTCGATCGATATAGAGAACACCGTTCGCGCGATTGTGCGCGGAGTCTACGAGGACTTTGTAGACCATGGCGTTCGAAATGAGCGTGCAGTTTCCTGAGGCAACGGCATCGGCAACAGTAGTAAACGCCGAATTGAAATACGAGTGGGTCATGCAGCCGCGTTCACAGGGACCGCAATAGTGGCAAGGGCCCCGGCCGTTCAGAGGCTGTGTAAGATTTGCCGTGCGCGAGGGCATGACCGTGCGGCCCAGCTTTTCACGGACACGCTCGCGAAAAAGTGCTTCCTGGCAGGTGAGCGGAACCGGCGGCTGGAAAAAACTGTCGGGAAGATGTTCCAGGCTTTCCTCGCTGCCGCTGATGCCGACGTATCTTTCGACGAGATCGTAGTACGGCTGGATGTCCTTGTAAGCGAGCGGCCAATCTTCGCCGTATCCATCGCGTGAGGCCGCCTTGAAATCCCAATCGCTAAAGCGCAGGCAGAGGCGGCCCCATACGTTGGTGCGGCCGCCTGTGATGCGCAGGCGGCCCATCCAGTTGAATGGTTTGCCAGCAGGAGTGGTGTAGGGTTCCTCGAAGTCGTTGACGAACCAATCGGCATTGTATTCGTTGCAAGCGAATTTGGATTGGATAGGCCGCGTCTTGTTCAGGATTTCGGGAGCCTTGTTGCGGTACTTGAGCTCGAAAGCGGGCTTGTGCTCGGTGAAATTCTGGTCGGACTGCGGGCGGCCGGCTTCGAGCAGAGCGACTTTCAATCCGGCTTCCGCGAGGCGTTTGCAGGCCCAGCCGCCGGAAGCGCCGGAACCCACAACGGTCACATCGTAAAGGTGGTGTTGTCTTTGAGGCATTCGGTTTCAGCGCACCGGATGCTAACAAGCCAGGCGCAGCGGGTCAATTGAGCAAAACTAGAGAGTTTGTTTTGCGGTCATGAACACTTCAAACTTCGATATCGTGATACCATCGGCGCGGAGAAGAAGAGAACCGGGCGATGGCCAACAAAAAAACGCTAGTAGTGATCAGTGGCGGAGCCACCGAGAATGCGCGGTTGACGCGGCGCGAGATGGTGCAGCGTCTGCTCGCGGGAGCGGGCGCTGGAGCGGCGTGGCCGCTGGTGGCGAGTTCTCATCCCATTTACGCGCTCCTGACGAGCGATGCGATTCTTGATGAAGCAGACAACCTCGGCGACGCGAACTGGAAGCCTGCTTTCTTGAGCGCGCAACAGAATGAAAGTTTGACGGCTCTTGCAGAGCGCATTGTGCCGGGCTCGACCCGCGCGCATGTAAGCCGCTTCATTGATCTGCTGCTCAGCGTGGACAAGCCAGAGAACCAACACAAGTTCGTGGAATCCCTGACGGCGTTGAATGCGGAGGCCCACAAAAGATTCGGGAAAGACTTTCCTGCCCTCGACGAAGAACAGAAAAATGCTGTGTTGAGCGATGCCTCGACGAAACCTGAGAGTGCAAAGGCTCCGGAGACAGAAAACGGGAAAAAACAATCGGACCTTTACAGCCATTTCGAAAATCTTAAGGGCTGGATCAGTGGAGCGTATTATTCCTCGGAAGTCGGAATGCGGGAGCTGGGCTGGAGGGGAGATTATGCGTTCGCGGCCTTTCCCGGCTGCGCGCATCCCGAAGGCCACAACTGAGGGCAACTCATGAGTGCATCCACCGGACGCAGGGAATTTCTTCTAACAGCAGCGGTAACGGGCGCGGGACTGGCGCTTTCGAAACGGTTGCCAGCCGCTTCGGCAAAATCAGTTCTGGTATTTACCAAATCTTCGGGCTTCGAACACGATGTGGTGAAGCGCGTCGATGGGAAGCCCAGTTTGGTCGACGACGCAGTGACCGCTCTGGGTGATAAGCATGGATTCCACGTCGGCGTGACCAAGGACGGGCGGATTTTCGACGACAAGCAATTCCATTCCTACTCTGCCGTCGTTTTTTTCACGACTGGAGACCTCACGACCCTCGGCACGGACGGCAAGCCGCCCATGTCGCCCGAAGGCAAGGAGAAGCTGCTGGACGCCATCCACAAAGGTATGGGTTTTGTTGGCGTCCATGCCGCCAGCGACACCTTTCATCCGCAGCCGGACCCCAAGGATCTTTCCAACCGCTACATCGCCCATGGCGATCAGCAGGATCCCTATCTGAAAATCCTCGGAGGCGAGTTCATCATTCACGGCAGCACGCCGCGCCTGCAGGACACCAACCTCATCGTCAACGATCCGAAATTCCCCGGACTCGAAGGCGTGACCTCGCCCGTCAAGTTCAACGACGAGTGGTATTCGCTGAAGGACTTTGCAACAGACATGCACGTGATTTTGACGCTCGACACGCACGGCATGACCGGAGCGCCCTACCAGCGCCCTCCGTATCCCGCCACGTGGGCGCGCATGCATGGCAAGGGGCGCGTCTTCTACACGGCCATCGGTGACCGCCCGGACAATTGGAAGAATGAGCTTTTCCTGAACCTGCTTGGCGGAGGAATCCGCTGGGCGATTGGCGACGCGAACGCAAACGTGGAAACCAATCTCAAAGAAGCAGCCCCCGGCTACGCCGAAATCCCTCCAAAACAATCAGCTGCGAAGTGACCCTCCGAAAGCGTCAGGCGGATCAAAGAAAAGCTACATGGGGATCGGCTGATTCAGCCGGGGTTTCACATACCAACA
>QHYM01000406.1 GCA_003223295.1 Acidobacteriota bacterium | reverse complement strand
CCGGAATCAAAATAACCATCTGGTATATCAGTGCCGTCGTCTGGAGACTCTGGAGCCTTTGCCTCGAAATCAAAACTGAAATAAACGCCCGTCTTTGGGTTTGAGTACCAAAGCTGAGTGTCGTTTCGCTTGAAGCATTCAATTCCATTGGACCACGCCGCAACTTCCTCGAAGTTCATTCTCTCGAGTTTACGCCAGCAGAAATAGAGGTCAAAGCTCATAAGCTCTTGCACTGGATTCTACCGCAAATTTCGCAAGTGCCTGGTAACGCCGAAACCGTCCATATGGATTCAGACGCAAAACCTGACTGGGCAGTTGACCGATTTGCGTTTGAAATTTACCCAACCTTATGCAGCCGTGTCTGCCACTTGAAGATTCCCTATCTCCCCGGCATTGTGCCTTTGCGGAAAGGCTCGGCTACGAGTTGCCATTCGTCTTCGTAGATCACGTAGCCTGGTCTGTCTGTTCTGATTTTCTTCACGTAGATACCGTTGCGTTCGAGGATGTTGACCATCTCCCAGATGCGGGAAATGTGCTCGGTCGAGCCAGTCTTGAACCAGCAGATGCCGAGACGAAGCTTGTCACGTCCGAATGAGGTTGGCCTTTCCAGATTCTTGCTGAACCACGCTCGCAGTTCATTCAGTTCGTCGGCGTCGGAGCCCGTGATGCTTTGCCACTCTAAAGCCTGGGCTGCTGCCTGGAAAACTCCTTGCTCGACTTGACTGTCCTCGTCTTTGCGGCCGATGACGAAGCGGACGTATTCGCGTTTTTCTAGCGGATCGTAACGCTCAAGGATGAAGCGTTCGTCCTCTGTCTCGACGAAGGCGAGGCGGCCCGGAATGCAGGAGAGGACGGTGCACATGCCGCGCCCGACGATCTCAATTCTTGGGCGATGTTGTCGACGAAGAGCTTGTTGCTGGGAATGGACAAGCGGAACTTGGGATCGAAGTCTGCGAAGTGCGCGAGTTGGTTGGTGAACTTGTGGCGCAGGCGTGGGTTGGAGAGTATCTCCCGGTAACGGTCGCGTTTGCTGCGCTTCACGAACGCCGCGATGAGTGATTGCTCGTTGTGCACTGGGGGAGTGTAACGCAGAACTCCAAACGGTCGGCAAATCGGAGACAATCCTGAACGAAACAAATCAAGCAGGTCAAGTGGTAAACGCTAGTGCTTCACTAAACGCGGTTACCGGAAAAGTGGTCTCGGTTGGTTTTCAGTACCCCATGGGCAGAACAAGGCCATCTTCCGAACGGGGGCTGCACACTTCAAGAAACGTGAGGCTTCGGCTCTCGATGCTCTTACAAATGAGGTCTACACAACACCGGCCGCAGACGGAGCAAGGAGGGCCGTTCCCCCATCGAAGTAAAGTCTCTGACACACCCGCAGTAGACAAATTGTCGGCATTGTTTTCCGTTAGTCCGTTGGAAGTCAGCCATAGGAAGTTGGCTTTGGCTCCGCAGTGATGGCAGGTCGTTTCCATTTTTGACAGCAATTTGCCTGTCTCCTCCACGAGCTTGCGGTCTTTCCATTTGCTGCTCAGCTGAAAAACGTAACATGGCAAATTCGCGGCGGGTTCAATCACAAGTGCGTGCGCCCTAAATTGCGCGTAGTCATCGGCTAGTTTCGTTTTCAGACAGTTGAGGCAGAGCCGCACAATGTCCTTCATGGCCGACTCGGCATGATTGGAGAATCCAAATCGTGATGGGGCCCCACAGTTGACGCAGGGCCGGATCTTCCCGTGCCTCCGGAGATAAGCAATTACCCCCAGAACCACAACGATTACTCCGCCCACTCCTACCAGCAGAAGCGTATCCATACCATGTCCGTGTAACAGGAGAAGTGTACGCCGACTTATCGAGGTGAGAACAGGGATTCCCACCAGCGAATGGACCCCGCCTCCGCCTCAAACACGCAACGGCCTCGTAAAACGAGCAAACCGGGAAAAGTTGGTACTAGCAAGAATGTCGGAACAGATGCGTCTACCGACGTTCCGTTATCAGTCCGTTTTCACTAAACAAGAGGTCCTTCATGTGCTGCTTCTTGTGATGCCAGAGTTTCAATAGCATCCAGAGCACTCGATGGTTTATTGGTCGAGCCGCAGGACTCGATGACTTCTCTCTCGCGGACAACTTCAAATCTCCGTCTTTCGGCCAAATCCCTTGGGGTATTTCTTCCGCCGACTTCGGGAACCAGACATAGCAATAAGTCGATTGATTCATTCTGCAGACCGTACCCATGAGTAGGCCTCTCCCCTGTGTCATGCCTTCGTCGTACATCCGACGAATCCTCCTTTCATTGTCAGCAGGAATGGGCACTCGAACGTAGAGAAATCGCTTCCCGGTGAGCAGGATGTCTTCCGGCATTACCCACACAATATTTTCAGAGTAGTTGTTCGTCTTGAGGAAGGCACGGAAACGCGCCACAGCAGCATCGAAGCCTGGAGATTTAGTGGAGGCCACTTTTCTGTTCGGCGAAATGTTAGCACCGCTTGACGCCAGCGTCCCGATTAACAGCGTACTCCTCAATGTGAATCAAGCGAAACGAGCCAGATGTCCGGATGCGGGAAGTTGCTGTAAAGTCGCTTTCAGGCGATTCCGGGAGGATCACGGTAACGCTTCCCATATGGATTGTAGGAGAGTTGCGTCGCGAAGCTGTGTCTGAGACTCAACACCACCAATCAAGATTGAGAGGACGTGTTTGTTAAACACAACGGGACAGCAGGGCAACGTGTACCAGGCTCGTCAGCACGGGAAGTGGAATCCACGCTCGTCGGCGTACGGCCGCTTTTGGATTGACGTCCCCAGTGGGGAGAGGAAGCGTAGAACGGTTTCGCTCGGCCTATGTGCGACACAATGGGTAGCGCGCCTGCGATTGCGTGAATACATCGAGCGAGCAGGTGTCTGTTCCAAGCGCAGGTTTCACCAGATCCCAGTTCCCGGTACTACATTTCGACAGCAGGCCGAATGGTGGATGGAGTCACTCTCTACGCGTAGACGGAGGCCGCTGAAACCCGCCACGATCTATGGATGGCAGCATTGCCTGGATCGATGGATTCTCCCGAACCTTGCCAACAAGCTGGTGTCGGAAGTGGGGAACGGTGCCCTGCGCCAATTCGTAGAGATTCTGTCCGCAGCAGGGCTTGCTCCGAAAACGATCGTCAACGTAGTTACTGTAGTGAAGTTCGTTGTCGCTTCAGCAGTCGACGAGGAGGGCGATCAAATCCACCCGCGAGTTTGGAACCACGAATTCATGCAACTGCCCTTGGTCGTCAAGGAGAAGCAGAATCGTCCCACGATCACGGAAGTAGAAATATCCGCCATGCTAACCACCCTTAAGGGACGAGATGCCGTCTTGGTAGCGCTGGTGGCCGGAACAGGTCTACGAATTGGTGAGGCTCTGGCCATCCGCACCGACGATTTTGATCCGCTGTGCCGCCTGCTACAGGTGCGGAGAAGCGTGTGGCGGAGACGCGAGCAAGCGCCGAAAACCTTAAACGCGATTCG
>QHYM01000113.1 GCA_003223295.1 Acidobacteriota bacterium | reverse complement strand
AGCCGCCGCTCGCGAAGCATTGCAATCCATCGCCGCCGAGCCCGCCTGATTCCATCCAAGGGAGCGAAAGCAATGCCTGAAGGCATCGAACTTCCCGAAGCGCATCACATGCACGAAGACCATCCGTTGGTCCTTCCCGTTTCCATCACTGTGTCGATTATGGCCGTGCTCGTCGCGGCCGCATCCTTGCTCGGGCACCGCACGCACACCGAGGAACTGCTGAAACAAAGTCAGGCCGCCAGCCGTTGGACGCAGTACGACGCGAAGAGCGTCAACCTCCGCGGCGCCGAGCAAACGTTCGACCTGATGACACTCTCCGAACCGTTGAATAAGCAGGTTGGCAACGAATTACGAGAGAAATACGCGAAGCTCTTGGAGCATTACAAGGAAGACAAGACGGATGCCCGCAAAGAAGCGATGGAATTGGAATCCGAGCGCGACCTTGCGGGGCGCAAAGCGGATAGGTTTGATGGAGGAGAGGTGCTCCTCGAGATCGGATTAGTCATTTGTTCGATCTCGCTCCTGACCAAGCGCAAGAGTTTCTGGTTTGTCGGAATGTTGTTCGGGGTTGCTGGCATAGTATTTGCATCGACAGGGTTCTTGGTTCACTGATCAAGCGCGGGCTGGCGGTTGCGAACCACGCAGCAGCGCGATTTCCTGCGCCAGCCGTTCCATTTTGCCGAGCAATTCCTGGTGGCGAACATCCTCGGTGGCGGGCTTCTTTCCGAGAAAAGTCAGCGTCCCTCCCGGCTCGAGAACGCACTGATTGACTTCAGCGAGAGAATCAAAGCCCTGCTTGCGGGCCGCCGCTTCCAATTGCGCCAGGGTGATGAGTTCCTTCTTGAGATGCTGTGGCCTGACCTTTCCGTCTTCGATCAACACGTCCGCCCTGCCCTCGACCAACTGATCGAGCTTCCGATGATCATAGAGAAAACGCACTACGAGATAGTTGGTGAAGAGCAGGGAAGTAGCGGCGATGATCCCGCCCAGAACCGTATTGTCTTCGCCAATGATTGCGTTTTGGACCGTGTTGGATAGCGTCAGCAGAACGACCAAGTCGAAGGGATTGAGCTGGACGAGTTCGCGTTTGCCGGACAGTCGCAGGCTGATAACCAGGAATGCATAGACCACAATCGGGCGCAGGATTTTTTCCAACAAGGGAACGCCAAGCACGAACATATCCTTCCAAATGTCATGCATAGTGTAGTCGCCTCCTCAGGGTGTCACGAACCAATATCGCACAATCCAAAAGCCGGGCGGGAAAGAAGCACGGGAGCACATCAAGCCGGCTCTTCTTGAAGAGCTGGACGCCTCCGCGCCGCGTTGTTGACTGCTTGTCCGTTCATTCTTTGGTGACAGCAACTCCATCATTAACGCACGCGCTCGCTCGAGTCCCGTATCATAAAAGCAGCAAGTCCCCTGCATCGGCAACGGCGGAGCGGTAAACGCATAACATCCGGAGGACGAAGCGCGCATTCTTGCCCGCGGTGTGACCGGTACAGAGCGGCGTCAAGCGCGGCAATCCCATGGCACTGCCCACGATTCCTGAGCAAGGCACGACCATCAGCCCGGAACAGCTCTCCTGTTTGGTCTATCGAATGGAGGCGGAGCGCCGAGTTATCTCCGAGATTGTTCATGGGCTCAACCAGACTGCGAACCTGGACGAATTACTCGCCGGCATTCATCGGGCATTGAAAAAGGTTCTTCCTGCGGAGAATTGCTTTGTCGCGCTGTACGACGCCGTCACAGATACATTTGGCTTTCCATTTTTTGTTGACCAGGTGGATCCTGCACCGCCTCCGCCGCAAAAAGTCGGGCATAGCTGCACGGGGTACGTTTTCCGCAAGGGCACGCCCATGCTCATTCCGCAAAGTGAATTCGACAGGCTTGCCGCCGCCGGGGAAGTGGAGCTGGTTGGCGCGCCTTCGCCCGCTCGGCTGGGTGTTCCGCTCAAGACCCCGACGGAAACGATTGGAGTTCTCGTCGTCCAGCAGTACGAAAACGAGAAAGCCTACGACCAGCGCGACCTGGAGTTTCTGAGTTCTGTGGGCGGACACATCGCCTTGGCCATCGAGCGGCGCCGCGCCGAGGATGCCCTTCGAAAAAAGGAAGAGATGTTCCGGCTGCTCTTCAGTCACAATCCGCTTCCCACTTGGGTCGTCGACCACGATACTCTGCGATTTCTGGAAGTGAATGAAGCGGCCGTTCGCGTGTACGGCTACTCGCAGGAAGAGTTCAAAAGCATGACCATTCTTGATTTTCCGCCCGAGGAAGAGAAAATCAAAATGCTCAGTTACCTCAAGGAAGAAAGCGGCGACGGGCTGTACCGCGAGCATTGGAAACACCGGAAGAAGGACGGAAAGATTATCGAAGTCGAAACCACGGTTCATAAGCTGGAGTATTCGGGCAAGAGAGTCCGCCTTATCGTCGCGCAGGACGTCAGCGGGCGGCACATTCTTGAGCAGCAGCTCCGCCAATCTCAGAAAATGGAAGCGGTGGGCCGCTTGGCCGGCGGAGTGGCGCACGATTTCAACAATCTTTTGATGGTTATCAAAGGCCACACGGAGCTTCTCCGCAATGAGCTGCCGCCCGCCAGCGAGTATTCCAGAAAGGTTGAGCAGATCGAACGGGCCGCGGATCGCGCTTCCGGTCTGACGCGCCAGCTTCTGGCCTTCAGCCGGCTGCAAATTTTGCAGCCCAACGTTATGAATCTGAATGATGTCGTCAGTGAGATGGGACGGCTGCTCCCGCGGCTGATTGGTGAAGACATCGAGTTGGTCATGCGAACTTCGCACTCTCTGGGCGCCATTCGCGCCGACGCCAGCCAGATGGAACAAATCATCATGAACCTCGTGGTCAACGCGCGCGACGCCATGCCGGATGGGGGAAAGTTGATCATCGAAACCTCCAACCCCGAATTGGACAGCGTTTACAACGACAAGCATCCGATTGTCCGCCAAGGCCACTATGTGCTTCTGTGCGTCTCCGACACAGGCACGGGCATGAGCCTGGAGACGCAAGCGCACATTTTTGAGCCGTTCTTCACCACGAAGGCGCAAGGCAAAGGCACGGGCCTGGGCCTGGCCACGGTCTACGGCGTAGTCAAGCAGAGCGGCGGCTTCATCTGGGTCTACAGCGAATTGGGCCGGGGAACGACCTTCAAGATTTATTTTCCGCGAGTCGACCAGCCCGTGGACCGGGCGATTCCGGCGCCGACTTCTTCCGAGGCGCCACGCGGAACAGAAACCATTTTGCTCACGGAAGACGAGCACGACGTGCGTGAAGTCGCGCGCGAATTCCTCGAATCCGGTGGCTACACCGTCATCGAGGCGCGCGACGGCACGGAGGCCCTGGGACTTGTCGAGAAGCACCAGGCCGCGATCGATCTGCTGATTACTGATATGGTGATGCCGCGGATGACTGGCCAGGAGCTTGCCGCGCGCTTGAAGGAGCAACGGCCGAAGCTACGCATGCTGTACATGTCTGGGTACAGCGAAAGAGCCGCAGCGGAGTCTCTGCGCTCGGATCCGACGGTGCGCCTGCTGGCAAAACCATTCACCCGTAGCGCACTCCTGCGCACCGTTCATGAACTTCTGAGGAACTATTGAGCCCTGGTCCGGGTTTTTCAAGAGGAGCACTGGCGATCCCAAATTTTGCCTAATGAATTCTCGGATGCCGCTGGTGCCACTCGGTGTGTTGCTGGAACGTCCGCGCGGCTTGAATCGCCGCGATGTCGTCGCCCGCTCCGGCCATGAATTGAAACCCAATCGGAAGATTCTTTTCTGTGAAACCACAGGGAACGGACAGCGCGGGCAGCCCGCAGAGGTTGCCGATCGCGCCCAGCGGATCGGGGAAAGATAGACCAGTTTCAAGATTGAGGGTGAGCGGCGTCGCGGGGACCGGCTGCGACGGAGCTACCAGCACGTCGAAGCTTTCAAAAATCGCGTCCATTTTCCTCTGAAGGATTTCGCGCACCTTGAGGGCTTGTTGGTAGTCGGCGGCGGAATACTGTTCGTTCAAATAGCCGGAAATCTGCCCGAGCGGATCCGTGAGTTCACTGATCTTTCCGGAGCGAATCAGTGAGCGGAAAGAAGCGGCCGCCTCCACGGACACGATGAGAGAGCCCGCGTCTTCCCACGGACCGGTAGGTAGCGCGACCTCTTTCATGCCGGCGAATACTTTTTTCAAGACCGCCTTTGCCGCCGCGACCGGTTTTGCTACCGGGGGTTCCAACGATTTCCAGGCGTTGCTGAGCCATGCAACGCGGAGCGAGCGCTGTGCCACGGAAGGCGAATAAGTGAAGGCGGCCTTATCGATGGCAATGGTGCCGCGGTCTTTCGGGTCGTGGCCGGCAATGGCGGCAAAAATCCGCGCGCAGTCTTCAGCGCTGCGGGCCATGGGCCCGATTTTGTCCATGGAAGGAGCCAGAGCCATGGCGCCGTACCGGCTGACCCGGCCGTAGGTGGGGCGCAGCCCGCTAACGCCGCAAAACGCCGATGGGCAAATGATGGAGCCCCAGGTTTCCGTGCCGATGGCAAAGGCAGCAAGCCCCGCGGCAACAATAGCTCCAGAGCCAGAAGAGGAGCCGCACGTCCAGCAGGTAGGATCCCAGGGATTCTTGGCTTCGCCTTGCAAGGACGCGGAAGCGAAGCGGTAGCCCGACCCACCGGCAAGCTCAATCATCGAGGCTTTGCCGATCATCACCGCACCGACATTTTTTAAGTGGTCAATCACGGTGGCGTTGTATTCGAAAACTTGATTGGCGTAGGGTTTTGCGCCCCAGCTTGTGGGGATGCCTTTCACCGCGAGGAGATCCTTCGCCGCGTAGGGAATGCCGTGCAGCGGGCCGCGGTAGTGACCGCGCTGAATATCTTTCTCCGCCGCTTTGGCTTGCTCGAGTGCAATTTCTGGGGTCAACGTCGCATATGCATTGAAGCGCGGCCCGAATTTCTGGCTGCGGCCGAGATACATCTGCGTCAATTCGACGGGAGAAATCTTCTTGGACTCGATGCGTTTCGCGAGTTCCGTAACCGGGAGATAGAAAATCTCTTCGCCAGGCATCGAGAGGCTCCTCAGGAGTTCTTTGGCGCGCCGGCAGATTTCGCTTTGGCGGGCATCGGCGAAGGTTTTTTCTCGCGTTCCATCAAAGGTTTCAGATAAAGGGCCGGACCGTCGCTATTATCGATCGGATAGGCGCGCAAGCGATCCAGCCCTGCCTGGCCCTCAGCGGCGATCCTACGCAGATCCGCCTTCTGGGCATCGTTGAGCCGAGAACCATATTGAGCGAAAACCGCCTGAAGGCGCGACTCCATTTCGGTTTGGCTTTCTGGCGAAAGCTTCGGCCCACTGGGCGTTTGCAAAGGGGACGCAGCGGCGAAAGCCGGAGTTTCTCGGGTGAGGAGGTCGGCAGGCGAAAGGGAAGCGGCGGCCGAAACAAAGGCGGCTCGTCGGGCAAATTCACGGCGCGAAATCGCGGAGCCATTCTTCAAGCCCATCGAGGATCCCCCAGACCCAAGCTACTTGCAGAGAAAAGCCGTAAGGTGAGGCTACAGAATCCGTGTGTGAGCGTCAACCTGGCCGCACGAACAGATTTCTCAGTGACAAACAGGCTTCCGATTCGAGTGGACCGTGAGACGCCAGCAGGCAGGCTGAGACTACTCGTACGAAAATAGCCGCCTATCTCCTTGAAAACAAAGCTTTGTTCCCCAGGCTCACTTTCATCCTTCGTGGCTCTGAAAGAGCCATGAGCTACGAAAATACCTTCACGCAGTCTGCGCGAGTGGCTCCAAGGTCACTCGTAACGCAAGGCAATCATCGGGTCGACCCTCGTTGCCTGCCGCGCGGGAATCAAGGCCGCCGCCAACGCGACAACCATCAGCAAAGCGAGGGCCAAGCCGAGAAGCGTAGGGTCGTGTGCTCGCACATCGAATAACAGGGATTGCATCAGACGCCCGCACACCCAGGCACCGAGGAGACCGAGCGCGGCTCCGGCAATCGTCCATCGGGCGATGTTCGCGAGCACCATTTTCAAGATACCTTGCGGAGTGGCGCCCAAAGCCATGCGCACGCCAATTTCGCGCGTCCTTTGCTCGACCAGAAAATTCACAACGCCGTAGATGCCAATCGCGGCGAGAAGCACGCCCATACCAGCAAAGAGCGACAGCAGCAGGGCATTGAAGCGAGGCCGTGCTGTCAGTTTGCTAACTCGGTGGCTCATGGCTTCGATTGTGACCGGAACAGCCGAATCCACGCCGTGCGTTTCCTCGCGCATCCATGTGGCTACAGATTTTGAATTCATTTGTGTGCGCACTGTCACGTAGGCGGTATTGAATGACTCGACGGGATCATTTTTCCAAGGAAGGTAGAACTCAGGTCCAGTATGAGCTGTGAGCCCATCGTTCTTCACGTCTGCGGCAATACCAATAACCGTGCGCCACGGACCTGGGATGCGAAACAACCGTAGCTGCTGGCCGATGGCATTGCCATTTGGAAAGAGCTCCCGAGCGAGTGTTTCGTTGAGGATGATAGAGTTCTCACTCGGAGCGAGATCACTTTTTTGGAACGCCCTTCCTTGAAGAATAGAAATGGACAACGCCGAGAAATACTCTCCAGTGACGGCTCGCCATCCTACCGGTCCGCCAGTGCCTTGGCTGAAAAGGGGGCGACCAGCAACTTCGATGCCTGCGAAAATAGTGGAGCGCATTTGTCCATACGGTGGCAAGGAGTCACTCAAGGCGATTGAAATCGCTCCGGGCAGGCGTTTTACCCGCTTTTCGAGTTCGGCGAAAAACGCGAGTTGCTTCTCCGGAGTGGGGTAGCGGGACTGGCCCAGCGATATGTATTCCGTTACGACGTTCTCGGTTTGCATTCCCAGGCGAATGTTGTCCAGGTTCCAGAGGCTGCGGAGCAAGAGGCTTGCGCCCGCGAGAAGAACTAGCGAGATCGCAATCTGCGTCGCTACCAGTATTTGCCGCAGAACGTTGCGCGTGGTTCCAGGAACATCCTTCCCAATGAGAGATTCCGGCGTGGGATATTGAAGCGCTGGAGCAAGACCGAAGATTACGGCGGAAATCAACGTGATTCCGACCGCGAACGCGGCTACTCGCAAATCCATCCGAGCTTGTTCCAACCGCGGAATGCCCTGAGGCGCGATGGACACGAACAAACGTAACAGGAAATAAGCAAACCAGGAGCCCGCAGTTCCGCCCAAAACTCCAAGGAGCAAGCTCTCCGTCAGGGTCTGGCGAACTAACCGGCTGCGGCCTGCGCCAAGTGCCGCGCGAACGGCGAGTTCGCGTTGGCGACCGGTGGCCCGAGCGAGAAGGAGGTTGGCAACATTGGTGCATGCGACGGTAAGAAAAGCAAGCACCGCGCCAAACAGGAGCCATGAAGCCAGGCGGGCGCCGCCGACTTGCCGTTCGCGCAATGTTCGCACGGAGAAGCGGATTTCCTTTCGGAACACAGGCGGAGCGCCTCGCAGCGCTTGTTGAAACCAGGGCTGCAGAGCGGCGGTTGCTTCGCGTACATCGATTCCAGGCTTCAAGCGGGCAAAAGTTCGAAGGACCATTCCCGGATTCGCTCGGCGCTGGCGGTCTTCGTCCAGGGCCAGCGGGAGCAGGATATCAGCTGAGCTCAGCGTGGGCATTTCGAAGTTCGAAGGAAGAACACCAACGACCCGCGTGGCCTTGCCATCTAGCGAGATTGTTTTGCCAAGAATTTCTGGATCGCCCCCAAACCGACTTTTCCAAAGCGAATAACCAAGGAGAGCGACCCGGGGCACATTCGGACGATCCTCGTCCGGGAGGAAATTGCGGCCGAGCACCGGTTGAATGCCAAAGGTAACCAGAAAAGTCTGTTCGACGGAGGCGCAGTCCAGCCGAATGCCGTTCTGCTCGGTTAAATCACAGCGGGTAGCCCCGGGTGCCATCGCCGTAAGTAACTCAAAGGGCCCGAATTGCTTTCCTAAATCGACGTAGCTCGATCCGAGCATGAATTCATCACGTTCTATAGGGGCGAGCAGGCCGAAAGAGACTAAACGGTTGTCCTGGGGGTACGGCAGGCTCCGGAACAGAATTCGGTCGACCACACTGAAAACGGATGAGCTTGTGCCGATGCCGAGGGCCAGCGTGAGGACGGCGACGGCGGTGAAGCTGGGAGACTTGCGGAGCATGCGGATGGCGAAGCGCAGATCCTGCCAGCAAGTTTCCACAAAGGATTCCCAACCGGCGGAGTGAACGACTTCCTTTGCAACTTCGAGACTCCCCCGTTCCAAGCGCACGGCTCGAAGCGCATCCTTGCGGCTCATCCGCTGCTTCATCTTTTCTTCGGCCGCCATCTCCAGGAACCCGTTTAGTTCTTCGTCGAGTTCCTGGCCGATGCGTTTCTTTCGAAACAGCGATCGCAATCCGTCTGATAGACTTCGCAGCAGTGACATGTGCCCTCATTCGTAACGAAGTGCGACCATCGGATCAACCCCAGTGGCCCGACGCGCGGGAATGTAGCTGGCGACGAGCGCGACGAAGCCGAGAAGGAGGGCAACGCCGATGTAGGTTGCCGGGTCTGCAGGGCTGACCCCATAAAACTGGCTGCGCAGCAGATAGCTCAAGCCGAGTGCGCCGGCGAGACCGAGCAGCATGCCAAAGGTAGCGAGCTTCCCGCCGCGCAGGAGCACCATGGCGAGGACGTCCTGCCGGCTGGCGCCGAGGGCGAGGCGAATACCGATCTCGCGCGTGCGCTGGGCGACGCTGTAGGCCATCACTCCGTAGATGCCCACGGCGGAGAGCACGAGCGCCAGTCCCGCAAAGATGCTCAGCAGCGTCATGCTGAAGCGCGTACGGGAAAGCGAGCGCGCCAGCAGTTGTTCCATGCTGACGACTTCGAAGACGGGTTGGTTTGGCAACAAGGAATGGATTTGGTCGCGGACCATTTGAGAGGCAGCAAGCGGGTCGCCGGCGGTCCGCACGGTGAGTATAGTTAGCCCCCAACCTTCATTCTTATACTGTGCGTACGGCGCGTACACCGTGGGAAACGCCGGTAGGTTGATGGCTTGATTCTTGATGTCTGCGATCACGCCGACGATGGTTCTCGTCGCTGGCTGGTCTTCCGGTTTGCGGAACTCCAGCGGCAGAAGAGCAAGGGGAGGACGCATACGAATGGATTTGCCAATAGGGTTCTCGTTCGGAAAAAACTGCTGGGCGAGGCGCTCATTGATGATCGCCACTCCCGGAGCGGCTTGGTTGTCGGCCCAAGTGAAGAGACGACCATCTCTAAGGCGCGCCTTAATCGTGGGAAAGTAGCCAGGCGTGCTCAACTCGAATCGCACCGCCGGAACTTGGTCGAGGGAAGTGGGCGGGGTGTGGCCCAGGACATCGATGTTCTTTCCCCAACCGCCACCAAAGCCTAGGGGCAAGGCCGAGGTGATGCCTGATTCCTTTACGCCGGGCAATGCGTTCACTCGCTGGCTCAGGTCGCGATAGAACTGAAGTTCGGCGTCCTCGTGGCCGCTGGGGAAGTCGGCCTCCGATAGCGGAATACGCATGGTCAGAACATTTTCGGCGGCAAAGCCGGCATCGGCGTGACGCATAGCGCCGAAGGTCCGGATGAGCAGGCCGGCGCCGATGAGAAGAAGCAACGCCCCAGCGATTTCCGAAACGACCAATAGACCACGCAGACGACGCGATCCGAGGTTTTCAGAGCCACTGCGAGTACCCTCGCGTAGCGTGTCCTGGATATCAGCTTTAGAGGCAAAAAGTGCCGGCGCGATGGAGAAGAGCAAGGTAGTCAGCAGGGAGGCGCCAGCGCAGAAAAGCAAAACGCCGGAGTTGACGGCGATGGGGTTGAAGCGCGGCAGGTCGTTAGGGATCAGCGATTCCAGGACACTAATGCCCCAGGCGGCGAGCAACAAGCCCCCGATTCCACCAAGAATGGCGATCGGAAAGCCTTCGATGAGAAGTTGCGTCAGGAGGCGTCCGCGGCCGGCGCCCATCGCGGAGCGCACGGCAAATTCTTGTTGGCGCGCCGTCGCTCGAGTGAGCATAAGATTGGCGATATTGGCGCAGGCGATCAGCAGGACGAATGCAACGGCACCTAACAGGATCAGCAGAGCGGAGCGGACGTCGCCGACTAATTGCTCGCGCACCGGCACGACTTTCGCGCCGATTCCCTTATTTTCGGGAAACTGCTGCTCAAGCTGGCTGGCGATGCCGGACAATTCGGTCGCGGTGGCTTTCAGATTTGTAGCTGGCTTCAGACGCGCAATCACGTTGAGGTAATGATTTCCGCGGGTGTTCATTTCGTCGTTTGGTGCGTAAGATAAAGGAACCCACAAATCCACCCGGGGAAGGTCGTCAAAGAACGGCATGCCCTTTGGCAGGACGCCGGCGACCGTATATTCCTGGCTGTTCAGCCGCAGATTGCGGCCCACAATGTCACGATTTCCACCGAATTTGGTTTGCCAGAACGCGTAGCCGAGCAGCACGGACCGGTGGCGTCCCCATTGCTCCTCTTCCGGCAGAAACATGCGCCCTAAGATCGGATTTACGCCCAGAACCGAAAACAGGTTTGCCGAAATCGCCGCGCCCTGCAGGCGTGACGGTTCTTCGCCGGGGAGCTCGAGGTTGAAGCCCGCATAGGTGTACGCCGCCATCCCGGAGAAGACTCGATTGCGATCGCGAAATTCGCGGAAGTCGGGCGCCGCCAAGCCGCTGATGGGCACGCCTTGCGAGATCATTGTGCTCCAGACAAAAACGAGTTTGCCGGGATCTTTATACGGAAGCGGCTGCAGGAGTACGGAGTTAACGACAGAGAAAATCGCGCTGTGGGCGCCGATGCCGAGCGCCAGCGTCAATACGGCGACAACCGTGAAGCCAGGATTCTTCCACAGCCTGCGAGCAGCGAAGCGCATGTCCCGCCAGCCCGTCTCCAGAAAGGATTCCCAGCCGGCAGTGCGGACGACTTCCTTGGTAACTTCGAGACTTCCCCGCTCAAGGCGCACAGCGCGAAGCGCATCCTGGCGGCTTAAGCCTTGGTTCATCTTCTCTTCGGCCGCCATTTCGAGGAAGCCGTGTAGTTCTTCATCGAGCTCCTGGCCAGCGCGTTCCTTTCCTAACAGCGATCGCAATCCATCTGCTAGGTTTCGCAGGAGTGACATGGTTCTTACGACGCCTCCAAGATTCTCGCGATGGCCGCCACTTGTCTTCCCCATTCCCGCGTTTCACTACTTAACCGCTTTCGCCCTTGCTCTGTCAGGGCGTAATACTTGGCGCGCCTACTGTTCTCGGTGGCTTTCCATTCACCCTTGATCAGCCCGGCGCGTTGCAGCCGCTGAAAGGCAACAAAGAGCGAACCTGCATTGACGCGAAAAACACCCTTGCTCATCTGTTCGAGACGGACGGCGATCCCGTATCCGTGCATGGGTTCGAGGGCCAAGGTTTTCAGAATGAGCATATCCAGAGTGCCCTGGATGAGATCACTCGGCTTGTCGGACATGAATGCGTTCCCCCTGACGATCAAGAGGAAGAATACGCTCTCTCTCTTGATTGTCAAGAGGAGGGTGGCGAGACTTCAAGCTGCTAAGGTGTGGGCGAGAAGATCGCCTCTATTCGAATTCGGCGAGGGTTTTTATCTGAGTTTCGAGCGCCTGATTATATTGCCGCTCGATTTGAAGCTCGGTTTGCAGCTTTTTGACAAGCAACTCGAGGTGCGCGATTTCCACGCGCAGCTTTTGCACTTCGTGGGCGGAAGGAAGCGGTCGCGCGGGAGGCGCTGCATTGGGCTGAGTATCGGTGGGCGCCTGCGCTGGCGGACGCGGCGCAAAAGCTTCGGCCAGCGCGCGGGGCCAGGCCGGTTCTGCGGATGCAGGCGGAGCCGCAGGAGGGGCAATGGAGCGCGGAGCGGGCGGTGCAGGCGCAAAAAGATTGCTTAGTGCATTCGCGGAGGCGGTGCGGTCCGCTGCCGGCGCAGGCGTTGGACTCTTGGGTTCCAGCAGGCCCTTCACACGGTTAATCAATTCCTGGGGCTGAAATGGCTTGCGAATCAGCTCATCGGCTTTTACGGAGACAGCTTTGTCCGCGACACTCTTATTCACCACTCCGGACATGAGCAGAACCGGAGTGCCCCTGAGATCGGGGTTCTCTTTAATCTGGCTGCAAACGGAGTAGCCGTCCTGGTCCGGCATGATCACGTCGGTGATGACCACGTCTGGGCGAGTTTGTTCGAATTGCGCGAGGGCCGAAGCGGCATCGGCGCAGGTAATCACGTGTATGTTCTCGCGGCGAAAAGCAATCTTGATGACTTCGCGCATGGTGGCGCTGTCGTCGATGAAATAAGCGGTCGGCACGCGCTTCGCCGGCGCGTCGTCCAGAGGAGGAATGGTCATAGCTTCGCTCATTGCGCTTCCTTGTCCGCCATGTCGCGGGAGCTTTCATCCACCTCGTGCATGGCATCGAGCATCAAATCGGTTGCCGAGCGCAGCACGGTGTGCTGCGTCGAAGTGGTGCCGTAGACGAATTTGTAGACGCCCTTGTTTCCGTTGACGCAGTTCTTCAGGATGTAGATGACGGCTTCGTCGCCAAACAGAGTGCCGCATTCGGCGTGCGAAATTTCTCCCCCTTCGTAAAAGAGAACCGCGTCGGTGTCACCCGCGTTGACATGCAACGCACCGGTCTGGTGCGCGTGGCCAAGCATTTGCATCACACCGGTGAGGTCGTGGTGCGTCAAGTTGCCGCTCAGACTGGTATCGGATTGCGCGAGCATCTGTGTGGGCTGGAAGCCCTCCATTTTGCTAATGATGATCTGTTTCACGTGGGAGGCGATGACGCCGGGCTGGCGGCTGCGGTCGATGTAATCGTCGCATCCCGCCTGGAACGCTTCCATCAGCGCGCGCTGGCTGCCGTCGCCCAACGCCACGATGGGAAGATTGGCGTTTTTGGCATCGGAGCGGATGATGCGCGCGATTTCGAGCGCGCCCATCTCGCGCATGTTGGTGGCGCAGAGAATGGCGCCCGGGACGTCGTATTCAAGGGCCGTAAGTGCGAAAGCTGCCTGCGTGCTGGTGGCTACTTCAAAACCTTCACGCTTCAAGGCGTCGCCAAGGCGCTTGGCAAAATACACGTTGCTGTCGATCAGGAGAATCTTGATGGCGCGGGGGGCGGGGATCATGGTCTGGCCTCCGCTTCACTCCCGCGTGGTGACTGGCTCGCCAGGTGGCTCTGAGTTGGTGAGTGCGAGGGGAATTCCTCCGGGCCCGGAGTTAGCGCGCCCAAGTTCAAAACTTCAATGACGTCGCCAGCGTGCGAAAGCCATCCAGCAACGTGCGGCTCATCGGACGGGCTCGCCGCGGTCAGCTCGGCGTAGATCAATTCGCATTCTCCGGTAACCGGGAGAGCTACCCATTCGGTCTTTTGCCCATAGCGGCGCAGCGCAATCAGGTAAAAGCGCCGCGAGGACAGATATTTCCCGATCAACGTTTCCGCTATGTCGCAGACCGGAACAATTCTTCCGCGCCGCAAAATCACGCCCTCAATCTTGGCAGTCCTGTGGGGGAAGCGAAAAACGCGGCTTGGCGCGACCAGCTCAGCAGTCTGGTCGGCGGCGACCGCAAATCGTCGTTCGCCCAGCCGCAGCAGGACGAAAGACTTTAGTTCGAGTTCGCTAGAGACGGTCATTGCGTTTAAGGCAATCTATTCATTCAATTCCGTGCCTAAGTCGCTGTCTTCCTCTGCTTCTGTGGCTTCCGCTACTTCTGTCCCCTCGCCCAAAACCTCCGGAGCAGGGAGCGCGGCATCCAGCATCATCAACTCATCGTCCGACAGGAAACCTTCGGGGCGCACGACCGGAACGACGGTTTGATCAAGCGCCGTCAACCCGCGGTACCATTGCCGCTCCTCGTGGCAGAACGAAAGCGGCAAGGCTTGCAGCCGCGTCATGGCCGTCATTTTCTCGATGCTATCGACCAGCAGAGCCGTCCGCGTGTTGCGCAGCACGAAAGCTAGGATTCCTTCGCGAGCGGATAGTCCAAAGTGCGCCGCGCCGCTCACGAGAAACAGCGTATGGGGGCCCCGCCTTACGAATTGGCGAACCTTTTCGACCCCCGGCGCTGCGATTTCCGTCGCTCCACCGGTGAGGCTGTCCGCGCCGCGTACTTCCTGAACAGAGGAAGAAGACAGCGCAAGAATCTGTTCGCCAATGCGAAAGAGGATAATTTGCTCCGCGCGCAAAGAGCCGGGCTTCGGCGGGGCCGGTAAAGGCATCAGCGAACTCCCGCGGGGGTGGGTTTGCAAATCCCCACAACGCGCTTTTCAATGGCTTGGTAAACGTCGTCAATGCCGAGGACTTGATCCACCACCCCCGCTTTGATGGCTTCCGCAGGCATCCCAAAAATCACGCAGGTCGCTTCGTCTTGCGCCAGGACAAGACCGCCGGCTGTCCTAATAGCCCGTGCACCGTTGGTACCGTCGTTGCCCATACCTGTGAGCACTGCGGCGATGCTCAAGGGCCCGGCGTAGGCGGCAACCGATTCCATAGTGACGTCCATGTTGGGCAGGTATCCGTTGATGCGGCCGGATGCGCCTTCGAGCTGGATTCTTCCCGTGGGCGTTACGCGAAGGTGTTGTCCGCCGGGACAAATGTAAAGCGTGCCCGGTGCGAGAGACTCATTCGCCTCCGCCTCCTTCACGCGGATCTCTGTGAATTCCGCGAGTTGCGCGGCGTATTGCGATGTAAACGTCGCGGGCATGTGCTGCACTAGGATTACGGCAGCAGGGAAGTCGCGCGTGAAGCCGGGAGCGATGCGCATGACTGTCGCCGGGCCGCCAGTGGAGGCCACTAAAACCACGACAGGAAAGCGCTGATCACTGCCGCTGCCAGCTGCCGGGCGAGGAGCGGCCTTCGGCGCTGAGGCTGACTTTGCATTTCCGCTGGAGTTTTGAATCGTGGAGGCCAATCGCGTGGCCGTGCGCACGACGCGAACTTTGGCGGCCATGCGTACTTTGCGTAGAAGTTCTTCCTTCACGCTTTGCATGTCCAGGTCGATGCCGCTCGATGGTTTGGCGACGAATTCGATGGCGCCAAGCTCGAGCGCGCGGAGAGTGCTGGCCGCGCCTTCGCGCGATTCGGAGCTGACGATGACGATGGGCCGCGGATTCGTGGTCATGATCTCCGCGGTCGCTTGCAGGCCATCCACATGTGGCATGTTGATGTCCATGGAGATGACATCGGGCTTCAGCGATTCCGCCATCGAGACGGCTTCGCGCCCATCCTTGGCGCTGCCAACGACTTGGATCTGCCCGTCGCCGTTGTAAATGTTCTCCAGTACTTTGCGCATGAAGGTGGAGTCGTCCACCACGAGCACGCGGAGCTTCTTGGAAGGGGTTACCATGTTGCTCTTACGCCACGGGCGCAGCCGGGCGTGGTGCCTCCGTTCCCATAAGTTGTTCGACAGCCGCGATCAACTGATCCTCCTGTACCGGCTTGGTCAAGAAGGCGGAAGCGCCTTCTTTCATGGCGCGTCCGCGGTGCTTGGCGCCGGCGCGCGAAGTCACCACCATCACCGGAATGCGGCGCGTGGACGGGCTCTGGCGCAATTGCACCATCAGTTCGTAACCCGTCATGCGCGGCATCTCCAGGTCAGTAATGACCAGATGGCAGCCGTGCTGTGACACAAGTTCCGCGGCCTCGAGGCCGTCGGCGGCCAGCTTCACGCGGTAGCCGTTCTTCTCGAGCATGCGTCCGACGAATTTGCGTACGCTGATGGAGTCGTCGGCCACGACGACAACGCGCTCCTGCGCGATGCGATCGATCGCTTCGGAAGGAATGGTGCCTCGTGCCACAGCGGCAGAGCCCGGCGCAAAAATGCGCGCGGCGCTGGCGTTTGCCTGGAGCGCCCGGTGCTCGTTCGGTTCCGCGGCCACCATGCGGTTCAAATCAATCAGCAGAATCAGGCTGCCGTCGGGCGCGATGGTGGTGCCGGGGAAAAGCTTCACGCGGCGGAGATATTCGCCGAGGTTCTTGATCACGATTTCGTCTTTGCCGAGAACTTCTTCGACTACCAGACCGATTTGACGATTTCCCGCATTGGCCACGACCATGCGGAAAAATCCATTAACCGGTTCAAGCGGAGGCAGGCCGAGATAGGTATCCAGGCGAATCACTTCGGTGACCACGTCCCGCACCTTGGTCAGCAATTTGCCGCCAACGTCCTCGATTTCGTCTGCGCGCAGGCGGCGGATTTCCTCGACGACGGCCAAGGGCAAAGCGAAATTGGTCGCGCCGCAGCGCACAAAGAGCGCCGGGGAGATGATCAGCGTCAGGGGAACCTTGAGCGTGAACTTTGTGCCTTGGCCGGTGGCGCTCTGAATCTCGATTTCGCCATTTAGCGCGTTCAAGTTGGCGCGCACCACGTCGAGACCAACACCGCGCCCGGCCAGCTCAGTCTTTACGGGAGCAGTGGAAAAGCCGGGATGGAAGAGCATCTCGCGCATGTCGCGTTCCGTGAGCCGGTCCGCGGTTTCTACGGAAACCAGGCCGCGCTCGATGGCACTCTGCTTCACGCGCTGGTAGTCAATCCCACGGCCGTCGTCTTCAACCTCGATGTAGATATGGTTGCCGCGGTGATACGCGCGCAGCATGATTTTTCCGTTGGCCGGTTTACCGGCGGCAACACGATCGTTTCTGGGCTCGACTCCATGCGCGACGGAGTTACGGACGAGATGGACGAGGGGATCGGAAATCTGCTGGATGATGTTGTTGTCGAGTTCCGTTTCGCTTCCTGTAAGTTCGAGTTCAACATCCTTGCCGGTTGATTTTGCCGCGTCCCGCACCGCGCGCGACACCCGGGAATACAGCGTTCCGATAGGCACCATGCGCGCTGCGGTAATCTCATCTTGCAGGTGATGCGCGAGTTTGGTGAACTCGTCGATATCGCCCTCGACGCGCCCGATGAAGCCTTGCAGTTGCGAAAGCACTTCGTTCACGTCCGCGGAGATTTCGGCCATAGAACGCGACAAAATATTGACGTCGTCGTAGCGGTCCATTTCTAGTTCGCTGAATTCGGACCAGAACGAATTCTCACCGGCCGCCGCGCTGGAAAGCAGCTTCGGTTTCTGTGCCGATTGCGGGCTCCAAGGGGCCGGATTCCGGTGGGGACTGATGCGATTGAATTCGTACTTTTCCTGAAACTCCCCGACTTTGCCCTGGAGCCGCTCTTTCGAAAAACTCAGGGTATCGACGAGCTTTTCCAGTTCTCCGACGCGGCCCACCATGCGCGTGCGGTTGATGACCAACTCGCCCACCGTGTTCATCATACGGTCCAGGCGGCCGAGCGCGATTCGAACGGATTTTGCCGCGGCTGCGGCGGCAACTTGCTTCGGAGACTTTTTCCCTGGCGCAGCGGCTTGCGACGCAGCCAACTTTTCTACGAATTGCTGCGGTTTGGGCGCTTCGGCAGGTGCGGGTTGCGCTTCCGCTTCTTCCGGTTCGAGTGGAGCAAACTCCGCAATGCGCCCGAGCAGGGAATCGATGCCCGCGCGCATTTCTGTCTCGCCAGGCCATTGGCGATGGAGAGTTTTCTTCAAAACGTCCACAGACTCGAGGCACAGGTCCACGACCGCGGGCGACGGCTCGATTTCGCCATCACGCAGCCGGCCAATCAAATCTTCCACGCGGTGCGCGATGCCGCCGAGCCGCCTCAGCCCCACTTGGGCCGCCGAGCCCTTGATCGTGTGAATCGCGCGGAACAGCTTGTTGATTTCTTCGGGATTGTTGTTGGCTTCCAGCGAAATCAAGCAGTCGCTGACGACTTGCAGGTGCTCTTCCGCTTCCGGCTGGAAAAACTCAAGAATCTCATCAGGCACTTCATCGTCGGAGGGAAGCGCGTCGAAATAGGACCCGGTCGCAGCGGCAGGCGTGGGCTCCTCGGACTCTTCAACGTCGGCCTGCGTGGGAGTTCCTGGCTGCGCAAGATTCAGCGGCGGAGGCTCCGTGGGAAACGCGAAGCGATAGCGATCCTTGAAGGCGTCAACGTCTTCGAAGTTTTCCTGGCCCGTGTCGCTAATTTCCAGAAGGTCGGTTTCAAGCAGCGAGATACCATCGGAAAGAAATTCGGTCAGCGGCCCATGCAGGTCTTCGCCCAAAGGCGCGTTCAACGCGTATTGAAACACGTGCGCGAGTTTTCCCGCGATTTCGGAAAATCGCGGAAACTCGTAACTTGCCGAGGTTCCGCTCAGCGTGTGCGCGGCAATGTAAAGCCGTTCGAGGTCCTCGTGCTGCGGTTCCACGTCCTGCAACACACTGACGTATTCGCGCAAATACTGCAGGTGCTCAGCGGCTTCCTGAAGGAAGACTTCGACGGCTGCGCGCTCGGGGGCACTCACGCGCGTCCCTCCGTTACCAGTTCCGGCTTCAGCAATTCGTCGGCGGTCGGCTTGCGGTACAAAATGCAGTCGGTCAGCACGATCGCTTGAAACTTCACAGGCATTTTCGAAATCGATTCCGAGTGCCCTAGAAACAAATATCCACCGGGCTCGAGCGTTTCATAGAAACGCTGCACGAGCGCGCGGCGGCGTTCCTCGGAAAAATAAATCAGCACGTTCATGCAGAAAATCGCGTCCATGCGCCCAAGATAAACAGGAGAAGCCAGATTCATCTGTGCGAACGAGACCATCTTCCGCAGTCGCGGCTTGATCTGCTGCCCTTTCTCCAGGGCAGAGAAGTGATTGGCGAGCTGCTTCTCGTTCACGCTGGCGATGCTTCGCCCCGAGTAAACTCCGCGCTCAGCATGCTTCAGCGCGTGCCGCCCAACGTCGGTGGCCAAGATTTCCACGTTCCAGGAGTCCGCAAAGGACAAGGAATCCGCGATAGTAATGGCGATCGAATACGGCTCTTCGCCCGTCGAGCAGCCCGCGCTCCAGATGCGCAGCGTCCGCGGGTTCTTCCAGAATTTCTTCACGTGCATTTCCGGCAAGACGCGCTTTTCAAAAGCTTCGTAGACTCCGGGATAGCGGAAAAAACTGGTTTCCTGGGTCAACAATCTTTCGAGCAGCGCCTCGTACTCCACGTTGGATTTGCGCATGCTGCGCAGCAAGTCGGTTCCACGTTGCAGGCCCTTGGCGCGCAAGTGTTCCCGCACACGCGTGGAGAAAAACCGCTCACGCGATTCATCGAAGCAAATCCCTGTCCGCTCTTCGATTAGCATGCGGATCTCACTCAATTCGTGTTCGCTCAGCCCGTGGCCTGGTCCCTGGCGCTCGCTCATCGTTTTCCCGTTTTTAGGCTACGCTCCTGCTTGCTCCGCAGAGCCGGCAAGAGAGTAGACGATTAACGAACTGCTCCCGCTGGGACGGGCCGATCGGATTCCGCTGGAGCTAACGCCGCGACCTTGGTTCCTGCACGGAACTGCGCCAGGGCTTCGTTCAGCTGATCCGAAAGTTTGACGAGCTGGCTCACGGTTGCCACCGTTCCGCGGGTGCCCTGCGAAGTCTGTCGCGTGATGTTGGAAATAATCTGCATCGCGTGCGCCACGCCTTCTGTTCCGCGAACCTGCTGTTTCGAAGCCAGCGAAATTTCCTGGACAAGTTCCGCCGACTGGCGAACGACGTTGGAAATGGCGTCGAGGGCTCTGCCGGCCTGGTCCGCCAAAGACGCTCCGCCTTCCACTTCCTTGGTGCCTTCTTCCATGACCACCACGGCCTCGTTCGTTTCGGCCTGAATCGCCTTGATCAGAGCTGCGATGTCTTTCGTGGCGCTGCGGCTGTGTTCCGCCAGCTTGCGGACTTCGTCGGCAACGACTGCGAACCCGCGGCCTGCTTCACCGGCGCGCGCCGCTTCGATCGCGGCGTTCAAAGCCAGCAGGTTGGTTTGCTCGGTGATGTCGTTGATCACGTTGATGATTTCCGAAATCTCCAGCGACCGGTCGCCCAGCGACTTGATTTTCTTTGCCGTGGCTTGCACAGAAGCACGAATGCGCTGCATGCCTTCCAGCGTGTCGCGCACCGCGCGGTTGCCTTGTTCGGCGGCGTCTAGAGCGCGGCGCGCTGCTTCGGCGCTGGCTTCCGCGTTGTTGGACACCTGCTTCATCGAGACGGTCAGCTCTTCGACGGCGCTTGAAGTGTTGGTGATTTCCTGGTCCTGCTGGGTCGCACCAGCCTGCATTTCATCCGCGGCTACGAGAATGTTGTTCGAGCAGGCGTTTACTTCCATGGCCGCCTTGCGCACGCGCTCGAGCACTTTGGTGAAGTTGTCGAGCATGTAGTTGATGGAGTCCGTCACGTTGCCCAGAGCGTCGTTGGTGACTTTGCCACGCAGGGTCAAGTCGCCGCGCGCCACCTGGTTGATGACGGTCAGCAGGTCGGTGATGCTCCTCTGCAGGGCATCGTTGGCGTCCTGGTTGCTCGTGGCCTTCGAGACTTTAGCAACCGCGCGATTCAAATTGTCCGCGATGTAGCCAAGCTCGTTGCTCGCATTGACTTCGGCGCGCGCGCGAGGATCACCAGCGGCCAGCCGCTCGGAGAAGTCCGCAAGAGCCTGCACCGGCCCCAGCAGCGCTCCAAAACGCCATGCGAGGATCACCGACATAACGAGCGCCACCAGCAGGGCGCCGACAATGCCCGGAGAACCAAAATCGAACCCCGAGGCTTCGCCCGCCTTTTTCCCGGCACCGAACGCCAGCCACAGAACGGCCACAAAGGCGAAGCCGTTAAACAGGACTAACGTCCAGATTGTCGAACTCAATCGCGATTTCATGCCACCCTCCAAATCCTTTCAGCGGAGCTCGCGCCATCCACGGCGCTGTCTCCCGTCACTTCAAATGCTGGGACCCGGAAACACTTCAAGCAGCCGGCGCAGATCGATGACCAGCGCGAGCCGGTCGTCGTGACGCAGCATTCCAATGCAATGCGGCACGTTCTCGGGGGCCTGCTCGAGAAAATCCTCGTTCTTCACCGAATACGTTCCAATCACTTCGTCCGCGGTGATCCCGATGCGAACATCTTCAAGTTGGCTCTCGCTCCGCAACGAAGCGACAACCACGTGTTTGGGAAGCAGCCCGGGACGGCGTCCTTCAGTAATGGCGATGTCAATCAAAGGCACAATCACGCCTCGCAAATTGAAAATTCCCAGGAGATAGGCGGGGCTCAGCGGCACCTTGGTCACCAGCGGCCAATCCAGCACTTCTTCCACATCCAGCACCGGGAGGCAGAAGCGTTCGCGCCCGCTGCGAAAGACGCAGTACTGCGATTCCGGAGGGCGGTCCTCAATCGGCCCGAGTGCTTCCAGCAAGTCGCCAGTCTCGGCGTCAGCCGGAAGAGGTTCGAGATGAAAATCGTCGTTCATTGCCTGCTCAGTCTCCGAAAAACACTCACGCAAACCGCCGGACGGCGCGAAGCAACTCGTCGCGCGTGAATGGTTTGGTCACATATCCATCCGCGCCCTGCTGCTCGCCCCAGAACTTGTCGCTCGCAGAAGACTTGGAGGTCACCATGATCACGGGGATGGAGTTGAATTCCGAATTCCCCTTCAGGTCGCGGCAGACCTGGTATCCATTGCGATCCGGCATTACGATATCCAGCAGGATTACGCTGGGGCGCTCATGAGCGATGGCTTCCTCCACGCGCTTGGGGTCGTTCAGCCCCACCGGCCAATAGCCTTCCTTCTCCAAAAGGCTTTGCATCAGCTTGATTTCGGCTGGTGAGTCATCAACGATCAGGACTTTTTTTTGCACAGCCGCAATCTCCCCATACTTCTCCACCGAGAAGAGGTGCACGTGAGCAGCCAGCTTCGGGATTCCCTGTGTGGTTGTGTCGTGTGATGCTAAGTCTTTGTTTCTGAATAGGTTTCAGGAGCCCAAGGAGAAATCAGCGGCGCGGGGAAATCGGCGAGCCGGTCTGTTCCGTCTCAGCTTGAGAAGCATTCTCAGCCTCTTGCATCTCCGAAGCCAGCGATGAGAAACGTTGCATAACCTCGTTAATTCGCAGAGCCATGCTGTGGATGGTTTTGATCTGGGCGAGCGACTGCGAGGAGAGCTGCCCGGGTTCCAGCAGAAGGAGTTCCGCGTTTCCCAGCATGGAGGTCAAGGCGTTGTTGACGCTGTGCTTCATCTCCAGCATGTAGCGCCCAAGGGTGGCGTGATTCTCGTTTTTGGCGGCAACTCGCTCCGCCTGGCGAACCAGCCGCACGGCTTCGACACGGCGTAGCGATTCGCCTGCCACGAGCAGCAAGGTTTGCGCCCAATCTTCGCGCACGGGCACATGCACAAGCCGCGGATATTTGGTCCGTAATTGACTGAATTCTTTGGAATCCGCTGGAGCGCACAAGATGACCGCGGTGGCGGGATCGAGTGACCGCAGAACAGTTGTCAGCTTTCCTTCACGCACGGGACCCACGACCACCAGGTCGCGTGCTGGGGCTTCTTGTTCCTGCCACAGATCGCTGGTCAGAACCGTGACGACCGGAGCCTGGCGCTCCGCTTGCCAGCAAGCCGTCAGCAGCCGGGCAAATTCAGTTTCATCCGTGAGTATGACTACGTTGGCGTGTTGCAAAGAAAACCCGCTCCCAGGAGTATTTGTCCGTTCAGGCAAAACCGTTTGTTCATGCCAGTTACAGCTTTTCTGCTTCATCCAGTGTCGAAAGCAAACGTTTCGTGCTGATGCCGAGATTTACGGCGGCTTCTGTATCCTTTGCCTGCTTCGCCACGTCCACCCGTTCCTGCAAGCGCGTCACTTCCACGCGCGCCATGTTCATGGCCCGGTCGAGCGACGTGGCGTTTCCCGTTTCCTTGGCCGATTCCATCGCTGCAGCTACCAGCACGCGCGCAACGACGGCGCGGCGCAAATCTTCCGCGGATGGTCCGTCTTCGCTCACAAATGCGGTGACTTCCCAGGACGACAGCAGAATGCGGGCGCCCCCGATTTTCACCGTGGTCATCGATCGCCCGCGGGAAGGAGGTGAAGCAATCAACTGTTCCCAAATCTGCTCCATGCAGGTTTCAAAATCCAGCACTCCCGCGGGAGCAGCTCCAGCCTTCGATGGAGTCTCCCGTGCTTCTTTTTGCTTGCCTTTGGGGAGGGAAGATCCAGGCGCCGGCACGGCTTTCTTCGCACCGAGGGCCTGCTTCGAAGCGTCAATTGGTCCTTTTTGAGCACCGTTTTGGGCGGAACTCCCGGCTGCTTTTGCGAGCGCTTGCTCCACGTCACCCCGCAGCCCCAGCAGGTTCTCGAAGGCCTGGCTGACAGTGCGTTCCGTGTACTCTTTCTGGAAAGGCTGTTTCCACTCGTCGGCAATCTTCCGAATCTTACCGAGCGGCTCGCCGCCAAGGAGTCCGGCATGGTGACAATCGATAGTGCGAGCGCCGGCGGCTTGCAATTGATCCACTCCTGCGCGGATGGCGATCAAGTCCGCGTGCATCAACTCGATTAACGTCCGGCGGAGTAGAAAGTTAAATCGGATGAACGCTAGCAGAGCCGCGGGATCATAAAACATCCCGCCAGCTGACTCTTTGACCTTGCGGCCTTCCTCAATGAAACTGGTTTTCAGGATTTCCCGCAGGCTGCGGAAACCGCGCAACGCCGTGATCATCTTTTCCAGCGGCGCGCACCAGTCCAGAGGAGCGGGATCTACCTCGCCGAGCACAGGCTGCATCACCTGGGCCACGTCGCCGAGTTCAATTTGCTTGTGGTAGATCTTCGCCGGGGCGCACAGCGCGAAGTGTTGAACCAGCAGAAAGTCAATCTTGTCGCGGTCCGGGTTGCTCTTTTTCGATTTGCGCAGGTGGCGCCGGATCAGGGCGCGCAAGCTGGTTTCGCTGGCGTTCAGCGTGGTCATTTGCAGGAGATGCCGGAGCTGATGGGCCATCACTTTCTGGTCCATGGCATCCAGCCAGTCATGCACTTGCGTGAAAAGGTCTACGTCCGGCTTCTCGGGGAGATTCCGTTTCGCTTGCGGAAATGGAATGTCTATTTCCTGCTGCTTGGCAAGAGCCAGATAGATCGGAAACACCTCGCGCGCCTCTTTCCATTGCGCCAGACGAGGGTTCTCAGGCCGTGTGGGGGCAGGGATATTCAATGTCGTCGTCTTGTTCACGGTCGTTTCATCACCCAGTCGCAGGAGCCTTGCAAAAACCGCACGGCCACCGCTTTGCGTCCTTCGTGATACTGCACAGCGTCAACAGTGGCCTCTGCCTGAAAACCCTGCGGCCTTGCTTCGAGCCGTACCCGGTCGCCAAACTCCAGCGGCAGCGTCGAAAGAAAAATGGCGTGGCGCCCACTACTGAACTCGACGATGGTCGCCTCCCTCAAATTCGTGGCGCCGCCCCGCGGTGATGTCACCTGCACCGGGACGCGCACGGCGCTGGCTTGCGGGAAGAAGCGCGCTAGCTGCTCCGCGCAACTCTTTTCATTTGCTACTAATGCCGAGCCGCTGGTTCTTCCCACTTCGCCTCGCAACTTTGCTGTGAATCAGCCTTGTCGCAACGGGACCAGAGACACTCCTCGCTACAACAGGCGCAGACTGCCGACGACAAATGTGCACGCCGCAAGCCAAAGAAATGCAAAGATGATGGTTGGTGAAGGTGAAGAAACAGAAGGACTTAGAATTTTCCCGCGGTTCGAAACGAGCGCCGATGTCTCACCCTGAAACGATGCCGTCTCAGGTGTTAACCCGGATCCGCTATCTCATGCTGTTGCATGAGACGCAGCGCATCCCGGCAAGAATGCGCCGCGGGAATGCGCTCGCCGGGGTGCGGCACCGATTTTATGCGCGCTTGGCTGGCAAGCGCAGCGGGCTGGGGATGACTTTACGAGGGTGTCGTCGACGCAGCTTCGCTGTCGCCGCCCTTTAACGGGATGTTGTAGCGCTTCAGTTTGCGATAAAGGGTGGCGCGGCTGATGCCCAGCATTTTTCCCGCCAGCGCTTTGTCTCCGTTGGCCTGCTCAAACACGCGAAGAATGGTCATTCGCTCCATCTCGGCCAGCGCCGTAGTGGAGAGGGAACTGGACTCCGGAGTCCGGACAGACCCGCCCTCGGCCTGCTCGGCTCGGATTGCGGGAGGAAGGTCGGCCACGTCGATGGTCATGCCATCACCGAGGGTCACGGCGCGCGCGATGCAGTTTTCCAGCTCACGCACATTTCCCGGCCAATCATATTGCAGGAGGCTCTTCATCGCCGCCGGCGTTACCTGAATTTGCGAGGCTTTTGCGTACCGGTCGAGGAAATGATGCACCAGCACAGGAATATCTGACCGGCGGTCCCGCAGGGGCGGGAGGTGCACGGTCACCACATTCAACCGGAAATACAGGTCCTTTCGAAACGTCCCCGCGCGATAGGCAGCTTCCAGGTCGCGATTGGTGGCCGCGATGACCCGCACGTCCACGGTCTCCCGCTCGTTGCTGCCCACGGGACGCACTTCCTTTTCTTGCAGGACCCGCAGCAGCTTTGCCTGCATTTCCAAAGGAAGCTCGCCGATTTCGTCGAGGAAGAACGTGCCGCCACGCGCTGCGTGAAACAGGCCCGCCTTCGATTTCGTGGCGCCGGTTAAAGCGCCCTTTTCGTATCCGAAAAGTTCGCTCTCCATCAGCGTGGGAACCAGTGAGCCGCAGTCCACCGCCACAAACGGGGTCTGGGCCATCGAGCCCCGGAAGTGAATTGCGCGCGCCACCAGCTCTTTGCCGGTCCCGCTCTCGCCCGAAACCAATACCGGTGTGCGCGTATCTTTGAGCCTGGAAATCATGCGCATCACGTCTTGAATGTGCGCCGAACTGCCGATAATGCCGTCGAGCTTATCCGCGGTGGTCACTCGCTCCCGCAAGAACTCATTTTCGGTGACCAGGTGGACTTTCTCCGCCATGCGCTGCAGCAGCAGGCGCATCTTTTCAACACGAAAGGGCTTCTCGATGTAGTCGTACGCTCCCAACTTCATGGCATCAACGGCGGATTCGATGGAGCCATGACCAGTCATGATGGCCACTTCCGTATGGGGCAGGAGCCTTTTCGCTTGCTTCAGAAGTTCGACGCCGGACATGGCTGGCAATTTCAAGTCCGTCAGGATGAGGTCAGGCCCATCGGATTCCAGCCGCCCCAGCGCCGCTTCGGCGCTCTCCGCCTCCACGCAAACATATCCGAGCGTGTTGCCGATCGTCATGCACAGGCGGCGGATGCTCTGCTCGTCATCCACAACCAGTAACCGTGTTTTCATCTCGTCGCTCATGGTTTTCCGAAGGTCTTCTCCACCGTCGCGATCAATTGCTGCACTCGAAACGGTTTCTCGATGCAGGGCGTCCCGCTTTGCGCCAGGAATGTCTGCGTTTCACTATTGGCTGTGTCCCCGCTGATCAAAATGATTCGCGACTTCAACTCCGGCCGGTTTTTCTGGATCCATTCATGCACTTCCGCGCCGTTTACCGCCCCCGGCATTCGAATGTCGGAGATTACCCCGGCATACCGCCCGTTGGAAAGCTGCTTCAGCCCTTCCTCCCCCGAGGAGGCATCCACCACCGCGTATCCGCGCCGCTCCAGCGCCGCGCGCAAAAACGCAATCACGGAGGGCTCGTCCTCAATCAGCAGAATAGGCAGCTTGGTGGTAAGAGCAGGCCCAGGGTTCATCGCCCCGCCTCCTTTGCAGCCAAGGCCGCCAGCGCGCTTTCCGTCGCCACGGGAATCCGCACCACAAACGTGCTTCCCGCGCCATCTTCATTGTTCCAGCATTGAATCTCGCCGCCATGCGCGCGCACTATCCCATAGCAAATGCTCAATCCCAGGCCGGTACCTTTTCCCGCTTGTTTCGTCGTGTAGAACGGATCAAAAATCCGTTGTGGGTCCGCGATTCCCGTGCCGTTGTCGCTGATGGCTACCTCAATCATTTCCCCTAGCCGCCGCGTGAGAATCTTGATCCGGCCGCGTCGCCCTGTCTCCTGCACCGCATCATAGGCGTTGTTCAGGATGTTCAGGAAGACTTGCTGCAACTGCTGTACGTCTCCCAAAGCCGGCGGTAGCCCTTCTTCAAACTCCTCGGTCACTTCCACGCCGTGGCTCGCAAAATCGTAGCTACGCAACTTGATGGTCTGCCGCAGAACACCATGGACTTGCACCAATTCGCGTTGCACCGGACGCTGCCGTGCGAAGCTGAGCAAATCCTGAACGATGTCTTTCGTCCGCTGGGTTTCCTGCAGAATGATCTTCAAATCCTCTTGCGCGGACGCGGGCACTTCCGGATTCTCCAGCAGCAAATCCGTAAAACCAAGAATCGCTGCCAGCGGGTTGTTCACTTCATGCGCCACTCCGGAAACCAGCCGGCCGATGGTGGCCATTTTTTCGCTGTGCGCCAGCTTCGCTTGCAGCAACACGGCGTCGGTAATATCAGTCATCACCACCACAACGCTGTTGACTGTATTCTGCTCGTCGCGCATCGGGCTCAAGCTAATGGAGAAATGCCCCATGGAGCCATCGCTTCGTTTCGCGCGCAATTCCAGGTTTTCCACTTGATGCCCGTTCGCCGTGGTCTCCAGCGCGGCATCGAAGTCCGCCTGGTGAGAAACCTCTACCCAGTCCACCAGCCGGTGACCGATCAACTCGCTCTCCTGATAGCCCGCTTCATAGCAGCGCCGGTTCGCGTAGCTGATTAATCCCGCGGTATCGAGCACCAGGATCATGCTCTGCGTGGTATTCAGGATTTTTTGGTTAAAGTCCCGCTCGCGCTGCAACTGGGCTTGAAACGATTTTTGCTCGGTCACGTCCAACATCAGCCCGCGAATCTGCACGATGCACCCTCGCGCGTCATGTACCGCAGTGATGTTCTGCAGCGTATGAAGCAGTGTGCCATCTTTCCGCCGGAGCGTTTCCTCGTAATTGCGCAAGACACCCTTTTCCGCCAGCGCCGTCAGGAATTTCTCGCGTGCCTCGGGGGCAGGATAGAGGTGCGGGCTTACGTCAGCCCGGAGTAATTCCTCGCGCGACGCATAACCCAGCATCCGCACCATCGCGTCATTCACGTCCAGGAATCTCCCCTCCGGCGTCGCAAAAAACAATCCTTCCTGAATGCTGTCAAACAGCTCGCGATACCGCCGCTCTGCTTCCCGCCGGTCGGTGATGTCCTTGAGGACATGGATAGTTCTCGAGTCGTCATCCGTTACTCCCGGAGTGCGCGACGTGGAAATCAGGAAAATTCGCTCCGGCGACGCGGCCACGTATTCTTCCCGCGTGCGCTGCGTATCGCGGCAGAACGGGCACGGCAGGTCGCTTCCCGCTTCCGCAATCTGTCGCAGGCTGCTCATCGCCTCGCCCACGAGCGCTACGGGCGGAACTCCCAGATACGACGCCAGCGATCGGTTAGTCCTCACAATTTTCCACGAGCGGTCGTGCACCACGATGTAATCGCTGATCGCGTCGATATCTTCCACCCACTGCCGCTTGGACCTCTCCAGTTGCGAAAAGCGCTGGAAGTTCTCGAGCGAAAGCGCCGCGTGGCTCGCCAGAGCCCGCAGAAGTCGTTTCTCCTCTGGTGTTAAAGTCTTTCTCTTGCGGAACAAACAAAGCGTTCCGAGTTTTTCCTTGTCGCTCGATGCGATTCGAACGAAAACCGCGGTCCCCGGTTCGTCCGCGCTCGCCAAGCTGGCGGCCATTTCCTTCGGAAGTGCGCGGGTTTCCATCTCGTTTCGAATCTCGCGCGCATTCGCGAGCAGCCATGCCGCAGAAGAGGGAGAAGTGGGCCCCCGCTTTCCCGGGATCTCATAGAATTCCGTGTCGCGGCCCCGGTACACGGCTACGGCGCCCCAAGAGGCATCCAGCATCTGGGCCGAGCGCAACGCGAACTGTTCAAGGAAGCGGGGAAGATGCCGGGATTGTGCTGCCTCGACCGCGAGATCCATCAACTCGTTCGCGTGACGAGCAGCGGCCGAACGCAGTGTCGCCTTTCCGGCTGAAGGAGTTCGTCCTCGTGATCGTGTAGCTTTCTCGGCGTTTAGTGACAAAGAGGGAAGTACCTTGCGTCTCAATTTGCGAGCGATGCCTAACCCGTAGTTTCCAACCTACCTGTTAGTCTCATTCTGAGTCAATGACCGCCCCGTACCGTGTTGCGAACTTGCCTACGGCTTCGGCACCTGGGAACCCCGGTCCTCGTCTCAGCCTGAGACCCCCCGCCATCCTGCCGCCGGTACCTGAGACTCGAAGCATCTTCTTTGCGTCGGTCGTATTTCCTCCAGCCTAAAGCTAACTCGCTCGCTGTCTATTGGTTATGGCGTTTCTTCGACGGCTGTTTGCAACTTCTTCCAGCAAAAGCTGCCATGGCATCCGACGTGCCTTTCTCCTGCCGGGGTATTTCTATCCTCAAAGGGGATGTGTTGATGAGATTCAGTAAGTTGAAGAAGTTGGCGCTCGCTGCAGGTGCGCTTCTCATTTTGTCAGGTGTTTCGGGGCGGGCACAGACCGGAAACACCGATGAATCAAAACGCAAAGTGAAGACCAAGGTCGCCCCGGTCTACCCGGAACTCGCGCGGCGGATGAATGTCGCCGGCAAGGTCAAGATCGAAGTAGTGATCAGCCCGGACGGACATGTCAAGACCACACGCGTGGTGGGGGGACATCCGTTGCTCGTGCAGGCCTGCCAGGATGCCCTGAAGGAATGGAAGTTCGCGGCAGCTCCGGAAGAAACGACGCAGATTGTGGAATTTGAGTTTCGTGCCGCTGAGTAGCATCTGGGGAGGGAAATAAACTTTTGGACGGACGCGGCGCAAACTCAGGCTGCTGATGATGGGAGTGGAGGCAATTCGCAATGACGATTGGAAAGAAGCTATACGCGGGTTTCGGCCTGATTCTGGCCATTTTCTGTGTCCTCATGATGGTGAATATCATTAGCGGTCTGGTGGCGAAATCGGCACGCAACAATGCCGGCATGGCCCTCGATAGCAAGACCACCATCGAGTCTGTGCGCAACCAGATCATGATGAACCGCCTCAACATGAACAACTTTCTCCTGAGCGGTGATCCCCGCGACGAAGAGAAGGTCAACAAGGGTCTTACCGACATGTCCGACCTCATCAAGCGCGGAGAAGCGCAGGTCGCCAACGATGCCGTCCACACCGCTCTGATTCAAGTCGAAAGCACCGAAGTGAGTTGGGCGGACAATTTCGCGAAGCCTTTGATTGCCAAGCGTCATCAAGTGGACTCCGGCGACGCCACCGTTTCTGACCTGCAGATTTTTTATCTCCAGAAGGATCCTTCCTCCTGGTTGGCCAAGTCTTCTTCCGTTCTCGATCAAACCAGCGACGAAATCTCCAAGTTCAAGGACCAAACCACGAAGTCCGCGGATACTGCCAGCAACGTCAGCCTTTTCCTGACCATCGGCGGCACTCTGATCGCGCTTGTAGCCGGCGTGTTGATCGCTTTCTACACGGCGCGCTCCATCAGCGAGCCCTTGAACCATCTCATGACCGTCACGCGAGAGATTGGTGACTCCGGCGACCTCGATCAGAACATTGATATTCATCGCAACGACGAAATCGGCGCTCTCGCCACCACGTTCAACAACATGGTGGCTTACCTAAAGGAGATGGCCAGCGTCTCCATGGCCGTTGCTGAAGGTGACCTGACCGTTGAAGTGGTTCCGCGCTCCAAGCGCGACACCCTTGGCAATGCTTTCGTGCGCATGTCCCATGGCTTGCAGCAGCTGGTGCGCTCCACCCGTGATTCCGCTGGTCAGGTTTCCGCCGGTTCCAATCAGGTGGCTGGAGCCGCGGACGAATCCGCCAAGGTCAGCGTGCAGGCCTCTTCGGCTATCGAGGAAGTCACCAGCACGATGCACGAAATGAGTATTAACGTGCAAAACGTGGTGAAGAATACCCAGGTCCAGGCTTCCAGCGTCGCGGAAACCTCCGCATCCATCGATCAGATGGTTACTTCGATTCAGCGCGTCGCGGACACGGCAAAAGTCCTGCTGGACATCGCCAACCGCTCGCGGGAAGAAGTCGTTACCGGCATCCAGACCATGGAAAAGGCCACGGACGGCCTCAACCGCACCAACCAGGCCATTCAGTCTTCGGCGGAAATTATCAACATCCTTGGCCATCGCGCGGATGACATCGGCAAGATTATTGAAGTCATCGACGACCTGGCCGAGCAGACTAACCTGCTGGCGCTCAACGCGGCGATCGAGGCGGCGCGCGCCGGCGAACACGGCCTCGGGTTCGCCGTGGTCGCGGACGAAGTTCGCAAGCTGGCGGAAAAATCCACGCAGTCCACAAAGGAAATTGCCGACCTCATTCAAAGCATCCAGCGCGAAGCACGCCAGGCCGTGGAAAACATGGAGCGCAGCACGCGCATTGTTGAGGAAGGCCTGAACCTCGGCAACGATCTCGGCTCCGCCTTGCACAAGATTTCCAACGTCGTTACCGAAGTCTACAAGTTCTCTCAGGAAATTGGCGCCGCTACCAATGAACAGTCCGTGGGTTCTGCGCAAATTGCCAAGGCCACCAGCCGGCTCACGGAAATCACTCAGGAAATTAACTCCGCGGTCGAAGAACAGGCTTCCGGCGCGCAAGCCGTTGTCCGAGCCATGGACAAGATGCGCGAACTGGTGCAGCAATCCGCTTCCAGCTCCACGGAGCTGTCTGCTGCTGCCGAACAAATGTTGAAGCTTTCCCGCAATTTGCTCGACAGCATGGACCGCTTTGCTCTTGACCGCAACGGCCAGCAGCGTCTTCACCGCGGAGAAGCCGGAGCTAAGCGCCGTGGTTCGGGGGAAGATCGCGAGCATGAGGTTGCATACGCCGAACTGGCGCGTTCCTAAGGGACCGGAGACTTTTTGATGGAAAAAGACCTTCAGGTAGTTGGTTTCCGGATCGGCAACGAAACGTACGGTGTGCGCATCGCCTCCGTGCGCGAGATTGTCCGCGTCCCGGAGATCACAACAGTGCCCAGTGCCCCCGACCTCATCGAGGGGGTTATAAACCTTCGCGGCAAAATCATTCCGGTGATGGACCTGCGCAAGCGCTTCGGTCAGGCGGAAATTCAACCCGACAAAAAGAACCGTATTCTCGTGGTTGAGTTGGAGAACAAACTGGTTGGACTGATCGTAAATGCAGCTTCCGAAGTGCTCAAGATTCCGCCGTCGGATATCGAAGCCCCCGGAACGGTTTTCGCCGAAGGCGAATCCGGTTACGTCACCGGCGTCGGCAAACTGAAGGGCCGCCTCATCATCCTTTTGGATATTTCAAAGCTCCTGCAGCGTCCCGAATACAAACGCCTCGAGGAGGTCGCGGAACCCGTCGCTACCGTCAGGTAATTCTTTTTCACTTTTGCTGACGGTCCGTCGTACACGCACGCCATGGGAACGATCACCACCGCCCAGATTCAACTCACGGAAGCGGAATTGAAGCTCCTGCAAACATTGGTCTACCAGGAATGCGGCATGTTCTTTGATGAACGCCGCTCCCATTTCTTGAAAGACCGCTTGCAGCGTCGCCTCAAAGCCTGCCAGCTCGATTCCTTTTATTCGTATTACCGCCTGTTGACCAGCAGAGAAGGACGCGCGGAGTTGGCTTTGCTGCTCGAAAATCTAACGGTCAACGAAACCAGTTTTTTCCGCAATAAGCCGCAGCTCGAACTTCTCCAGAAATCCGTACTCGAGGAGCTTCTTCGCCGCAAGCAGGAGCGCCGCGATTACACTCTCCGCGTTTGGAGTGCGGGTTGCTCCTCCGGTCAGGAGCCTTACACCGTCGCAATTCTGATTTGCGACGCGCTGGCTTACTACTACCTGCGCAATCCACTGCCTTTCGAAATGCCTTCACCGAAGCCGCTTATCCCTCCGCCCTGGAAAGTCGAAATCGTCGCTTCGGACATCAGTTACGCGAGCCTGCGCCTTGGACAGGAGGGGCTTTACACCGAGCAGCAGATGGAACCTGTGGACTACACCTGCCGCCTGCGCTATTTCGAAAAATCCGGCGACAAATACGCAGTCAAGCGGCAATTGAAGGAACTGATTCAGTTCGACTTCCACAATCTCAAGACGGAATTCTTGCCGCGCCGCAACGACATCATCCTCTGCCGCAACGTCATGATCTATTTCGATGAGGCTGAGCAGAAGAGGTTAATTGAAAAGTTCTGGCATTGCATGAACCCTGGCGGCTATCTCTTCGTCGGTCATGCGGAAAGTTTGTTCGGCCTGACCCAGAAATTCCGCATGGTTCACGAAAACAACGGTACTGCTTATCAACGCATCGAGGCTGCGACGTGAGCCGTCAACCCGAGGATCGCAACAACGAGCTGCGTGCGCTCTTCTTTGAGAGCGCCGCGGAGCTGTTGCAATCCCTCAACGAAGCCGGTCTCGAACTCGAGGCCCGCCCGTCAGACGAGGAAGTGATTCGACGTGTTCGTCGCATTGTGCATACGTTGAAAGGCGATTCCGCAGCGTGCGGCCTCCACAAACTCAGCGAACTTGCACACGAACTCGAAGACGTGCTTACGCCCCAGGTTACCGGCATCCATGGCAAGGAGGTTCCCGAAGTCGTGCTTGCCGCTGCCGACAGTTTCGACGCGATGCTGGCTGCTTACCAGAAAAATGCGAAACTGCCGAGCATGAGCGCCCTTCACGCTATGATCCGGCGCCTGCTGCAAGCGCCGGGGGCCGCCGCGGGATCTGTTCCTGACGTTGCGCAGGCTCCTGGACAGTTTGCTTGGACGGAATACGAGCAGCTCATGATTTCCGAGGCGGTCCACCGCGGGGACCCCGTTTACAACATTGCTCTTCGCATTGATCCAAATAGCTTGATGCGCGCAGCAGCTTTTCAGCTCATTCGCAACGTTCTTCATGGAAGCGGCACGGTCATCGCTCTGCGCCCCGAGGACAACGTGGCGGCAGCCACCATCGTAGTCGTCGAGGCCGCGCTCGCCAGCCCACAATCCGAGGAAAAGCTGCTCCACCGCTGCCGCATTCCTTCGATTGTTTCCGAAGTCCACATAGAAAAGATCACCGCTTCACAGATGCCCGAGCATGAACTGCTCGGCGACTTGCTCGAGGCTCAGGCCGCCAAGGTTGTTGCTGATGGCGCACAAGGGATTGAGAGCGACCGCGCGGCTAAACGAACGAATGCTGGTTCCGCGGCCGTCGCGGTGGCCGAGAGCACGCTCCGCGTGGACGCCGCCCGCATCGATGCGGTCATGAATCTGGTGGGCGAGTTGATTATTGGCAAGTCCATGCTCAACCGCACACTCACGGAATTCGATAAGCAGCACGCGCGTGACCCCGTGCGCGCCAAACTTGCCGACGCCATGGCTTTTCAGGCGCGCATTCTGGACGAGTTGCACAAGTGCGTGCTGAAAATTCGCATGGTTCCCGTCGAGCAGCTCTTCCGGCGCTTTCCGCGCATCGTTCGCGATGTCGCCAAGACCTGTGGGAAGGATGTTGCGCTGGAAATCTCCGGGCAGAACACCGACCTCGATAAGGGCATTCTCGATGCCCTCGCCGAACCTCTGATGCACCTCGTTCGAAACGCCGTCGATCATGGTGTTGGATCAGCGGAAGAACGACTGTCTGCTGGAAAGCCTGCTCGCGGCACCGTCTATTTGAATGCCTATCATCAGGGCACGCAGGTGGTGATCGAAGTCCGCGATGATGGCCGGGGCATCGATCTTGCCCTGGTCCGCGCCCGCGCTGTGCAAAAGGGAATTGTCAAGGCCGAAGAAGCGCAACGCCTGAGCGACCAGGACGCGCTGAACTTGATTTTCGAATCCGGCTTCAGCACGGCCACGGAGGTGACCGAGGTCTCCGGCCGCGGCATCGGCATGGACGTCGTGCGAACCGTGATGGAGCGCCTCAAAGGAACCATTCACGTCGGCTCGCAAAAGGGCCGCGGCACTACGTTTCAGCTTCGCGTCCCTCTCACGCTCGCCAGCATTCAGACGCTTCTTTTCCGCGTTGGCGGTCGGCTTTTTGCCGTGCCGTTGTCCTCCGTCGTTGAAATTACGCGCATCACTGACCATGAGATTCACAAAGTGGATCAGCGCGAGGTTTTGCGTCTCCGAGAGCAAATCCTCACGCTCGTGCGTTTGAATCATTTGAGCCGGCTGCGCAGTATCGATTCCCAACCCGCCAAGAAAAAAAATTTTGTCATCGTGATTGGTGCTGCGGAGAAGCGTTTTGGCCTCGTCGTCGACAGCCTGGTGGGCGAAGAAGAGTTGGTCATCAAGGCGCTGCCGGGAGAAATTGTCTCCAGTGACCTCGTGAGCGGCGCCTCCATCCTCGGCGATGGGACCGTCGTTCTGATTCTGAATGTTCCGGCGATTCTTTCGCGCCTCTCGCGCGCCACGCCTCTGGGAGCGATCGCATGAGCGAGCGCATCCGAGTCCTCGTCGTAGACGATTCCGCGCTCATGCGGAAGCTGATTCCCGCGATCCTCGCGCGTGACTCCTCCATAGAGGTTGTCGGCACGGCGATGGATGGCGCTTTCGCGCTCAAGAAGATCGAGGAACTCCAGCCCGATGTTGTTACGCTCGATCTCGAAATGCCGCGCATGGACGGCATGGAAATGCTGCGCCTCATCATGCACCGCGCACCGCTGCCCATCATCCTTTTCAGCACGCATTCCAAAGAGGGCGGCTACGCCACGCTGAAAGCTCTGGCGCTCGGCGCCGTGGATTTTCTCGCAAAACCAAGAGATGCCGCCGCGGGGCGCCTCGAGGAAATTGCCGACCAGCTGATCGCGAAAATCAAGGTCGCCAAGCACGCGGCTAAGCGCAAGCTCCCTCCTGTCACTGTCAAGGAAGAACTGCCCAGACTCACAAAAGCAAGCCGCCCCGCGCTGCCACCCCGCCGCGTTATCGCGGTCGGAATTTCCACGGGAGGGCCCAACGCGCTGCAATTCATGCTGTCGCAAATCCCAAGCGATTTTCTTTCTACCATCCTCGTCGTGCAGCACATGCCGGAAGGCTTTACCGAAATGTTTGCCAAGCGCCTGGACGAATGCTGCCCGCTCGAAGTGCACGAAGCGCGCTCCGGCGATCTCCTTCTCGCGGGCCGTGTTCTGATTTGCCCCGGGAATCGCCACATTATGGTGCGCCGCATGCCGCGCGGCGACATGGTGGCTTTGTCGGATGGTCCACCGGTCAATGGCCACCGCCCCTCCGCGGATGTGCTCTTTCACTCGGTGGCACAGGAATTTGGGCTTCTCGCCGTGGGCGTTTTGATGACCGGGATGGGTGACGACGGCGCTGAAGGCCTGGGCGCGATCAAAAGCGCAGGGGGCATGACCATCGCGCAAAGTGAAGACACCTGCGTAGTCAGCGGGATGCCGCGCGCGGCCATTCTTAAGGGCTACGCCAACAAAGTGATTCCGCTGGAGGGGCTGGGGCCGTTTCTGGTGAACCATTATGGCGCGGACAAAGATCCTGGGGAGAAAGCGGAGAAAGACGAGAAATCCGAGAAGCCGGAAAAAATTGATCGACACGAAAAATCAGAGAACACACCCGTACCATCCCATCGCTCATGAAAACGCGCGTTGGGACAAGGAGAAGGCCATGAAGCAATTTGCCGCGCTGTTGAGAAAAGACAATCAACCGGTCCGCTACCTCGTAGTGGACGATTCCGTCTTCGCGCGCAAGAACCTCATCAAAATGATCGAGATGTTCGGCGGCGAGCTGGCTGGCGAAGCCGGCGACGGGCTGACCGCCATCGCGGAGTACAACCGCATCAAGCCGGACATTGTGCTCATGGACATCACCATGCCGCAGATGGAAGGCATCGAAGCGGTAGAGCGCATCGTGCGCCAGCATGCCGAGGCGCGCATTGTGATGGTGTCGTCCGTCGGATACCAGGAGAACATTCTGGCAGCGCTGCAGAAGGGCGCGAAGCATTTCGTGCAGAAGCCGGTGAAGCCGGAAGTTTTGTACGAAATTCTCCGCTACGTGCTGAGTGACGATCCCAACGCCACAGGCGCGCCGGTCGCGCTGGCAGGGGAGAGCCGCTCATGAGAATGGAATTAATCCAGCCGTTTATCAACGCGGCGGACGCGGTTTTCGCCGAGTCGTTGCAGGGGCCGACAAAAATCGTGGACGTGGAGATGGATGAGAACGCCTATCGGCCGAAGGGCGTGGCGGCGCTGATGCTCATCAAAGGGGACATTGAAGGGCGCGTAATTTTGGATCTTTCCCGAGAAGTTGCGGTGAAGGTGGCGAGCGTGTTGGCCGGCTCGGAAGTGGAGGCCAGCGAGCAAGTGGTGCGCGAAACAGTTTGCGAACTGGCGAACATGGTCATCGGAAACTCCGTGACCCTGCTGAACGACCAGGGTTTTCATTTCAAAGTGTTTCCGCCCGAAGTGCACATGAATGAATCCGGCCTCGCCGGCAGCGCGGACACGGAAGCGCTGGTGATTTGCATCGAGACGTCCTGCGGCGACATTTTCCTGAATATCGCCATGCGCTATCTGCACCGCCGCCGCTCGGAACGCACCGCCGTCCCCGCGCTGGACTGACCCGCGCCAGTCTCCAGCTACCTTGTTGGGGCACAACATCTCGTGCCCGTCTGTCGCCCCGGCCCTCCTACGATAGGGACCTTTGGGCAGTACCGGGCAGCCGACGGCTTCCCGGCCCAAACCCGTCCGCCAGAACACTAGCGCCACGCCGCAGCAGCGCGCATCCTAACCTCTGCTGGCTTGTACGGGACTACATTGCCGATCCGGACAGCAGCCGCAATGTCGTGCCCGTCTGTCGTTCCTTCCCTCCGATGACGGTACCACCGGGACGCTATGACAAAAGAACCACGGCAGCTGTGGCCGTGATGCTGACTAGCCCAGAGCGCGCGTTCACCACCGAACTGGCCTTAACCGAAAACATCAGTGAGCGGGGGGCGCGCGTGCTGACCAGGAAGGTTTGGTGGGCCAACGAGTCCGTGGTGATTAAGTCCCTGGAGGGAGACCTGCAGTCCGAAGCGCGCGTCGTCTACCGCCAGCGCGTCCGTGAAAATGTTTTTGCCATAGGTTTGGAGCTGCTCGGCCCAAAGGGCAACTGGCGCGGCAAATCTGGCTAGGTTCACGGAACAGAGAGAAAGGCGGATCAGACAGCTTCTAAGGAGTTACCCTTGCTGCCCAACCGCCGCCAGGTGCTAGCTTGATTTTGAGTTTCGTTGTTTTGCGCACCTGGACCTTTAGCATCTTATAGTCGCTTCCCATCCGATCGGCATTCACGCCGTCCTGGAAAGCCTCCATCTGGAAGTTGCCTTCCGGCAAAAAAGAAAAGTCCACCGCAAGCTCCCGCGGCGTCCAGTCGGTCAGAGCGCCGACGTACCAGTCCGACCCATTTCTGCGGGCCACTACTAGGTACTCCGCGATGCGCGCGTCCAACACCTTCGTGTCATCCCATTCGGTCGGCACGGGGCCGAGAAAGTCCATGATTTCCGGTTCGCGCAGATAGTTGGAGGGACTGTCCGAGAGCATCTGCAAAGGGGCATCGTAAACCACGTACATCGCCAGTTGATGGCAGCGCGTGCCCAGACTCATCGGGCGATGGAAGATGGCAGCGAAACTGTCCTTCTGGGCGTTCAGCATCGCGCCCGGGGTGTAGTCCATTGGGCCGAGGAACATCCGCGTGAACGGCAGAGTGATGTTGTGTTTCGGCTCGGTTTCCGCACTCCACTTGCTCCATTCCAGACCTCGGACACCTTCTACATTGATCAAGTTGGGCCACGTGCGCGTCATCGTAGCGGGCTTTTGATCTCCGTGAAAATCAACAAGCATTTTGCGCTTAGCGGTTTCACGGCTGACCTTGTGGTAGTAGTTGATCAGTAGCTGATCGCTGCGCTGCATGAAGTCGACCTTGATCCCCTTGACGCCCCATTTCGCAAATTGGTCGAGCGCCGGTTCGAGCTGATCGTCGAGCGTTTTCCAGATCACCCAGAGAATGATTCCCACGTTTTTCTGCTTGGCGTAGGCGGTCAATTCCTCCATGTTGACTTCAGGAACGGCTTCAAGCACGTTTCCCAGCTTGTACCAGCCTTCGTCCAGAATGATATAGGGAATGCGGTACTTTGCGGCGAAGTCGATATAGAACTTGTAGGTCTGAGTATTGATTCCGGCTTTGAAGTCCACTCCGTAGATGTTGTTGGCATTCCACCAATCCCACGCCACCTTGCCCGGCTTGATCCATGAGGTGTCTGACAGGTCTGAAGGCTTCGCCAGGAGCCACGTCAATTGGTTGGTTAGCAGGTCGCCGTCCTTTTCCGCAATGCCCATCAGCCGCCACGGAAACGTGCGAGTTCCATTCGTGACGGCAATGTAGTCGGCGTTTTCGACAACCTTGAGATCGCGGTCGTTCTCGAGCTTTTCTTTCAGAGGATACGGAGGGAAAACCGCGGAGACTCCATTTCCACCAGTGCCTCGCAACCACAGGCCAGGATAATCTTCGACATCGGATTCCGCGATGGCGACCTTTGCACCGTCTCCCACATCCACCACGGCGGGCAAGGTGGCGATGAATGCAGGGGCAATCTGCGTCAAACGTTGCGGAACATACCTGCGTTCGTTGTGGGAAAAGAAGCTGTCTTCCTGCGGGTAGTAGACCATGAAATCGCCGGGGAAGTTGAAGTTGGCTTCCTCTGCATACACTTTAGCTTGTGGCTGAGGAAGGGATGTTTCGAAGCGATACGCCACGCCTTCGTTGTAGGCGCGAAAGACCACCGCGTAACCACCTTCCATTTCGAGGCGCAGTTCCTTGTAATTCTCGCGAATCTTCGCAAATTTCTGACGGACCACTGGCACTAGAACGCGGTCCGTGCTGCTCTCTTTCGAATGAAGAACTTTTGCTGCGGTCCCCAGCATTTTGTGGTCGATGTTCAGCGAGAGAGTGCAGTCTTGCAGCAGCGCCTTTCCTTGGAACAGGACGTCGTAGCGGAGGCCATTAGCGGTCCGGATTCGGACTTCAATCCTGCCGCCGGGCGAGCGCAGGTCATAGCTGGACTGTGCTGCCGCACCTGTCGCACAAATCGCAAGTATCAACATCAATGAGGCTTTCCTAGGAAGTCTGTTCATACGATGACGGAGTAACCTCGCAGCAATGTGATCCGGGTCGCGCCGGCCGTCGCACTGTCCAATTCGATATTCAAGCGAGTAGCGAGTGGCCCGGAGTCGCGCAATTTATTTGCGATCATGAGATCGCGGAGAGAATATCACTGCGGCGCTTTTCGGGAAAGTATAGAAGGGTGGACTCGGCCCTGGCTTCGCAGTTTGAACCTGGGGCCCCTTCGATCTGGTTTGATTTGTGAGTCAGTAATCTACGCAAGGGCGCGCTTGAGGCGCTTGGTGGTTTTCAGCAATTGACGCTTGAGCGCGTCGACCTGCTTCGAAATGTCGGCGAGTTCTTTTTTGGCAAGAACGCCGGCCTTGGCGATTTGATGAGCTTTGCGATCGGCGCGACCCATGGCGGTGCCGATTTTCACAGCGACTCGCGTGAGCCTGCTTTTCCTGGCCATGGCGACCTCCGGTTGCAGCTCTAGCATCGTACTGCGCGGAAGCGAGCCTGCCAAGAGCAAGCATCATGGCGATGCGGGAAGGGAAGCAAGGGAAGCGAGTTTGTCGAAGAATTTCTTGATCATCATTTTGGCGGTGCCATCAATCAGCCGTTGGCCGACCGCGGCCATCGTGCCGCCGACCTGGGCGTCGCCTTCGTAGGAAACAACGGTTGAGGGAGCCTCTGAAGGAGCCGCCGAGAGAACCCGGATGGTGGCGGCCGGGGAGAGCCGCAAGAGGCCCTCGCCTTTCAGGAAGCCGATACGGCCGGAACCCTCGACAATCAATCGGAAGCTGGAGGGAGGCGACTGGTCGGTGATGCGGACTCTGCCCTCAAATTGCCCGGACAGCGCGGCCAGAAGCACCTTCATCTTCATGCCGTATTCGTCGGGGCCGATTTTTTCGAGGCTTTCGCACCCGGGCATGGCCTGTGCGAGAATCGCGGGATCCTGAAGGATTTGATACGCGCGCTCAGGCGCAATGGGCAGTACGTAAGAGCCGGAAATCTTCACGCAATTCTCGAGAGCGCGGTCTTGAGCGCGCGCGAGGCGTGAACGACCGCGAGATGCCGCCGGTAATCCGCGGAGGCGTGCAGATCGGAGTTGGCATCAATGCCTTGCGCGACGAGCGCGGCGGCGCTTTGAATGTCGGCAGGCGTGGAACTCTTGCCTTCCAGAGCCTTTTCAGAAGCACTAGCGCGATAGGCGCGATTCGAAAGTCCAGTGATGCCAAGGCGCGCGAAGGAAATTTTGCCCGCGTTTTGGCGCACGCGCGCGGCGACGCCGACAATCGCGAATCCGCTCGCGGGCTGTGCCATCTTCTGATAGCTCGTGCCGGTGCGCGCGTCGTCAATGGGCACGATCACTTCGCGAAGAATTTCACCTGGTTCAAGCGCTGTGGTGAAGGCGTCGACGAAGAAGTCGGTGGCGCCCACGACGCGTTCCGATTTTGCGCCTTGGAGGACAAACTTGGCCTCGAGCGCCTGAAGCGCGGCGGGATAATCAGCCGCGGGATCGGCGTGCGCGACGCTGCCACCGATCGTGCCCATGTTACGCACCTGTACGTCGCCGATAGCTGCCGCAGTTTCGGTGAGTAAAGGACACTTCTGGCGCAGCAACGCCGAGCTCTCCACGTCGTAATGCGAGGCGGTCGCGCCAATGTGCAGTTGGCCGCCGGCTTCGCGGATGTAGCTCAGGTCTTTGAGCGCGCGCAAATCCACAAGATGTTCGGGCGCGGCCAGCCGCAGCTTCATCATGGGGATGAGGCTCATGCCGCCGGCGATGGGCTTGGCGCCGCTGGCAAGCAGGTGCAACGCCTCGTCGAGCGATTTCGGAGCGGTGTATTCGAATTTTTGCGCAATCATTTTTGTGGCTCCTCTCAGTTCTTCGTGGCCAGCAGTTTCCAGATTTTTTCCGGCGTCAGCGGCATGTCAATGTGACGAACACCCAGCGGAGAAAGCGCGTCCACCACGGAATTCACGACCGCCGGCGAGCAGCCAATCGTGCCTGCTTCACCAACGCCCTTTACGCCGAGTGGATTCACGGGCGAAGGCGTGCACGTGTGGTGGCTTTCGATCCACGGCATCATGTGCGAACGCGGGACGGCGTAGTCCATCAATTCTCCGGTGATGAGCTGGCCGTTGTCGTCGTAAACGGCTTGCTCCCATAGCGCTTGGCCGAGGCCCTGGGCCACGCCACCGTGCACCTGGCCATCAACGATGAGTGGGTTCAAGATGTTGCCGCAATCGTCTACGGCGACGTAGCGGCGGATTTTGATTTGGCCGGTCTCGCCGTCAATGTCGGTGACCACGATGTGCGCGCCGAACGGGAACGTGAAATTCGGCGGCTCCCAAAAGCGCGTGGCCATGAGGCCAGGCTCGGTGTTTGGAGGTAATTTCAGCGCGCGGTAGGTCGCGCCGGCAATTTCCTGGAGTGATTTCGAATTCCCGGTTTTGTTGCAGATGACTTTTCCGCCGGTCAGCGTGACGTCTTCGGATTCCAGCAGCATCGCGCCGAATTTCTTGATTTTGGCCTTTAAGTCTTGCAGGGCGTAGTAGAGCGCCGAACCGCCGACCGCCGTGGCGCGGCTGCCAAACGTTCCGATGCCGTACTGCACGACCGCGGTGTCTCCGCGAAGCACCAGGATGTCGTCGAGACCGACGCCGAGTTCGTCGGCGGCGATTTGCGCGAAAGTAGTTTCTTCGCCTTGGCCGTGCGGACACGCACCCGTCATGATTGTGACTTTTCCACTCGGCTCAATCTTCACCGTAGCGCTTTCCCATCCGCCGGCAGGCGTTGCGGGGGAAGGACCAATCGCGCAGATTTCGCCGTACGTGGAAATGCCGATGCCCATGTATTTACTTTGCTTGCGTGCGTCGGCCTGCTCCTGGCGGAGTTTGTGGTAGCCAACGAGGTCGAGGGCTTTCTTCAGCGGCGTGGCGTAGTCGCCGGAGTCATACACCAGGCCGGTGGCCGTGGGGTACGGGAACTTGTCCTTCGTAACGAAATTCTTTAGCCGAATCTCGGCAGGATCCATCTGCAATTCCGCTGCGAGCATATCCACCATGCGCTCGATGCCGTGTGTGGCCTCGGGGCGCCCCGCGCCGCGATACGCGTCGGTGGGCACGCAATTCGTGAACACGCCAACGATATCGGCGCGGATGTTCTGCGTGTTGTAGAGGCCTGGCATCATCAGGACGCTCAACTGAGGAATCAGCGGCGTCAGCAATTGGTGATACGCGCCAACGTCCTGAATCAGCTTGAGCTTGATGCCGAGGATGGTGCCGTCGCGCTTGGCGGCGATTTCGTAGAAATCCACGTGGCCGCGGCCATGAATGGTGCAGGTGAAATTCTCGCGGCGCGATTCAATCCACTTGACGGGCTTTTGAATTTTCATCGACACATAGCCCGTCAACGCTTCTTCGGCGTAGACGTTCAGTTTGCTGCCGAATCCGCCGCCCACTTCCGGCGCGATCACGCGCATGCGATTTTCTTCCAGGCCCAGCATTCCGGCCACGAGCGTGCGCACCAGGTGAGGAATCTGCGTCGAGGTGTAGAGATTGAGCTGGCGATCCGCGCCGTGCCACTCCGCCACGACGCCGCGTGTCTCCATGGCCATCGGAACGAGGCGCTGGCTGACGATGCGCTGCTTGACGACTTTCGCGAGCGCCTTCTCCGGATCGGCGACGGCGGGCAGAACCTGGTAATCCACTTCAATCAGATCGGCAGCGTCGCGCGCGAGGTAACGGTCTCGCGCCACAACCACGGCGATAGGATGGCCGACGAAGTAGACGCGGTCGGTCGCGAGGATGGTATGCGGCGGCACCCGCAAGTCCGGCATTGCAATGCCGCAGGGCACGGCTCCCACACCTTTGATGTCTTTGCCAGTGAAAACGCAGACGACGCCGGGGGCGGCGACGGCCTGCTTGGTGTCAATCGAACGGATGCGAGCGGCAGCATGCGGGCTGCGCAGAATCACAGCGTAGTGCATGCCCGGCATCTGGACGTCTTCGACATACGTGGCGGTGCCGGTGATGAGCCGTGGGTCCTCGCGGCGGCGGATGCGCTTGCCAACAAAAGTCTCGGTCTTAACAGTCGTGGTGGCCATGGTCGCCTCCTACTTTCCCGCGCCCGCTGCGGCGGCTTTCACTGCGTTGACGATGTGCTGGTATCCCGTGCAGCGACAGACGTTGCCCTCGAGCCCATGACGAATCTCGTCTTCGGTGGGGGCAGGATTGCGATCGAGGATTTGCTTCGACGCCATGATCATGCCGGGCGTGCAGAATCCGCACTGGAGGCCGTGCTCGTTCCAGAACGCTTCCTGCATGGGATCGAGCTTGCCGTCGCTCGCGAGACCTTCCACGGTGACGATATCCGCGCCCTTCGCCTGCACGGCAAACATGGTGCAGCTCTTGATGGCCTTGCCGTTCAGCTCCACGGTGCACGCGCCGCACAGCGAGGTTTCGCAGCCCATGTGCGTACCCGTCAGGCCCGCGACGTCGCGCACGAAATGAATGAGCAGCAGGCGCGGTTCTACGTCTTGGGAATAGCTTTTCCCATTGATGGTGAGTGTGATGTCCATAATCTTCTCCGGCGGGGACGAATTCAGCGTTGCAGAAGATACCAAAATTCCGGTCCGGGCGCACCAATCATACGCCTTATTTTGGCCACGGGAGCAAAGGGATTTTGTCATCCCACTTTGCTATCCTAACGCGGCGTGAAACCGCTCCTCCTCATCGACACCGATACGGCTTCCGATGACGCCGTGGCTTTGATTATGGCGCTGCGTTCGTCCCAGGTTCGCGTGCTGGCGATTACCACGGTCGCCGGAAATGTGGGAGTGCAACAAGCGGCGCGAAATGCGCTGTACACCGCGGAACTTTGCGGGTCGGATGTTCGGGTTTTCGTCGGTGCGGAGAAGCCGCTTCAGCGGGAGCACCAAAGCGCGGACTGGTTCCATGGCCACGACGGTTTGGGCGACCACGGATACCCAGCGCCTCGCCGCGCGTTGGAAAAGAAGCATGCTGTGGATACTATTGTCGAGACCATCGGAGCCAATCCTGGGCTGGTGTTGGTCACTCTCGGGCCGCTGACCAACATTGCGTTGGCGCTGGAGCGCGATCCCGGCATCGCCGCAAAAGTGGCTCGCTGCGTGATTATGGGTGGAGCGCCCTGCTGCGAGGGCAACGTGACACCTGCGGCCGAGTACAACATCTGGTGCGACCCCGAAGCCGCGCGCATCGTGATTCGCAGTGGGCTTCCGGTGGAGCTGGTCGGCTGGCACCTTTGCCGCGGCGATGCTGCCCTGCACCTGGACGACATCGAGCGCGTGCTGGGCTTTGATACGCCCATTGCGCGCTTTGCCATCGAGTGCAACAGCCGGGCCCAGGAGGCCTATTTCGAGCAAACGGGGGAGCATGGCATTTCCTTGCCCGATCCGGTGGCGATGTCTATCGCACTGGATCCGTCCGTGGTGACAAGCCAAACGGAGAACGATGTGGAGGTCGAAACGACGAGCGAGCTCACCCGGGGCATGACCGTGGTCGACCGCCATAACGTGGCGGGGAATGACCGAAACAAGGCGGTCTGGGCTCTGGTGCTCGCCAAGGGCGTCAAAACCAAGGTGGTCTGGACCATCGACAACGCCCGCTGGAAGCAAGCGCTCTTCCAGGCCCTGCGCCAATACCTCAGGAGTCCACTCTGCTGATTTTAAGGTGACGGGAACGGTTCCGGGCTGCGGACTAATCGCGAGCTATGCAAACACTAAGGGCCGGACTGCCAGAATGACGCCTATTTTGAGTCATTTTGATTGACAGCTATGGATGCTGCTTGTAATGGGGTTTTATGAGAAGAAGCACATGTCCGGATATGGCCTGCCTTCGAGAAATGAATGGCGTTATTTCTGAAGGCGTAAGGTCAAGCATTTTTTTGTGGAAAGCGTAATCGCTACACCAGGTAGCTTCCGGAACTGATAGCGGACCATGAGTGCGCTAGTAGTTTGGACTCCAAAGAACCACAGATAAACGCCGCCAAAAACGTTCAGGTGTGCCGGACCAGGAACCGCTCCAAAAGGAAATACCAATGCTTTCTCCGCGTCCTTTCTCAGATATTCCTTGCACAACCGGCGCGCTATTGGTAGAACTGCGCAAATGGCGGAGGCACAGCATCTGCGCCACTCGCGTCTCGTGCGAGTCACGCACTGGGTCATCACGTTTGCCTTTTTGGCCCTACTTGTCAGTGGATTGGAAATTGTGGTCTCGCACCCGCGCTTCTATTGGGGGGAGACCGGCAACGTGAACACTCCTCTGCTGTTCAAAATACCGATTCCGTCCTCGAGGAATATGGTCCCCACGGGCTACGGGTACGTCCTTCCGGACCAGAACGGTTGGAGCCGCTATCTCCATTTCCAATCGGCCTGGGTGTTGGTGCTGATCGGCTTGTTGTACGGTGTCGCAGGACTCTTGAACGGGCATTTCCGGCGGAATTTGCTTCCCGCTCTCTCTGACATTTCGCCGAAGAGCCTTGCGGGCTCCATTCTCGAGCACTTGCGCTTCAAGCGGCCGAGCGCGGAAGAAGCCTGGTCTTATAACTTGCTGCAGCGCCTGGCGTATCTGTTGGTGATTTTCGTTCTGTTTCCGATGATCATCTGGACGGGCCTGGCCATGTCTCCCTCTTTTGTATCGGTGGTTCCGGCCGCGGTGAATGTTTTGGGTGGGCAGCAATCGGCGCGCACCCTGCACTTTTTCCTGACCGGGGCGCTTGTGCTTTTTCTTCTGGTACACGTCTTTATGGTTTTTCTAACGGGATTCCGAAGCCGCATGCGTGCCATGATCACCGGGCGCCCTGCGGAACCTCTGGAGCGAGTATGAGCAAACTCTCTCGCCGTAAACTGATTACAACCGGACTCACGGTAACGGCAGGCGCGTCGGGGCTCGTCGCCGCCGCGAAGCTCGCCAAGCGCTACGGATTGATTCCGCCCGATTCCGGCGGCATCTACGGGCCCGGCGAAACGCTGACCTACGCAACGCAGCGGTTGTTGACGCGCCACTCGCTGGCACGTGAGTTTTCTCGAAGCCAGATTTCCAAAAATCCGTTCGCAAACGAGGTCGCACCCTTGGGGGAAGACTTCAAGCGCTTCCAACTGGGAGCGTTTACCGACTGGCGCGTTGCCGTCGACGGGATGGTCGCCCGCCCGGCGTCGTTCTCGCTGGCGGAGCTTAAGGGCTTTCCTCGCCGCGGCCACATCACGATGATTCAGTGCGAGGAAGGCTGGTCCTATATCGCCGAATGGACAGGCGTTGCGCTTTCTCACGTCTTGGAACGAGTCGGGGCGCTCCCTCAAGCGCGTTACGTCGTCTACCGTTCGATCCAAACTGACTGGTGGGAGAGCATCGACATGGCCGATGCGCTGCATCCGCAAACTCTGCTGACATACGAAATGAACGGCGGGGAGCTTCCCGTTGGATTTGGCGGACCTCTTCGCATGCGCGTTTCTCGGCAGCTCGGGTATAAGAGCGTGAAATATATCACCCGGCTCACTATGACCGACAACCTCAAACAGTTCGGCAAAGGCTTGGGCTCAGCGTCTCCCGAAGGCGGCTACGCGTGGTTTGCCGGCGCCTGATGGTGGTGAGCCACTAGCGAGTCCTACCATTGCCTATCCTGGGAGCGGGACGGTGTGGATTATCCGTAAGTCCTTTATACTCTATGTGATACAAAAGCCTGAGGCTAGTAGGCGTTGAGCAGGGGATGATCGCCGTTACCTTCGGAGCGTTCGGTTACCGGCCCGACCCGGGTCTTGGCTGCGGCATTCGCTGCTGTGAGCAACTTTTTTCTCTTCTACGGGTTCTACCCGATGGAGCCTGAAAGGTGTAGGCTTCCATCGGAAGGACCTTACCAGCAGGTCACGCGAAAGTCGGACGTCCCTTCCGAGAATAGGGGATTCGTCATGATGGCGACCACATTTTCCCTCCGAAACAAGTTTGGGTTTCTGCTCTGTCTTTCCGGTCTTTTGATGTTGGTTGCGCCGCAGACGCGCGCGGATGAGGACAAAGATCCTCCCAAGCGCGTTGCGCGCGTTAGCATCGTGGAGGGCTCCGTCTCGTTGCAGCCGGGGGGCGAAGGTGACTGGGGAAGCGCCGCCCGCAACCGCCCCGTAACCATCGGTGACAAGGTTTGGGTGGACAAGGACTCCCGCGCGGAATTGCAGGCGGGACAGGCGTCTTTTCACCTTGGCAGCATGACTGCGCTTTCTTTCCTGAACCTCGACGAAGGGATCACCCAGGTGCGCCTGCCTGAAGGCAGCCTCAATTTCCGTGTTCGAGAGCTGCGCCAGGGCGACCTGTACGAGGTCGACACGCCTAACGTGGCGTTTACGGTCAAGCAAGCCGGAGCATTTCGCATCGACGTGAACGACGCTGGCGATTCCTCACGCGTTACTGTGATTCGCGGTGACGGGGAGATAAGCGCGGATGGAAAAACATACGAAGTGCATGCCGGCGACCAAGCGGAATTTAACGGCGCAGAAAATCCCACCTACAGCATCGTTCGGGCTCCTGGTCCCGACGGACTCGATCGTTGGGCGCAAGAGCGCGATCTGAAAGAGGATCGCTCGGCTTCTGGAAATTATGTTTCGCGAGACATGCCCGGGTATGACGACTTGGATGACCATGGCGCTTGGCGAGACGAGCCCGAGTACGGGCATGTCTGGTATCCCAGCGGTGTTGGCCCCGACTGGGCCCCTTACAGCGACGGTTACTGGAACTGGGTCGAGCCCTGGGGCTGGAGTTGGGTGGGTTATGAGCCTTGGGGTTTTGCTCCCTACCACTATGGCCGCTGGGCATATATCGGAAGCCGATGGGGTTGGTGCCCCGGACCGTTCTTTGGTCCTCCGATCTATGGTCCTGCATTCGTAGGCTTCCTCGGCGGCGGTTGGGGATTCGGTGTCGGCTTTGGTGTGGGCTGGTTCCCGCTGGGATGGGGCGAGCCGTTCTTCCCCTGGTTCCACTGCAGCCGCAACTTCATCACCGTGATTAACGTCCACAATACGTTCATTCGCAACGTGAACGTATTTAACAACAGGAATTTTAACTTCGTAAACGCGCACAACCTGCGCGCGGTTACGACCACTTCGCGCAACGGATTTGTCAACGGCGAGCGCATCAATCGCGGAGGCCAACGTGTTACGCAGGCAACTTTGAACGGCGCGAGAGTGACCAACTCCGTCGGCATCCATGCGACGCAGCACAGCACGTTGGGTAGCGCGAATTTCAATGGGCACGTAGCCCGGCCGCCTGCCGGCGTGCAGAGCCGAGCCGTGATGGCGCGTACAGTTCCTGATGCCCGTGCTTCTCGTTCCCCGGTGCAGCGGATGAACGGCAACATGACCGCCGGGCGATTTGGGAATTCGCCGGTAAACGGCGCCGCTCGAGCGAACGGCCAGGCTGGCAACTCCGGCGTGCACGGCAACACTAGAGTCAATGGTAGTTTTGAGAATCGTGCTGGCAATGCGCCAGGCAATTCAGGAATGAACTCGCGGCAAAACGAACTTTCGCGCAACCGGCCGCCTTCGGCGATGCCGAATTCCAACCGGTCCACGAATGGTCCCGCGGGGAATAGTTCTTCGCAGCGGCCAGGAAGCAATATGCGGACCTGGGAAGCGCAGGGAAACCAAACCGACCGCGGACGCGCGCCGCAAGGCTTTGCCAGCTCGAACCGGCCAACCAATGCCCCAACGCAGAACTCACCTCGCGGAATGAGTGATCGTCCGCAGCAGGGAGTCGGATCGAACCGCCCGACCAATGCGCCGTCGCAGAACTCAGGGCGTGTGATGAGCGATCGTCCACCGTGGGCAGGTGGTGGCGGTCAGCCGCGCAGCGACATGTCAGTGCGGCCCTCGACGCCGAACTACAATAACAATCGTCCGACCTCCCCGGGCGGCGGACGCTCTTATGAGCCGCCGCAGCGGAATTACAATAACCCGTCTTACGGGAACCGTGGCTCCTCTTCTTCACCGCGGACTTATTCCCCGCCGAGCCACAGTTACCCGGCACCTTCTCGTTCCTATTCCCCTCCTCCTAGCCGCAGTTATAGCGGCGGAGGCGGGAGTCGTAGCTATGGTAGCGGGGGCGGTGGTAGTTACAGTGGCGGCGGATCCCATGGCGGAGGAAGCTACAGCGGGGGAGGCGGGCATAGCAGCGGCGGCGGAGGCGGTCACAGCAGTGGCGGTGGCGGCGGCGGATCTCATGGAGGTGGTGGTGGGGGACGGCCGCACCGCTAATTCAAATTTCAGACAATTCAGCCCGCCCGGAATTCAGGGCGGGCTTTTTTTTCTTGGAAGTCCTGCTTGATTTCGTCTGATGCCATGAAAAATGCGTCCCTGAGTACTAGCTCGTGGTTACAACTCTTTTGCCCCGGAAGTGTTAGATAAGCTAGAGCGGTTCGCGAGGTCCTATTTCCTGATTCGACAACAGGGAAGTGGCCCAGCGAAGCCTGCCAGGAATGGAGTGTTAGGCTGGAAAATATCGGACCTCCAGTAACCGGCCCCAGAACTACCAGAATTTGCGGTCATACGGCAAAACCGACAAACTGCCGCGGATGTTTCAGGAGAGATGAGGCCATGAGAAAACAGATGCTTAGGTTGATGAGTCTCGTCAGCATAGCGCTGG
>QHYM01000405.1 GCA_003223295.1 Acidobacteriota bacterium | reverse complement strand
TGATTCGATCATCGGCCATGGACACCGCCGCAAACAGGCGCACGATGAGCACCATGATTGGATCGAGATCCGGCGCGGTCGCTGCCACGGTTGCGGAAAGACCTTCACCTTCCTGCCGCTGCTTTCTCTTCCTTACACTCAGTACAGCTTGCGGGTTCGCTGTCAGGCATTGCGGCGGCGCTTTGTGGAGCACTGCTCTTGGGAAGAGGCGACGCCTGCGCTCAAGGACGCGAATCGGACGCCCGATTCTTCTACGCTCCGTCGCTGGGCCCAGCATCCGAAACGACTCGTCACTATCGTGGGACTGTCCGCAACTTCCTGAGCTATCTCGGCACTGCTCATCCCGCAGTGAAGTACCTGAACCAATTGCGCCGTGAACCTCACATCCTCGGCTGGATGTCCCGCCTGCGTTCGCAAACACCGCCACTCGCGACCGCATCCTGTATCAATCTGCTTATCGCGCTGCGCTGCATCTTCAACGAACTCGCTTGGACCGAACAGCTTTCTGAACTCGCTCATCTGATCCGCCGCGAGGACATTCCGCGCCTCCCGCAGAGACTCCCACGTCCGCTCACGCCAGAACAGGATGAACTTCTGCAGCGGGAATTCCGCTTGCGCAATGACCTGGGCGGCAACGTCTTCCTGCTGATTCGCCACACCGGCATGCGCATCGGTGAGTGTGCCGATCTGTCCTTCGACTGCCTGCGCTCTACCGGCCCGAATCAATGGGCTGTTCACGTGCCACTCGGAAAACTCAAAACAGAACGTATGGTCCCCGTGGATTCCTTTGTGGGTGAACTCGTCCGACGCCTCCAATTCTTTCGTTCTCTTGATCCGCTGCCTGTCGATGGACGGCTTCTGGCCCGTCCGCGTTCTAAAGAGGCACTCGTTCGTCAACTCCGCGATTACTTGCATCAAGTCTGTCATGCGCTCGGCCTTCCCACCCGCATCGTCCCCCACCAGTTTCGCCACAGCTATGCCTCGGAAATGCTTCGAGCCGGTGTCGGCTTTCCGGTTCTGATGAAACTACTCGGCCACACTTCTCCCGAGATGACCATGCGCTATCTCGATGTCGCGCTGACGGATCTTCAACGGGAATTCCAGCTAGCTCGTGCCAAACCTCGGCATCTTGCTCCGCAGCCGAGGACACCGTTCACTCCCCGAGCTGGCCTCGATGGGCTGATCGATTCTTTGCTCGCCACTCAACATATGCTCGAGATGTTTCGCCGGACGCTGCCAAACGGCACTTCCCGCCGTCGCCTCGACCGCCTCTCCAACCGGCTTACCAAAATCCTCAGCGAAGCGCGCAAGCTAGGGATACCCTGAAAATGGGCAGAGATTGGCCGCTAATGCCGACTCTCCAGGAACTTGTTGATAAGTCCTTTCAAATCATGAAATCGTCCCAGACAAGTTCCTGGCACTAGCGACGCGTCGAAGACGCAGTCGATGCTTATCAGGACCTGGCGGTGTGATTTCGCTGTAGACTATGCGAGTTCACCGATTATCCCACTGTGCCTTTGGCACGTGAGCTTCGAGAGGAACTAATGATTTATAAGAGGTGGATACCATGAGCGTTCCTATGGCTGGACGTTGTGGCGCACTTGTAGTGCTGATGGCAATCAGCATCCCTGCGGCAGCACAGCAGCAAATGCCACCCACTTTACGTGAGAGAGCGGCAAAGGAGGGGCACGTCCGTACGGGAGCGATCGTTGATTACACTTGCTGCTCTGATTTGACTGAGCTCGTGAAACACAGTGACATCATCGTTCGGGGCAGGTCACAGATTCTAAGGCTAGATTGTCGGACGACGAGAGGCGGGTCTGGACGGATTATACAATCAACATTCAAGAGGTTTACAAGCAGGTTGGGAACCAGTTCTTTGTTCCAGGCGCGAAAATACAAGTAACCGCCATGGGTGGGCAGTTGCTGGTCGATGGCCATCCGGTGGAGTACAACGTTTCTCCTCCGATTCCCAAAGACATCGTAGAGATGTTCTTTATTACTGCCTGCACTGATATACATTGCGCTGGCCCATATCTATTTGTCGGGCGTGACGGGGCCATTTCCCTCGATAACGGGCAGGTTACATGTAGCGCGAAACCCGATGGAATTCAACGGCCTTACTGTGGGATGGCTGCAGATGGGTTCAAATCTGTCGTGAAAGAGAAAGTTGCCTCGTCGATTCCTGCAGGATCGCCCCAGTGATCTGCGTAACTGTTGCAACCGCTACCGCGAAGGGAGCTACCATGAGCGATCAACTTTTCGAGCAACTCCCGATAAACGCAGCGCTTACCGGAGAAGTTCAGGTGCTTGGTTCGCGGAGGCGAAAACTTCAGCGAGAATTCATTCTCAATGGTCAAATTTCGGACAAACTTCTCGCTTAAAGTTAACTCTCACTCGCTTTTCTGGACTTAGACCTTCCTCACACCGGAAGTCATGTCTGATGTAGACATTTGCATAATTGTCGGTCCAAATCCCAATGGACCCTGCGCAGTCTATTCTTGATGGGAGTTGCTCGCCTCTTTTGTCAGCAGGTGCCACTTGTTTCAGAATCTCAGAGATTCTGACCGGCGACATGAGCTGCTCACCATCTTTCTGGTGGTCATCAGAAACTGGTCCCGGCTCCAAGACCAAAGTGCAAGCTTGCCTATCCGAACCGTACTGCGCTGTGAGCTTAATATTCGGAGAGAGAAGGAAACTTTCTGAATTCGGCGTGCCGTCGCTGCGCATAACAACGTCGGTTGAAGCACCATACATTCTACGAAGGTCTTCCGACGTCGGCGCGAGAGTTGTGGTCGTCGCCACGGCAAGCAGGCAGCAAAGAAGAACGCGCATAGTGGCCCAATTCATAATTCTAGCCTTTGGCAGTGCATCCCGCAATGA
>QHYM01000390.1 GCA_003223295.1 Acidobacteriota bacterium | reverse complement strand
GGACTTTGCCGGACGTTAGCGGCATCCTCAACGGCTTCGAAGTGAATGCCACTCCGACGACGTACCAGACGACTGGTGTGCGCGCGTTCTGCGATGACCAGACAGGCGTGATCAAATTCGTCGGGAACGGTGCGGCGGCCATCGGTGTAGGAGGGGGCGCTTGCGCTGGTGTCCCGACCGTGGCCGGAGTTTCCGGTCCAGTCGGCAACTAAGATTCGAGCTAACCTTCGGACAAGGGAGGGAGCCCAGCTTCCTCCCCTTTTCTTTGGGACACCTCCCACCAAGCGCAGAGTCCAGGGCGATACAGTAGCCATGGAGTAGTTCTTAACAAGAGCTAGCAGGCATCCTTCGTAGGTCCAGCACAGTCTGAGGGGCCGATTGTCCTGACCATTTGCGACCTTTTGCGGTGACATAAACTGTCATGCCTTCTTCAAGATGTCGCTACGGAGCCTCGATCCGTGCTCCTTGGCACGTTTTCATTGGCCTATAAGTATAAGAAAGAAATCGACTTGCTGTTCTTATGGTACGAAAGTACGCCAAAAACCAGTGTTGGCACGATCCTTGCAGCCTAACAAGCGTGCTCAAGCACGTGATTACCTCTCAAGGAGACTTCATGAAGAAGCAGAAGGGTTTCTCTCTTATCGAGCTTTTGATCGTCGTGGCGATCATTTTGATCATCGCGGCCATTGCCATCCCGAATTTGCTGCGGTCCAAGATTGCGGCGAACGAATCCTCTGCTGTGGGTTCAGTTCGCACGATCGGTACTGCGGAAGTGACCTATCAGTCGAGCTGGGGTACCGGTTTCTCGGCTAACCTGGCGAACCTGGGCGGCCCCCCGCCATGTACGGTTGCGACGGCAGTGCAGGCGTGCCTCATTGACCCGCTTTTGAGCACTGGTGGTTTCACCAAGAGCGGCTACGTGTTCAATGCGGCCGGGACTTTGCCGGACGTTAGCGGCATCCTCAACGGCTTCGAAATCAATGGCACTCCAACCTCATACCAGACGACCGGTGTGCGCGCGTTCTGCGATGACCAGACCGGCGTGATCAAGTTCATCGGGAACGGTGCGGCGGCCATCGGTGTAGGAGCGGGCGCCTGCGCTGCTGTCCCGACCGTGGCCGGAGTTTCCGGTCCAGTCGGCAACTAAGTTTCAAGCTAACCTTCGGACAAGGGAGGAAGTTTCGCTTCCTCCCTTTTTTTTTGAGCAGTGCTAGGAACGGTCGAAGACCATGAGCAACACACCAAATCGCGAACGAGGAACAGACAGGCAAGCGCACGAGCGGGGCTTCTCTTTGATCGAGCTGCTGATTGTCGTGGCCATCATCCTGATCGTTGCGGCGATTGCCATTCCAAGCCTCCTTCGCGCAAAGATCTCGGCAAACGAATCGTCGGCTGTGGCTTCGCTTCGTACCGTCACCACGGCGGAGACAACTTACTCTTCGAGCTGGGGCAGCGGTTGCGCAGCCACTTTGGCCAATTTGGGCGGAGCCAACCCTTGCGGTGTCGCAACTGCCGCCAGCGCTTGTATCATCGATTCAGGCTTAAGTGTGGCCCCCTTTTCGAAGAGCGGCTACACGTTCGTTGCTGTCGGCAATACCCCTGTGCTCGGCGTCAACAACGGATTTGAAACCAACGCCACGCCAAACGTGGTGGACATAACCGGCAAGCGCGCTTTCTGCTCGGACCAATCGGGTGTGCTTAGAGCGAACACAACAGGCGTCGCGATCGGAATAGCTCCAGCAACGTGCGCGACGCTGGGGGCGCTCATCATCGGTAACTAGACTAGCTTTCAAGGTAAACTCTGGTCCCACGCCTCCAGGATTCCCATTGTGGTAGGGTGATAGACCATGAGTATCCTAACAAATCACAAACGGGCGAGGGACAGGCACGTTCTGGAGCGGGGCTTCTCGCTGGTCGAGCTTCTCATCGTTGTGATCGTTATTCTCGTGATCGCGGCGATTGCCATTCCAAACCTGCTTCGCTCAAAAATGTTGGCGAACGAATCGAGCGCGGTTTCTTCCATTCGTCAGATCAACACAGCGGAAGGCACGTATTCTTCGAGTTGGGGCTCTGGCTACGCTCCAGTGTTGGCAAATCTTGGCGGCCCCGCTCCCTGCATGGTGGCGACTCCGTTGGCCGCCTGCCTGATTGATCCTCTTTTGAGCACTGGTGGCTTCGTCAAGAGCGGCTACGCGTATAACGCCGCTGGGACTCTCCCCGATGCGAACGGCTTTCTCAACGGATTCGAAGTAAATGCCACTCCCGTACAGGTGCAGATTTCCGGCCAGCGCGCTTTTTGCTCAGACGCGTCAGGAGTAATCAAGTTTGTCACCCCTGGCGCTGCTCCCATCGGTGTAGGTGCGGGAGCTTGCGCCGCAATCGCGACCGTTCCCGGGACTTCAGGACCGGTTGGCAACTAATTCCCGCCGCAGAGTCTGGCTTTGCCCGTGCCGGGGATTTTCCTTGCGGTACGCAGCGGTTCCCGTCTGAGTTGCCCGCCGTCATTGATATACTTGCGTGCTTGCGGACAATTCCCCAACTCGTGGCGTGTGTCTTCCTCCTCTGCTCGCCTTCTCCGCTTATCTGGGGCCAGGAGGCCGCAGGTTTACGTGACCCTGCCAGCAAGACAGCCGTTACGCAGGTCCTGCGGCGGTTTGAGGAGAGATACCGAAGTGCTGCACGCCTCCAGGCTACATTCCTGGAACGCTACACGGAGAATGGGCAGGTGGTTCGCATAGAGGCTGGCAAAGCCTACTTCCAGCGGCCGGGCAAGATGCGTTGGGAATACGAATCTCCGGAGAAAAATGTATTTGTCGTCGATGGCAAAACCGCCTGGTTCTACGTCCCCGAGGACCATACCGTCACGCGTGTTCCTGCAAAGAAAAGCACCGATTGGCGCACTCCTTTAGCCCTGCTGGCAGGAGAAATGAAGCTTTCCCGCATTTGCAATAAAGTTGGATACACGCAGCAGCCGGCTCCGGAATTTTCTGCGGATGTCATGCTCTACTGTGAGCTGCGTGGTGCGTCTAAACCAAGTGGAGGAGGTGACTCAAGCGGCAAAGTAGCTTCAGCCGAGGTGAGGGATATTGCCTATCTGGAAGTTGTTCAAAGCTCTGGAGAGCTTGTTCGTGTCATGGTGAACGATCCAGGAGGCGTCGGAATCGAATTCCGGTTCGCCAACTGGCGATTGGACCCCAAGGTCGACGATTCATTTTTCCGCTTCCAGGTCCCTCCAGGTGTTGCTATTGTAGATGGGGAACTGGCGGCAGCCCAGAGAGCCGCAAACCCATAAAACTCCCCCGTAGGAATGGCTCCCTTTCTAGTAAGGAACGGCCAACCCCCAGGACCCCCTACGCATATCACCTAGATGAGGTAAACTGAACGTCTATGGGCGAATTTGTCTGTCGCGTCGCGGATGCCGACGGGCGTGTATTTTCACACGTTGAACCTGCGAACACTCTGGACGAAGCACGCCAGAAGCTCGCGGACCGGGGTTTGTACGTTTACTCGGTCGAGTCGCGGGGCGGGCGCCTGGGCAGCCTCGTTCGCCGCAGAACAGGCCGGCAGGTAGGCGGTTCGGATTTCCTCATTCTGAACCAGCAGTTCAATACGCTGATCAAGGCGGGTCTGCCTATCCTGCGAGCGTTGGACCTTCTGGCCACGCGTGCCAGCTCTCCCAAACTCCGGCCAGTTATCTCGCAGATCCGGGATCAAGTTCGCGAAGGGAAGTCGCTTTCCGAAGCAGTCGACCAAGCGGGCCTGTTTTCCAAGGTTTACTCTACGGCCATATTAGCCGGAGAAAAGAGCGGCAATCTGCCCGGAGTGCTGGACTACTACATTGCCTATCAGCGCGTAAGCACCGGCGTGAAAAAGAAGATCATCGCAACGCTCATCTATCCGACCTTGCTGATTAGCGTGGCCATCATCATCGTGACCTATCTGGTCACCTCAGTGATCCCGAAGTTTGCGCTGCTCTACCGCGATATGAACGTAGAACTTCCCACGCCCACACGTGTGCTGATTACCCTCACAGTGGACTATCGGTACGTCTTCTTGGGATTCGTGGCCGTGTTGGCTTTTGCGGCAGCAGGCGTTTTTCTTTGGTCTCGCACCGAGGAAGGCGGAACGGCTCTCGACCGCTTCAAGTTTCGGCTGCCAGTGGTCGGCGATACGTTGCTGAAATTTCAGGTTGCGCAGTTTTCTCGTACTCTTTCCACTCTTCTGACCGGTGGCACGCCCTTGGTAGCCGGGTTGCAAACTGCCACCGAGGCCATTACCAGCAGGTTGCTGCGCTCCACTCTAGCTCACACTACGCAAATGGTCCGCGAAGGCGAATCGTTGCACGGCGCGCTTTCTTCTACGGGCGTCATGCCGGAGATGGCCGTGGACATGATCGAAGTCGGCGAATCGAGCGGCGCGATTTCGCCGATGCTGAATAGCGTCGCTGAGTTCTATGAGGAAGAGGTGAACTTGCGCCTCTCTACAATGGTCTCCCTCATCGAACCGGTTTTGCTGATCATCATGGGATTGTTCGTAGCCTTTATTCTCATTTCTCTCTATCTGCCGATTTTCTCGTTTTCAGTGGGAGCAACCAAGTAACGCTTATGGCTACTACGGACCAACACGCCAATATCATCGGAGGGATTTCAGCCACCGACGAGCTGCAGGAACGGGAGTTTGCCCGCAAACTGGCCGAAAGATACCGCTACGCCTTTGTCGATCTGCGCGAACAGCGCATCGACCCGGATTTGATTCGAAAGATTCCCGCGGACTTGATGTTTCGCTACAACTTTGTTCCTCTGGAGGAACATAACAACGCGCTGATTATTGCGGCTGCCGATCCTGGTCAGGTCCATAGCAGCGACGAATTGCAACTCCTGCTCGGCAAGAAGCTCTTGATTCGTGTCGCGACAGCTCGCCAGATCAGCGATCTTCTGAAACGAACCGAGCAGTCGCAGCGCGTTCTCGAACAAGCTACCGAAGCCTTTGCCCTGCAGGCCCCCAAGGAAGAAGAGGAAAGCGAAGAGACCATTTCCGGCGATCGCCTGACGCGCGATAGCACCGCCAGCCCGGTGGTTCGCCTGGTCGAGACCATCATCTTCACTGCCCTTGAGCGCCGCGCCAGCGACATCCACATCGAAGCGCGGGACTCTGAAGTCGCCGTGAAGTACCGCATTGACGGCGTCTTGCAGCACGCCATGCAGCCCATTGCCAAAGAACATCACTCCGCAATGCTCTCGCGCATCAAGGTTTTGAGCGAACTGGATATTGCCGAGCGCCGCGTTCCTCAGGACGGCCGTTTCCGAGTGAAGTACAAAGGCCGGTACATCGACCTGCGCGTATCGATCATGCCTGCCAGCCACGGCGA
>QHYM01000112.1 GCA_003223295.1 Acidobacteriota bacterium | reverse complement strand
TGTTGGCTTGAATCCCACGCGTACGGCGATTCTCGACGTATTTGCCGAAATGGGCGCTTCGATTCAAATGCTCGGGCTGAAGAGCTCGCAAGGAGAAATCATCGGCGACCTGGCCGTAAAAGGCGCTTCCCTCAAAGGGGGGGTTATTGCCGGCGAACGCATCCCCCTGGTGATTGATGAATTGCCGATGCTGGCCGCGCTTGGCCCGTTCACGGAAGAAGGCATTGAGATTCGCGACGCGGGAGAACTGCGCGTGAAGGAGAGCGACCGAATCGCGGCGTTGGCCGAAAATTTGCGTCGCATGGGCGCGCGAATAGAAGAGCGGCCGGACGGGCTTAGTGTGGCAGGGCGTAGCGCAGGGAAATTGCGCGGAGCAGAAATTGAGCCACGCGGCGATCACCGCATTGCGATGGCGTTCGCCGTTGCGGGGCTGGCCGCCGAGGGAAACACCGTGATTCGCGACGCCGATTGCGCGGGTGTGTCTTTCCCCGCGTTTTTCTCGGAGTTGAACCGGCTAGCCGAGCGTTAGGGTAAATTCCCGATTGCAGTCCGGTTTTACTTTCCCAGAAATTCATCTCAGGTTTACACCGGATTGCTAGTTCTCCCCAATGTTTTATCCTGCAGTTCCCATCCTTCTCCCGGCCCGCGGGCGTTGCCAAGAACGTCCGAAAACTCGAAACCTTTTTCTTCCAGGGAGTGTGGTCATGAAGATGAATCGTCGCGACTTGCTGAAAACCGTTGGACTTGCCTCGGGAGCTATGTTGGCTGGAGGGGCCTGTCGCTCGGGAAATAACCCGGGGAATAGCTTGTTTGCACAAGGAACTCTACAGCCGTTGCCCAATCCGGAAAACTCGGGGATCGAGCACATCGTCGTGGTAACCATGGAGAACCGCAGCTTCGATCATTTCCTTGGCTGGTTGACCAATGCCGACGGCAAGCAGGCTGGCTTGACGTTCGTGGACAAGAACGGCGTCTCGCACGCGACGCATTCGCTCTCAGGCGACAATACGGGGTGTCCTCATCCGAGTCCGGATCATTCCTATAGCGGCGGGCGCGTGGAATATGACAACGGCTTGATGGACGGGTTTCTGCGGGCGGGGAGCAACGACGTCTACTCCATCGGTTATTACGGCGAAGCGGACATTCCGTTTTTCGCCGCGCTGGCGCGAAACTATACGACCTGCGATCGCTATTTCCCTTCGATCCTCGGACCGACTTTCCCGAACCGGATCTTTCTCCATGCCGCGCAGACGGATCGCTTGACCGACAGCGTTAACTTCACCTCGGTGCCGACCATTTGGGACCGGCTCGCGGCTGCGGGCGTGAGCGCCAATTATTATTATTCGAATGTCCCCTTCCTCGCGCTGTGGGGGGCGAAGTACCTCGGAATATCGAAACTCTACGCGGAGTTTCTTGTGCAAGCGGCCACCGGAACGCTCCCCCCGGTGTCCTTTGTGGACCCGCGCTACACGATTCTGGATGACGGCACGGGCAACGACGACCATCCTCACGCGGACATTCGCGAAGGAGACAAATTCCTTTATAAAACATTCGAAGCGGTGGCGAATGGGCCGAAGTGGGCGAACACGGTGTTCATCGTGAACTTCGACGAATGGGGCGGCTTCTTCGAGCATGTCGCGCCGCCGCGCGCCACGGCGGCAAACCAGCTCGACACCGACATTGTGAACGGGAAAACCTTGCTCGGGTTGCGCGTGCCCACGGTGATCGCATCTCCGTTCACGAAGGGAAATCCCGGCAGCCCGCTCGTGAATTCGCTGGTGTACGATCACACTTCGGTGCTGAAGCTGATTGAATGGCGCTGGGGACTCGCGCCGCTGACGCCGCGCGATGCCAGCAGTGATATTTTCAATCTTGCGAACGCATTGAATTTCAATCAGCCCGACGCTACAGTGCCGAGTTTGCCGGCTCCGCACACGCCACTCCTTGCTGCGCCGTGCCTGCAAAATTTGTTTGGGGGAATTCTCAGTAGCGGCGGTTCGTCGTCTGCGACCCCGATGCAGCAGTTGGGCCAGCTCGCGGCCAGCTCCGGTTACGTTGTGGGGGCGTAACTTAGTTAGGTCTGCTCTCGTCGCGCTGATCTCTGCCTTGCGTGTGGATGCCTGCACTTGCGGGTCGCTGCTCTTAGCTGGTTTTGCGAATGGAGATCGAGCCGTAACTGGTTCTCAGGATGATCTTGGGACCGCGGCCGTTACCGTATTTTCCTTCCAAATGAGAATCGCCGCCAGCGGATGCGTGTTTCAGGGAATCCGCCGAAAATTCGGAATCGACGTCGCAGGAGTGGCAGTCCGCGCCAATCTCGAAGTTGGAGGACTCCGGCAGGATTAGCGTGATGGGAGAAGAAGAGTTGGTAATCTCGATGTCTTCCTTGGGAGGAAACGAGAAACGCACCTCGACGTTGCCGTTGCGATTGTCGACTTTCACTTTGCCGCCGGCGTTTTCAATGGAGATGTCGTAGGAATTGGTGCGCAGCGTCAGATTGCCGGGAGCGTCGGCGATTTCGAGGTTGCCCGAGCCCGTTTCCATGTGGCCCGTGAGCTGTGTGAGCGTGAGGTCGGTGCGCTGGGAAACAAAGCGCACACCCTTGGCAATTTTGTCGGCGCGGATGGGGCCAAAGAATTCTCCGTCAATGGTCAGCCCGCCGGTTGCAGAGGATATGTTAACTTGGCCGCCGTGGCCGGAAATCTTGACGTTTCCCTTGGTGTCGGACACTTTGATGTCGCCCTTGCCCGTATCAATGGCGACGTCGCCTGCGGTGTCGCGGACTTCGACGTCTCCTCGTGTGGTGCTGACGATCACCGGCTTGTCCATGTCGGACACGGAAACATCGCCTCGCTCATTACGAATGGTGAGCGAAGCTTTTTTCGGGACGGAAATGTCCAAGTTCAAGCCGACGCGTGAATCGCCGCTACCGGCATTTACCGGGCGAATTTCGTAGCCATCGCCGTTCTTGACAATTTCGACGGAGATTGCAGAAGCAATGTGTTCAGCGTCCGTCTCGCTCCATGCCTTGATGTTTTTCTTGCCGTCCACGCGGATTTGCGATTCGTCGCCGGAGCGCACGCTGATATCGCCGCGAACGTTACGAACGGTAATGCGGGAATCGGCTGGAACGGCTTTCGGTTCTGCGTTCAGGTCGAAATCGAATCGGTCGCCTCTGACGGGGAATTCGTCGAACGGAAATTTGTGTTTGACGACGTCGACGCCGGCAACGATTCCAAGAAGGCAAAGGAGCCCAAGGACCAGGAGAATCTCGCCTCCGGAGATGGGTGAAGCGCTTGGCTGGCCAGAGCGGCTGGCGGCAGTGCGTTCATAGAGCTTGATAGCGCCCCAAAAGATGATGAGAAGAGGCCACCAATGGCCGAGCAGATGCGAAATATCCAGCCCGCGATAGTTGTGTACTAAAAGGAGCAGGCCGACAAAAAGCAATGCGAGGCCGGGAAAGAGCGATCTTTGGGGTAGGCGGGAATTTGCCATAGAGAACTAGTGTCCCTGGCCCTGTCCTTGGCCCGAAAACGGATTCTGCGAAGAAGGAGGGCTGGTCCCCGGGGGGGCGGAAGGAACTGGAGCTGAAATGTGCCCATCTGCAGGAGCCAAGGCGCTTGCGAGACTGATGACGCCAATGACAATGAGAATCACTGGAAAGGTATGGCCAAAAGAGAAGTGTCCGCCGCGGACCTGATCGAGCAGAAACAGAATACCGACGGCAATCAGAATCCCGGGGCCCATGAGGCTGCGAATGGTACAGCGCTGGCAATTACAACGAACGCGATCACTCATCGAAATTTACCCTCTCCACTAAGAACGGCGCTCGAGCCGGTTGCGAAACATGAGCACGCCGACGGCGATCAGAACCAAAGGCCAGAGCCGGCCTATCCGCCAAAACGGAAACCAATTGAAATTGTTCAAGAGAAAAAGTACGCCCAAGGCAATCAAGATAATCGGGCCAACGGGGCGGTTCTTGCTCCAGGATTCGAGCGGATCGACAGGGCTTTCCCCGAGATTCTTGGCTTTGGCCGTGCGCATGGCGTCGAAGGCCATGTAAAAGATGAATCCTGCCAGCAAAAGCGAGAGCACCAGGTCAGCGTTGTCGCCGATGTCGCTGTTGAGGCCCACAATCATCGCGGCAAACACGACAATATGGATCAGCGCTTTGTTGTACTCCGCGTTATACACGGCACCCAGACCCGGGAAGAAACCAAGGACAAAAGCAACGCCGGGGCTGCTTGTGGAGCGAGGGGGCACGGCCGCAGGTGGAAACGCGCCAGGAGCCGACGCGGCAGCGGCGCCAGGAATCCCCATGATGGTGGCCAGGCAATCTTCGCAATAGAGAACATCGCGGACCGGGCGCACGCAAACCGGGCACATGGCCTTGCCGCAATTGCGGCAGTAGCCGACAGCGTCCACATCGGTATGGACGGCACAGTTCATGGCACTCTCCTGTCCAACAGCGAGCCACTCAACATGGGGAATTCGCAGGCCAGTACGCGGAGATTTCTGCCAATCTCGTCCGCGCGGTTCTGCTGCTTCGGGGAAGACGGATTGGAATTGTCCGTGCGGCCCGGTTCTTTCTTGGGAGACTTCTGTGGAATGGTTTCCTCGCGCAGAGCAGGATTCTGGTCGGCTTCGTTCATGCGGGACTGAATCTCTAAAACCACGCGCAGATCACTGACGAACTTCGTGCTGCGGGCATACATGATATGGGCTCGGCTGTTCGCATTGCGATAGAGGGTGGCCGGCGCTAGGTCCGCGAGTTTCGGTTTCCGCCAGTTAAAACCCGTGGCGGTCAGCAGCAGGACCATCGTGGCGGCGACCGAAGCGGCGCTATAGACAAATCGTGGTGACTGCAAGCTGCGCAACCAACGCTTGGCGTTGCGCCAGGTCTGCGGGCCTTGCGTGACGGTCAGGATGGAATTCACGAGCCGCGGAGAAGGTTCGATTTGCTCGAGCTTGTGCAAACCGCCAAGGACATGGGAAACACTGGCGACCAGCGGAGTGCAGCGCTCACAGGTGTTTACATGAAGATCGAAAGCGGCTTGCTCGGCGGGCTGGAGAAGGCCGTCGAGATAATCGCTCAACCGTGCCTCGGTTTGTTCGCAAGTCCAGCTCATAACCCTACTCCGCCACCCGCTTCGAGAATTCAACGATCCGTATAACAGACCTCATGCCGGGCGCACTCCCATCTGCTGCAGGATTCTGGCCAATTCGATGCGGCCGCGATTGATGCGTGACTTCACCGTTCCTTCGGGCACTGCCAACACCCGCTGAATCTCCAGGTACTCCAATTGCTGGAGGTCGCGCAAGATGACCGCTTCGCGCAGTTCCGGCGAAAGCCGGGTCAACGCGCTTTGCACCTGCCCGCTCAATTCGCCCAAGAGCGCCTGCTCATCGGGGCGGCGCCCGGCCGACTCCTTGTTCTCCACAACCGGCATGGCATCGTCCAGAGAGTCCGTGACGCGGTCCCTCTTCGTTCTACGGTAATGGTCAATCAGCAGATTGCGCGACACACTGGTCACCCATGTGGCGAAACCGCCATGAGCCGAGCGGTAACTTGCCAAAGTCCGATAGACCCGGAGGAACACATCCTGCGTCAGGTCCTCGGCTTCCGTGCGGTTGCCGGTGAACCTGTAGCAGATGTTAAAGATGCGGCGCGTGTGGCGACGCACAAGTTCCTCCCAGGCCGACCCGTCGCCCTGGAGGCATTGCTGGACAAGTTGGGCGTCCTGCTCCAACGTATCATCAGCCTCTGAACCTACTACGCTGCAAGGCGTGTCTGGGAGCCGGCTTCTCTCTAAAAAAACCGCTGGCAGTCCATCTCGGCCTGCCAACTATGGAACGAAAACTGCTAGCGAAATGTTCCCTTTGAACCTGGGCCGGGATCTCGACCGTCATTAGGAAGGCATCTTACTCAGAACAAGGGACTTCCACAAGGGGCGGCAGGCGCCCTCAGGGCAGTGCTGCAAGCAGGGCCCCGATGGGGGCAGTATCGCCGAAAGTCCGGCTGCGGTGCACGAACCGATCGATATCGCCCGGCCCGAAGACAAAACTGCCACCCAACTGGAAAGGATTTCGCCCGAGTTTGTGCTGCGAGTGCCCGGCCGCTTTGGCGCGGGCGCGAGCCTGAGCATTATCGCTTCGCCACAAGTGAAGCAGGTTTGCGTTCTTGAGCTCCATGGCGGAATAGGCTTCGCGCTTTTCGTCAATGAGCAGCGGAAAGGTGATACCCGCTTCGTCGCGAAAAGCTCGCGCATAGCTGCGATCCCCAAGCCCAACTGCGGCCAAGGCCGCTCCGCGGTCTCGGAAGGCCTGTTCGTGCGCGCGCAACTGCGCGACGTGCTCGCGGCAGAAAATTCAGCCGTAATGACGCAAGAAAACTACCACGGCCGGCTGGCGGATCCACAGCGAACCAAAGCGGAGTTCCTTACCGTCTGCGTCCGCCAGGGTAATCATGGAAAGGCGATTATTGAGGGTGCCGTTCATTGCCCCCATTCTGAATGGACTGAGCGGTGTGTCAAGCCCGCTTCGGCGCGGATTGCGAGGGCGTGGAGCGAACGTCATAAGCAAGCGCGGGGAAAGACTTTATCTTTGAGACTTCCCCACGCCGGGCGGCACGGGGGAAGTGGAGTCAGGAAAGAGTCGCAAACTTGACGCGATGTGCAGCTCCCGTTAGTCTGACCAGCGCATGCAAACATCGTCGAGGAAGTTTCTGATCGTCCTGGTCGGCCTGATCCTGACTGGGTTTGTTGTTTATCAGTCCTCCGGATTCATCCATAAAGCCAATTTCAGCGGACAAAAACTGCTGCACGCGGTGGCGGGAGCGGATCTGTATTTGTTGCTGCTGCCGGTTATCGTGATTTACGGCTGCTACGCCATCCGAGCACTGCGCTGGCAGCTGTTCCAAGGCAATCTGGGCGCTTCGCGATTTTGGGTCATCTATAAGATGACCCTCGCCGGATTCGCAGCGATCTTCATTCTGGGGCGGCCGGGCGAGCCCGTTCGGCCGCTCTTACTCGCGCGAAAAGAGAAGCTGCCGATTGCGGATATGTTTGGCATCTATGCGCTGGAACGATTGTTTGATACCGCGAGCACGGCGGTGATTGCTGCTCTGGCGCTACTTTTTTTCAATTCGAAAGTGAATGCCGGAGAGGCCACAACGGCATTGGGAACGGCTGCTGCGGGCAGTTTGTTGTTTGCGGGAGTGGCTGCGGCGGTAGTCTTTCTGGTGTACTTGCGATTGCACGGGACGACGCTGCTGGAGCGCAGGCTTGAAGGCTGGCGAAATGCGCACGGCTGGCGAGCCCCAGCTGCGCGAATACTGCTTGGTTTTGTGCGCGGGGTGCAGGCCATTCGGGATGTCAAGGAGTTGCTGTTGGCCATCTTCTATTCCGCGGCGCACTGGTTCCTAGTGTTGCTGGTCTATTACTGGGGGACGCGCAGTTTTGGCGGAAAGATGGGCACGCTCGGTCTTGGCGATGTGATGCTGGTCATGGCGTTTTCGTTGGTGGGCTCTGTCGTACAGTTGCCGGCAGTTGGAGGTGGGGCGCAACTGGCATCGGTGCTTGTGTATACGAAGATATTTGGGGTAGAAACGGAGCCGGCAACCGCTGCAGCCATCGTGCTGTGGCTGATTGGCTTCGCGGCGTGCAGTCTTGCGGGCGTGCCGTTCCTGATTCAGGAAGGATTGTCGTTGGGGAAGTTGCGCGAGTTTGTGGAACACGAGAAAGAAACGGGGGCTAACGCAGCCGCCCAGCAAGGAGATCCAGCCCCGTGAAGTGTCCTTTTTGCGCGCACGTGGATGACAAAGTGATCGATTCGCGGGAAGGCCGAGGCGGCGACACAATTCGCCGCAGGCGCGAGTGCCTGAAATGCAGCCGCCGGTTTACCACGTACGAGCGCATCGATGAAATTCCCTACATGGTCATTAAGAAAGATGGGCGGCGAGAGCGCTTCGAACGCCAAAAAATCTTGCAGGGGTTATTGAAGGCCTGTGAAAAGCGGCCTGTGGCGACTCCTAAGCTGGAAGGAATTGTCGACGAGATCGAAGCGGTAGTGCATGAGTCCACCGAGCGCGAGCTGACCACGACGGAAATCGGCGAAATGATCATGCACCGGCTGAAGAAGCTCGACAAAGTGGCGTACGTGCGCTTCGCGTCCGTTTACATGGACTTCAAGGACGTGCAGGAGTTTATGAGCGAGCTGAAGAATTTGCTGAAGGACCGTGCCGTGCAAAAGTGATTTTCGTGCAGGCTTTTTGCATGCAGGTTGTTTGTGTTCAGGCTGCTTGCGTGATGCCTGAGAGAGTACGGTTAAAAAGAGGAAAGAGATGCACCGGAGAAAGTTTCTCAAGTCTGCAGCAAGCAGCGCTGCTGTTGGTGCGGCGATGATCAATCGCGGGCGCTATTTGCTGTTTGCCGGCGGACCGGCATACTCCGCGCGGGCGGTTGAGCTTGTTCGGCGCTCCACGGTCATGGACATGCTCGCTCCGCTGTGGATCAGTCCCAGCAAGACGCAGAAGATGCTTGGCAACGCGGACAACTTCAAGGCCGAGGATTTCGGCCCCTACAAAGACTCTGGCATCAATGTCTTCCATATCGCCATCGGCACTGGTGGCCCGGATGCGTATCTTGAGACCCTGCAATTCCTGTCCGGCTATAACAGCTTCCTGGCCCGCCACGACGCGTGGTTCGAGCGCGTGGACACACCGGCGCGCCTCGATGCCATCAAAGCCTCGGGAAAAGTGGGCCTCATCCTCGGAATTCAGAACTCGGAGCATTTTCGCAAGGCAGACGACGTTGATTATTTCTACGGGCTCGGCCAGCGCGTTTCCCAGCTCACCTACAATGCGCGCACGTTGATCGGAAACGGCTCGACGGAGCGGCGGGACGACGGCCTCTCGGACTTTGGCGTCAGTATTGTGGAGCGCATGAACAAGCTCGGTATGGCCGTGGATGTCTCGCATTGCGGAGACAAGACGACGCTCGACGCGTTTGAAGTGTCGAAAAAGCCAGTGCTCATCACGCATTCGAATTGCCGAACGCTGAATCCCAATCATCCGCGCTGCAAAACCGATGAAGCGATCAAAGCCATGGGTGCCAAGGGCGGCGTCATGGGCATCACGGAAGTGCGCATGTTCGTGAGCCCCAGGGAGCCGACGGGAGTCGATGCCATGCTCGATCATTACGATTACGTCGCGAAACTCGTGGGCGTCGAACATGTCGGCGTCGGAAGCGACATCGACCTGCTCGGCTATGACGCGATGCCGCCTGACGAATACAAGCAGCTCAAGGCCGGCTATAAGAGCACTTACGGCTTCCGCGATAAAATCGACCTTGACGGCTACACTTTTGCCAAGCGGCCGTTTGATCTTGCCGAAGCTTTAATCCGCCGTAATTACAGTGACGCGAATATCGAGGCCATCCTTGGGGGCAACTTCCGCCGCGTGCTAAAGGAAATCTGGACGGTCTAAGCTTGCCGGTCCGACGTATTTCGTTAAAGAACTTGCTTCGTGATTCCTTCTTTCGGTGAGGGGTTCCCTATGAAGAAGAAAGTTGTGAACGCTCTCTGGGTGGGGTTGGCGTTTGCGCTTGTGTTGGGAATGGCTTACTGCGTGGCGGCGAAAGAAGGGCAGCCGATCAAGATTGACCCCGGGAAGATTCGAGCTCACGTCAAGTATCTCGCCAGTGATGCGCTCGAAGGGAGAGGAACGGGGCAAAAAGGCGGCGACATGGCCGCGGAGTACATCGCGGCGCAGTTCAAAAGTTACGGCTTGCAGCCTGCTTCGGATGCCGGAACGTATCTTCAGAGCGTCCCTATGGTGAGCATGAAGACGCTTCCGGACACAACATTCGCGCTGATCCCGGCGAATGGCCAACCACGGAATTTGCGAAATCTGGATGATTTTGTGACCAGCAATGAAAGTCAGACGGAATCGGCGGACATGGATGCTCCGATCGTCTTTGTGGGGTATGGCATCGCCGCGCCTGAATACCAATGGGACGATTACAAAGGCTACGACCTCAAGGGAAAGGTAGCGCTGCTTTTCGTGAATGAACCAGTCAGCGACAATCCGAACTTTTTCAAAGGGAAGGCACTGACGTATTACGGCCGTTGGACCTACAAATATGAGGAGACCGCACGCCGGGGCGCGGTGGCCACGCTGATCATCCACCGCACGGACCTGGCCAGTTACGGATGGGAGGTAGTGCGAAACTCATGGGGAAACGAGAAGTCCTACTTGGAGAAGGGCAGCACGCCGAAGCTGCAGGCGGCGTGTTGGGTTCAACAGGAAGTGGCGCAAAAGCTCGTTGGAATGGCAGGGCTGGACCTTGACAAGCTGTTCGAACGGGCACAATCGCGGGATTTTAGGCCGGTGGAGTTGGGGGTGCGATTGAAAGCGCATGTTGCCAGCCAAATGCGCCCGTTCACGGCGCACAACGTCCTGGCGATGCGGGCTGGCTCGGAGCCGAACAAGAACAACGAAGCCGTTCTCTACACCGCGCACTACGATCATCTCGGCATCGACAAAAGCAAGCCCGGTCACAATATTTACAACGGCGCGGTCGACAATGCCACGGGATGCGGAATTCTTCTGGAGCTGGCTCGCGCGTGGGCAAAAGCCAAGAAAGCTCCGCCGCGCTCGATTTTGTTTGCGGCGGTGACCGCTGAAGAGCAAGGACTAGAGGGTTCCGAGCATCTCGGAAAGAAGGTCGTGTATCTGCCGGTTGATCCGATCCTGGACTTGAATTATGACGCGTTGGAACCTTTGGGCATTCCCGAGGAAATTGAAGTGAGCGGGGCAGAGCGCACTTCGTTCTATCCCGTGGTGGAGGCGACCGCAAAAGAATTTGGATTGGCCATCCGGCCCGATCCGAGGCCCGAGGCGGGACACTATTACCGGTCGGATCACTTCAGTTTAGCGCGCGTGGGCGTACCGTCGTTTTCCATCAGTGAGGGAATGAAATTCCAAGGGCACGAAGAGGCTTGGGGAGAAGAGCAAGCCAAGGAATACGTGAAGAACCGTTACCATCAGCCAACCGATGTGTATCGAGACGATTGGGACTTTAAGGGTTTGGCGAAGATGGCGGCTTTCGGATATGAACTAGGTCTTCAGGCGGCTTTCCAGTCGGAGCCCATCAAGTGGGTGCCGGGGGACGAGTTTGAAAAAGCCCGTCGCGTAATCTGGGATGGAGGCATCGATGGAGAGGCTCTTTTTGCAGGACGGCCTGACCTTCACGTGACCCACTTCGTGTCTCCGTCTTACCCGCCGCTTGCGAGGCAGACCCGCATTTCGGGTACCGTCGTTGCTAAAGCGTCCGTGACGAATGACGGAAAAGTGGACCACGTCGAGATTTTAAATGGACATGCTTTGCTGAGGTGGGCGGTTGAAGACAGCTTGCGGCAGTGGGCGTTCTCTCCGCAGCCAGGAGAGACGAGAAGTTTTGAATTGCATTGCGAATTTGTTCTTGATTTTTCTCCGAGTCCGCGCAAGGGGCTTGCGATTGAGCCGCTCCATCTCCTGATCTTTGCGGCCCCGGCAATAACAAACACCGTGGTTTCGAAATCGAAATAGATTGAGCGTTAGCGCGGCCAGACGCCTGCGGTGAATGACTTGATTGTCTGGAAGCCGAGCTTCTCGTAGAGCTGCACGGCAGTGCGATTGTCGGAAGTGACGGTGAGCGTCAACTCGCGGAATTTCATCGAGCGCAGCGCTTCCGCCGAAGTTTGCATGAGCATGCGGCCGATGCCGTGGCCCTGAAAGCCCGGCAAGACGCATATCTGCGTGGTGTGTCCGACACCGGAAGAGACTTCGCTGGTCAGAACCGCGGCTACGAGCTCATCGCTGCCGGGTTCGTGAAGGACAAAGGACGCGCCGGGAACAAACTGGCCGCATCCCGGCAACAGGATAATGTTTTTCAGGAATTTCAAAGCCCCGGCGCGGCTGCGGTATTGATCGTTGATCTCGCCGTCCACGTGATTTGCGTAGGCCAAGTAAATGAGCTTGGCGCAAGGTTCAAAGTAGCGGTCGTTCCATCGAGTGAGCCGCAGGCCTCCCGAAGCACCGGCTTTCGATTCCGCCGTTCTGTGCAGATCCAGCAGCATGAATTGGCGGGTGTAGAGATGGAAGCCGTGGTCCAGCAAAGGCGCATCGACGGGCCCGCTGAACGGCATGAGCTGCGCTTCGATGCGGACCAGATGCGGAATCGCCCGCATCGAGTAGAGCATTTCCTCAAGCAGTCTCCGCCCCAGAGTCTCTTGCGCAAATTTGCAGGAGACGTATAGGCCGCCGATGAGTCCTTTTTGCTCTTCGAGGACGTAAAAGGAGTAGCCCGCGGCGGCACCATTCTCAAACGCAACGCAGCCTGCAAGCGCGCGGGCTTCCATGAAGCGCTTAATCAGTTCCAGCGCGCCGCGATAGTCCCAATGCAGTTCATCGCGCCAGTGCCGCGCCTCTTCCTCGAGGAGCGGCTCAATTTGGCGTACGGTGGTCTGTCGCAAGTCGACGATGTTCATAGCCGCGCGGATTTGGTGAGCCCCCGCCATGATGCTTCTATCATAGCCGATTCGCGCAAGACCGGTTGGAAGGTCCTTCGCGCCGGTGATACGAAATGCGACACAGGCTTAACTGCTGCAGCAGCGCGCAGAAGGGGATGTGTTACGATGGCGTTCATCAAATTTGTCTGCCGAGGAGTAGCGAAGTAAGAGGCGCCGCGAACCCAGCGGCTCAAGCGACGCATGCAAATCTTTTCTGAACTGCGGTATCCATCGCGGTGGTACACGAAATTGCTGATGCCTGTTCTGGCGTTGGCTTTCTTCGCCTTTGTGGCCATTTCAGCCCTTGCCGGATTTCTGGTCTACCGTATAGTGAAGCCCCAACGCAGCGCCCCCGGAATCAGCCTGGCGAGTTTTCCCGGGCATCCCGAAGTCATGGATTTCCAAGTGCCGGAACTGGGCAAACGGGAAGGATGGTTTTTCCCGGGCGTGCGCCGCGCACCCACAATCGTTTTGTGCCACGGCTACGAATCCAGCCGCGGTGAATTGTTGACTCTGGTTTCCGCCCTGCAGGACCACCAGTACAACGTTTTCGTTTTTGACTTTGCCGCCCATGGCGCGAACACGGGAATCACCACACTGGGCTACCGCGAAGCCGACGAGTTGCGCAAGGCCGTGGACACTCTCGCAGCCCGTGATGACTTGGATCCTACGCGGTTCGGATTGTGGGGCTACAATCTTGGTGCTTATGCGGCGTTGCGTGAAGCTGAGGGCGACAAGCGCATTCACGCGCTGATCCTCGATTCGGTGTATGACGACCCTGAGCAGATGGTCAAGGTCGGAGTTGAGCACAACGGCCTGGGTAAGTTTCCGCTTATGATTCGTTCCACGCAGATCAGCTTCGGCTACCTCAACAACGGCCACCGGAACGATCCTCCGCTTTCCACCAAGCTTCTTGCGCTCAACGGCGTACCCACGCTGTTCATTCAGGCGCTGGACGATCCGGAGCTGGCAGCCACTACGCGAGACATGTTTCTAAAGGCGCCCGAGCCGCGTGAGCAGGCCATCATTGCTCACGGCAATTTTGTTGGTTTGAGCGATCAGGAGAAACGCGAGTACGAAAATCGCGTGGTGTCATTCTTTCTTCTGCGCCTGCCCCCCACGGTCGCCAAGCCGCTGCGGTGATCCGGGCATAAGGATATGGTAGAGATAGGCGCCCGTGGCGTGTTCATTGAAGGGCATTGGCTCACACGCGAAGGGAACCGGGGACAGGTTTCGGCATAAAGGCATATCCGTCACAACGTATTCTTTCGCAAGATTCTCCTGATTCCAGTCTGTAATCTCCTCGTGCAAATAAAAATTCAGGCTGTAATGCTGACCGCGACTCATCCATCCCACAGCTAACTTATTCAGTGGAATATTGCGCATTTGCAGCTCCCGCGCCAGGATTCTCCCGGAAGGATCAAACTTGAACATCGACGGCGCGATGAAATAGGCCAGCATTGCGGAAAGTAGAATCGGGAAAACACATACCCCCGCACGAAGGGGAAAAAGCGCTTTTTCGCGTGCCGGTCTGCCGAAGAGAGCCAAAAAAAGGTTTGCGGTTCCCATGAGGGCCACTACAACGCATACGCCGGTGACCAGGCGCCCGTTTCCACGGGGAACGTCCGTGGCGAAAAGTTCAATGAACGCAAGAGGAACAAACAGGGAAAGCGAAAACAGACATAGCGCGGCACGCAGCAACCATCGCGGGATTTTCTCCATTGCCGTGAGCGAATGAGCCAGGATCAGGCTAATAGCTGGTAGCGCGGGAAGGATATAGCCCGGAAGTTTGGACCGCGAGATGGAGAAAAACACGACACAGAATCCCGCCCAACAGGCCAAAAGCAAAGTGGATTCACTCGCGCAACGTGTGCGCACGATTCGAACAGCTCCGTGAATGGTGCTCCAGAGAAAGAGCGCGGCCCATGGCAGGAGAGCTATCAGAAGCACCGGCAGGTAAAACCAGAAGGGCTGGATGTGCTGGAATTCGGGAGTAAGGTAGCGCTTGAGATTGTGCTCGATGATGAAAACGCGCAAGAAATCGGGATTGCGGCGGGCGCAGAGAACATACCAAGGCAGGGCCGTCCCGAGGAACGCGGCAATCGCCACGGGATGAAGGAGGCGGAGTGCGTTATGGCGGCGCTTGGTGAGCAGCGCCCAGAGAACGACGGCGCCGCTACAGAGAATGATTGCCGCAGGCCCTTTGGCGAGCACCGCTAAACCAAGGAAAAAACCGAACAAGATCAACGCGAGAAACAGTGTACCGCGAAGGATTGGCGTGTTCTCGTCGCGGGTCAAGCCTAGGACCACGGTCGCACAAACCATGGCGATGGTGAACATTCCGCTGAAAGGCATGTCTGTGGCTGCAGCGTGCGAAAAGCCGATCATGCCCACGGTCGTAGGCAGCAAGAGCAAAAGCCATCGCGCGGTTTCAGCCCCATAAAGGCGCAAAGCAAGCCACGCCAGTGCCAGGGTTGCCAGCAACGCTGAAAGCGCGCTGGGCAATCGCGCCGCAGCTTCGCTCACGCCAAACCATTTGAAGCAGAGCCCCGCCCCCCAATAGAAAAGTGGCGGTTTCTCGAACCAGGGCCTTCCATGAAGCCGTGGTGTGACCCAGTCGTGGGTCTCCATCATAGAGCGCGCAATCCAGGCGTAACGCGGCTCATCGGGTCCGATGAACCCGAGCACACCAAGGTGGCTGAAGTAGCAGACGTAGAGGGTGGCACCGCTGAGCACAACCCAGGCAATCTGGGCGGCCCTGCGGGCGCGGGGAGGTTTGGATTTGGGCGTGCTTGGTTCCGTCACAGAAACTTGAGTCTAACATTGAAATACTTTCTTCTACCGCCGAACCTCTTGCATACTGTCGCGCAATGACTTTTTCTTTCTATGTAAGTCCACGATGAAAGAGTGGCTCGAATACGCGGGGGTGTGGCTGATCGTGAAAGCGCTGGGGCTATTGCCCAGAGCAATGGCGCGAGCCATTGCCTCTGCCCTAACCCGATTTCTTTACGCCCTACTTTCACGATTGCAGAAGACGGCTGAAATCAATTTACGCATTGCCTTCCCGGATTGGAGTGAGGCTCAGCTCAAATCGGTCATTCGCGGAATGCTCCGCAATGTGGGCTGGATGGCTGCCGAGTTTGCGCGCTTTCCGAAATACACGAAACAAAATATCGAACAAATCATCGTCCTGGACGGCCATGAAAACTTTCTCGAAGGCCAGCGCCGCGGCAAAGGCGTGCTCTACTTGACCGGACACTTTGGCGCATGGGAGCTTTCCTCCTTCGCGCATGCGCTCTACGGTTTCCCGCTTCATTACATGGCACGGCCCATCGAGAATCGCCGGATCGATGCGCTGGTGAACGGGTATCGCGGCCTGTCGGGGAATCAGCCAATCTTCAAAAATGAATCGGCGCGCGTCACGCTGAAGGTTTTGAAGGATGCGGGTACCATTGGCATTCTCGCGGACCAAAACACCATGCCGTCGGAAGCCGTCTTCGTGGATTTTTTTGGGAAGGTGGCGAGCACCACTACAGGGATTGCGCGGCTTGCCCTACATACGGGTGCTGCTGTCGTGCCTGGCTACGCCGTATGGGATGAGCGCCTGGGCAAGTACCGGCTGCGTTTTGAGCCTGCCGTGGAACTCGTTCGAACGGGAGACCCTGAACAGGATATTCTCGAAAACACGCAGAACTTTGCGAAAGTTCTCGAAGACATCATCCGAAAATATCCTGACCAGTGGGTCTGGGTCCACGGCCGGTGGAATACGCGGCCGAGCGGAGAGCCACCCGTGTATGATTTTTCGTGAGGCTGAAAATGAGAAGAACTGCGAGAGAATTAGCTGACGCGATTGACGCCATGCTGGAAGGCGACGGGGCTCTGGAAGTCACCGGCGTCGCTGCGCCGGAGAGGGCTGCGTCGCGTGATTTAATCTATGTTGATTCCGCGAAGCATGCGGAACGAGCCGCCGCTTCTGCTGCACTTTGCGTGATCGCCGGCGAGGGCCTGGGATTGGCGGACAAGACCGTGCTGCGGGTCGCCCACCCCAAGCTCGCTTTTGCTCAAGCTGCCGCTTTGCTTTTGGATCGAACACCGATTTCCTCCGGGATTCATCCAACCGCCGTTGTCGCGCCGCTCGCGCGCGTCGCGGAGAGCGCAAGCATCGGGCCTTACGCGGTGATTGGCGAGGACGCTCACGTCGGCGCAGGAACGCAGATAGGGGCGCACTGCGTGATTGGCGCCGGTTGTTGGATTGGCGAGAATTGCCGCATTCATCCGCGTGTAACCCTCTATCACCACGTTCGAATCGGCGATCGTGTGGAGATTCATTCCGGGGCAGTAATTGGCGCGGACGGATTTGGTTACGCCTTCGGAGAAGGGAAGCATTGGAAATTCCCGCAAGCCGGGATCGTGGAAATCGGCGACGACGTGGAAATTGGCGCGAACACCACGATTGATCGCGGCTCGCTCGATGACACGCGCATCGCCGAGGGCGTGAAGCTCGATAACCTGGTCCACATCGGCCATAACTGTCAGATTGGCGCACATTCTGTGGTGGCCGCACAGGTCGGATTTTCCGGCTCGTGCACGGTCGGAAAAAACGTGGTCATCGGAGGGCAGGCCGGATTCGGCGAGCGCTGCGATCTGGAAGATGGCGCGGTGATTGGAGGACAATCGGGAGTGCTGGGGGGAAAGACCATTCGCAGCGGTCAAACTGTTTGGGGAACACCCGCGCGGGCGCTCGAGAAATTCAAGGAGCAATACGCCTTCTACGGCCGTCTTCCAGAGCTGGCCGCGCGCATCAAAATTCTTGAGGCCAAACTTGGCGGCAGATGAAAAAGGCGCCTCGCCCCGCTGGCGCGTCATTGTTGTTGGCGGACACACGCGCAGCATCGGCAAGACGCAACTGGTGTGTGACGTGATTGCGGCATTCCCTGGCGCTAACTGGATCGCTGGAAAAATCACGCAATACGGTCACGGCGTGTGCGCGCAAAACGGGGAAGATTGCGACTGCGCCCCCACCGAGCATGTCTGTGCGTTCGATTGGGAGACGCGCGCCGATACTGGCACGGACAGCGCGCGCTTTCTCGTTGCGGGGGCCCGCCGCTGTTTTTGGCTCCGCACGAAGCAGGGTTTCCTCGCTGAAGGGCTCCCGCTCTTGCGGGCCGAACTGCAGCAAATCTCAGCAGATGCCCATGGGCAAGCCCTCCCGCTCATTTTGGAAAGCAATTCCTTACTGCAATTCTTGAAGCCGAGCCTGTACTTCGCGGTAGTCGATCCGGCCAAGGAAGATTTCAAAGATTCTGCCCGCGCCGCCCTGGACCGCGCCGATGCCCTGGTGCTTCGCGGTTCTCCTGACGCGTTTTCGGCGGCGGCTCCGGCGTGGACACAGCTCGCGTCTAAACTGCTTCGCGAGAAACCCTCCGTTTCGCAGCAAGAGGGCGAGCCCCTCCCTCAGCCGTTGCGCGTGCTCGTTCAACGAGCGCTCGAATCACCTGGAACTGTTTCAATTTGACAACTCCGCGTTTACTGGACGGCATCTTACCCGTTGACCGCCAGCGTTAAGGCAGTGATAATCGATAGTACCGATGTAACCGGAACTCTTATCGCTTTGCAGCCGAGCTGCAGTGCAAGTGACAGGGACCAAGGCAGTTACATGGGGTTGATGCGGCGGGTTGGACCGGCCTTCTGAACTCGTCAATTTTGGCTGTTGCTCTGGGGGGAGCATTTATGGCCTCATTTGCCCGTATTGGAGAGGAACCAGCTGTTGCACCGGCGCCAGTCCCGTGGCAGGAGCAAGACTGGGCTGAGCGCGTTGAGAGGGCCATCGAGCGCGGCGCTAATCATCTTCTCTCCCTTCAAGCGGAACAGGGCTACTGGCAGGGCGAGCTCGAGGCCGATTCCACACTCGAATCGGATTACATCTACTATCTCCACGTTCTCGGAAAGGCTGACCCTGAGCGCATTGCCAAGCTGGCGAATTATATCCGGCAGCGTCAGCAGCCCGACGGCGGTTGGAGCATCTATCCCGGCGGACCTTCGGAACTGAACGCCACTTGCAAGGCATACTTCGCCCTGAAACTGGCGGGCGATTCGCCCTATGCGCCAAACCTGGTGCGCGCGCGGGAAATGGTGCATCGTCTTGGCGGCCTGGAGCATTCCAATTCCTATGTTCGATTTTATCTAGCGCTGGTCGGAGCGGTGAGCTGGGATCTTGTTCCCTCGATTCCTCCCGAGCTAATGCTTATCCCCCATTGGTTCATTTTCAACATTTACGAAATGTCTTCGTGGACGCGCGGCATCGTGATCCCCATGGCGATTTTGTGTGTGTTGCGCCCCCACTGGCGGTTGCCGGAGCCCGCCCACGTCGACGAACTGTTCAAGGATCCTGAGCACAAGACCGCCGCGCTGGATTGGAGTGATCAACTTCTTTCCTGGAAAAACGTTTTCCTGGCCTTGGACCGCGGTTTGAAGCTTTATGAGAAGTCGCCCTGGAAGCCGTTCCGGCAGCGCGCCATGCGAGAAGCCAAGTCCTGGATGCTGAATCATATCGAGCGCACCGAAGGCCTCGCGGCCATTTACCCCGCGATGATGAACTCCATTTTCGCGTTGATGGCGCTGGGCCATGGTCCGGATGATCCCTTGACCTTGCGCGAAATCAACGAATTTGCGCGCTTTGAAATCGAAGAAGACCACACCATTCGCATGCAGCCATGCGTTTCTCCCGTATGGGATACCTGCATTGCCATGGTTGCGCTCGAAGAGGCGGGCCTTCCTCCGGACCATCCGGCTCTCGTCAAGGCCGCGGATTGGATTCTCTCGAAACAAGTGCTCGGGCCTGGCGATTGGCAGGTCAAAAACAAGGATGCTGAGCCGGGCGGCTGGGCCTTTGAGTTTCGCAATGATTTTTACCCAGACGTGGACGACACCGCGTTTGTGCTGATGGCTCTCCAGCGCGTGAAGTATCCCGATCCCGCGCGCATGGAAGCCGCCATGCGCCGCGGCATTCAGTGGCTTCTCAGCATGCAGAATCGCGATGGCGGCTGGGGCGCCTTCGACCGCGACAACGATCGCAAGTTTCTCTGCAACATTCCCTTTGCCGATCACAATGCCATGATCGATCCCTCGACCGCCGACGTTACCGCGCGCGTCGCCGAGTGTCTCGGCCGCTTCGGCTGGCCCGCGGACCACACCGTGATTCGGCGCGCCGTAAAATTCCTGCTGCAGGATCAATGCAAGGACGGTTCCTGGTTCGGCCGCTGGGGCGTGAATTACATTTATGGAACGAGCGGTGTCCTGCGCGCTCTGGAAACCGTTTCACTGGCTACTCGCGAATTCTGTCAGCGGGCCGTCAACTGGTTGCGCAGCGTTCAGAAAGCCGACGGCAGCTTTGGTGAATCGCTCCTGAGTTACGATGTGCCTTCCAGCAAGGGACAGGGCGCTAGCACAGCTTCGCAAACCGCTTGGGGGTTGATTGGCTTGCTCGCTGGGGCTAGTACCGACGATTCTGCGGTCACCAAAGCGGTAGCTTACCTGGTCCATCGCCAGCAGGCGGACGGTTCCTGGAGCGAGCCGCAATTCACCGGTACTGGTTTCCCTGGGGTCTTTTACCTGAAATATCACCTATACCGAAATTCGTTTCCGGTTTATGCGCTCGCGCGCTACTCCAATCAATCGCGGAAGGCGGAAGAGTACGCCACCGTGAAATTCCAGCCCAGCGAGTTCCGGCTGCGCAGCGGGATTTAGCCAGCATGATGCGCTTCCCAGCGCGGCTTACCGCAAAACTGGCGAAAGTCCGAATCGCGCAAATACTGAATTCTGCGCCAGCGCATTCTCTTATTCATTATTTCAACCCTGCGGACGTTCTTCATCCCGGCTCCGAAGCTCCCGTTTCATGCGAAAAGATGCACGGGGTCCTCGCGAATCCGTCCCCGGTGATCTGGATTGGCGGCAGGGAACCCTTGCTCCATGCGGGCATTGGCCATTTTGTGCGCGCCATCGCCCAAAGGGGTCACTCTGTTTTCCTCGAAACCGATGGAACCCTGCTGCGGCGCCGCGTTCACGAATTCCAGCCGCTGCCTCAATTGTTTTTGACCGTTCGGCTTAATTCGCCGCAAGCTCCGGAATGCGCTCTAGCCGTCGAAGGACTCCGCGTCGCGCGTCTTTCCGGATTTTTCAGTATCATCCATTCGCCCGTTGACGAAGATTCCGATCTTGCGCAATTCGCTGCGCTCCGCGCCTTCATTGCGGAAAATGATGTGGACGGCTGGCTGATTACCGCGGGATCCACGGACGAAGCTACCGTGCGCAAGGCCGCCGAAGCCCGTGCCCTAATCCGCAGCAGTTTCTGGCGTCAATTCTCCGACTATGTCGAAGAAGGCTTGCTGGCAAAAACGCAGGGCAGGGAATTGCACGCTTCTGCTGCCGTGGCGACAAATCCGCAGACGGAAACGCACGAAGAAGGCATGGGAATGGCATGACCACACTCGTGACGGGCGCTTCCGGTTTCCTTGGCAGCCACGTAGCCCGCCAATTGGTGTCTCGCGGCGAAGATGTGCGTGTGCTCATGCGCCCTTCGAGCACGAATCGCGCCATTGCGGATCTCTCGCTCGAATATGTCACAGGTGACTTGCGCGACCCCGCCTCAGTCGCGCGTGCGATGCAGGGCGCCAAGCGGGTCTTCCACGTCGCCGCCGATTACCGCTTGTGGGCCAAGCGTTCGCGGGACATTTATGATTCGAACGTGGGCGGCACAAAAAACCTTCTCGATGCCGCCATGCGCGCCGGCGTCGAGCAGTTCATTTACACGAGCACCGTCGCCACGATTGCCGTCGACCGTCCACAACATCCCAACGAATTCACCGATTCTCGGCTCGAAGAAATGGTCGGCCATTACAAGCGTTCCAAATGGATGGCCGAGCAGGAAGTCCTCAAAGCTGCGAAGGCGGGCTTCCCGGTCATCGTCGTTATGCCCACGACGCCCGTTGGCCCGTGGGATTGGAAGCCCACGCCAACCGGAAAAATTATCCTGGATTTTCTGAACGGCAAAATGCCCGGCTACGTCGAGACTGGCTTGAATTTCGTGGGCGTCGAAGAATGCGCGGCCGGTCACCTGCTGGTGGCCGAAAAAGGCAAAATCGGCGAACGCTATCTCCTTGGTGGCGAAAATCTAACGCTCAAAGCGATGCTCGACACACTCTCGAAAATTACGGGACTGTCTTCGCCCAAGCTAAAAATTCCTCACGGCCTCGCTCTTAGCGTAGCCTATGCAAATACCGTATTTTCCAGATTAATCGGCCGTGAACCTAGCATCCCGATCGAAGGCGTAAAGATCGCGCGGCACATGATGTTTGTGGATTGTTTGCGCGCGCAGCGCGAATTGGGTTTCAAGGCGGGGCCCGTGTCCGCCGCGCTCGAGCGCGCAGTGCGGTGGTACGAGGCCAATGGCTACATCGCCAAAGGCCGTGCCAGAAAGATCGCGCAGGCCCGCGCTGCCTAGGGCCCTGTGCTGCGGTCGGTCGGGCATCTGAAACTTGATACCATGCGAGTCCTCGTCACCTTCGCTGTCGCAGCCGAATTCGCGCCTTGGCGCAGACGATGGCTTTTCAAAAGACGCCGATTTCACGCTGCTGGCTATGGATTTTCGGTTTGTTTTTCTTCGGTGGTGAATGGCACACATGTAGACGTTTTCCTGACTGGAATAAAGCTTCGCGGGGCAGAGCCCGGATTGTCTCATTTGCTTGAAACGTCCCCAGACGTTTGCATCTCAACTGGTTTGGCGGGTGGGCTTCAAGAATCGTTAGAAATCGGACAGATTGTTGCGGCTCAATCGGTGTCGGAGCTGACTGGAAGCGAAGTGGGTTTTTGCAACTCCGAACTTGTCCAAGTGTCCCGCCAGTGCGGAGCGACGATTGTTGAGCGCTTTGTGACCAGCGATCGGGTGATTGGCTCAGTATCGGAGAAGAAAGAGGCGGCACGATATGGTCAGGTCGTGGAGATGGAAGGTTTTGAAGTCTTGAACAAAGCGAGCCAGAAATGGATACCGACGATTCTTGTCCGTTCCATAAGCGACACCGCCGATGACAGCTTGCCTCTGGATTTCAATCGAACAATCAATTCAAGAGGATCAATCAGTCTGCGCAAGATGGCAGTTGAAGTTGTACGCAGTCCTCGGCAAATCCCTGCGGTCATTGAATTTGGCAACCGCAGCAGGCAGGCAGCTGCGAGGCTCGCAGATTTTCTGGATCGATATATTCCGGCTGTGTCTGCTGCTAGGCCCAGTAGCGGTTCAATGGAGCAGGAGGTCCTCGCCCGATGAGCCGCACAAGCCCAACCCTGGAAGCCGCCCGCACGATTGGTCCCATCCCCAAGACCATGCGCGCCGGGGTCTACCGCGAGAAGGGCATGGTCCGCGTCGAGGAAGTTCCCGTTCCCGAAGTTGCCGAAGGCGAAGTCCTCATCAAGGTCGCGGCGTGCGGCGTATGCGGAACCGATATCAAGAAAATCTTCCATCGCTATGTTGAGCCGCCCCAGATTCTTGGCCACGAGCTCGCTGGCACGGTCGTTGCGGTCGGTCGCGGCGTCACGAAATGGAAGCCCGGCGATCGCGTCATGAGTTTCCATCATATTCCGTGCGGCCACTGTTTTTATTGCGAGCGCCGCCTCTTCTCTCAGTGCAAGCAATACAAAACCACTGGTCTGACCGCGGGCTTCACTCCCAACGGCGGCGGTTTTGCCGAATACGCCAAAGCCATGCCCTGGGTTGCCGAACGTGGCATTGTCGCGCTCCCTGACAACGTGACCTTCGAAGAAGCCACCTTCATCGAGCCCCTCAACACCATTTTGAAAGCTGTCCAAAAGGCCCGCGTAGCCTCGAAGGAAACTGTCCTGGTGATCGGCTGTGGTCCCATTGGCCTCCAGCTCCTGATGGTCGCGAAGCTTGCAGGCGCACGTCTTTTTACCAGCGATCCCATGGCCGTTCGCCGGGCCAAGAGTCTCACCTTAGGCGCGATTGAGTCGTTTGACCCCAGTGGTGGTAAGCTGGTGGAGCAGATGAAGGCCCGCACGGAGGGGCGGGGGGCTGATGCCGTTCTGGTGGCGGTGGCGCATCCCGCGGTGGTCGTGGAAGCGCTGGCCGCGGCAAGGCCTGGTGGTCGTGTCCTGCTGTTTGCCGCGAATGATCCTGTCACCAAGATTGAATTTCCCGCAGCTGCTGTGGGCATTGACGAGAAAGAAATCCTAGGCAGCTATAGCGCCGCCGTGGACATCCAAGAGGCAGCGGCGGAACTGGTGCTCCACAAGAAACTTCCGGTGATGGATATTGTGACGCACCGCTTTCCACTGGATAGCATTCAAGAGGCTTTGGAGCTGGCGGCCAGGCCCACGGCGGAATCGCTCAAGGTTTTGATCACACACGCATGAGGACCACTACCAAGAAAACGGAAATAGGCGAAGAATTGAAAGCTGCTGTCACACGCGTCGCGGTGCCATCCAAAATGACGGCCGCGGTTCTCTATGGCAGCGAAGATCTTCGCATTGAAATGATCGATGTGCCCGCGCTAGCCGCCGACGAAGTGCTTCTTCGCGTGCGCCTGGCCCTCACGGACGGCACCGACCTCAAAGTGTGGAAGCGCGGCTATCATGCCCGCATGATTCAGCCGCCGGCCGTCTTCGGTCATGAATTGGTCGGTGATGTCGTCGCCGTCGGCAAGCGCGTGGACCCGCGCTGGCGCATTGGCATGCGCGTGGTGGCCGCGAATTCCGCCCCGTGCCTCCGCTGCTACCACTGCCGCCGTGGCCAGGAAAATCTTTGCGACGATTTGCTCTTCAACAATGGCGCTTACGCCGAGTACATGCGGATCCCCGGCCGCATCGCTGTGGAAAACATGCTCGAAGTGCCGCACTCCGTGGATGATCAGAGCGCGGCGCTTGCAGAACCGCTGGCTTGCGTCCTTCGCGGCATTCATGAGATGGAAGCGCGCACTGGCGACACCGTTGCCGTGATTGGCTGTGGTCCCATCGGCCTGAAGTTCATTCGCATGCTTTCGCGCCGTGGTGTCCGTGTTATCGCTATTGCGCGTCGCGCTGCGCCCCTGGATGTGGCAAGACGGCTCGGTGCTGTCGCGACCATAAACGTCACCGAGATCGAAGATGCCGTCGGCGCAGTAAAAGCCCTCACGGAAGACCAGTGCGGCCCTGATTCGGTCGTTGAAGCTGCGGGAAATCCCGCCACCTGGAGCATGGCGCTGGCGATCGTGCGCCGCGGCGGTATTGTAAATTTCTTCAGCGGCCTGCCCTCTGGCACGCACGTCGAAATCGAGCCTGCGGCCATTCACTATTCCGAAATCAAGCTCATCTCTACGTTCCACCACACGCCGCGCTTCTTCCGCGAAGCGCTGGAAGCGATTCGCCGCGGAGATATTTCCGCACACGATTTTGTCACCGAAGAGATTCGTCTCGCGGATTTGCCCCAGGCTTTCGAGCGCATGAAGTCCCGCAGCGGCGAGATCAAGCTGGCCGTAAGGCCGTAGTTTGCAGCTGCACGTCAAACCTGCCCGTCATTCCAAGCGGAACGAGGAATTGCTCTTTTGATGCTTTTTCCCGGCGAACTCGAAATCATGCGCAACGTGCCCCAGCCGGGGTGCCCGACCGCCGCTGCGCAGGAGTACACGGGCTGGCTCGCCACGCATCACTACGAGAATTTTAATGTTGTTTCCTGGCTCCTTCCCAAAGCGCTTCATCAGCATTTCTACAATATCTACGCCTACTGCCGCTGGGCCGATGACCTCGGCGACGAGGTTCCCGACCCCCTGCGGGCGCTTCAGCTTCTCGATTGGTGGGAGCGCGAACTTGACGCCTGCTATGAAGGCAAGCCCTCTCATTCTGTTTTTGTCGCGCTGCGCCAAACGATTCTCGCCAAAGACCTACCCAAGCAGCCCTTCGCCGATTTGCTAAAAGCGTTTCGCCAGGATCAGACCACCAAGCGTTATCCTGACTGGAGCGCCGTTCTCGGGTATTGCGTCTATTCCGCCAATCCTGTCGGCCGATTGGTCCTCTACCTCTGTGGCTACCGTGACGAAGCCCGCCAGCTCCTCTCCGATGCTACCTGCACGGCGCTGCAGCTGGCGAATTTCTGGCAGGACGTTTCGCGCGATCTCGACAAGGGCCGCATTTATATTCCACTTGACGCCGCCGCGGCCCAGGGAATCACCGAAAAGGACATCGTCGAGCGCCGCTTTGACGAACGTTACGTACGCTTGATGCAGGATCTCATCGCCCGCACTCACACGCTGTTTGCTGAGGGAAGGCCGCTCGCAGGGATGGTCGACAAGCGCCTCAGCGTTGACCTCGGAATGTTTAGCCGTGGCGGCCTCGCCGTTCTCGACGCCATCGAATCCATCGGCTACGACACGCTGCACAAGCGCCCCGCCATCAGCAAGCTCAAGCAAGCCAGCCTTCTCGGTCGTGCGCTGATCAAGAACCTAATCCCCTCGGGCTCACAGCCGGCCCACAAGAGATCAACCGTGACAATCCCGGAGGTTCCCCACGCCGTGCCTCAGCCCGGCATCCCGGTTGCGAATTCTTACGAACATTGCCATCGCATTGCCCGTTCGTCTCACAGCAATTTCTATTACGCATTTTTCCTTCTGCCCAAACCCAAACGTGATGCTCTCGCCGCCCTCTACGCTTTCATGCGCCTCATCGATGACGTCTCCGACGAGGGCCAGGACCTCGCCGCCAAGCAACGTGGGCTTGCGCGTTGGCGTGCTGCTCTCGATCAATCCATCACCGGGCAGGAGCAAGTTTTTGATGGCAATGCAGCGATGGCCTCTCCTGCCACGGCTCTTGGCGGCGCTGCGGAAGTCCTGCCTGCCCTCGTCGACACCATGTCCCGCCACCACATGCCCGCGCGCTATATTCACGATCTCATCAGCGGGGCGGAAATGGACCTCACTGTTCGGCGTTACTCGACTTTCGACCGTCTCCGCGAATACTGCTATCGCGTCGCCGGAACCGTCGGCCTCACCTGCACGCATGTCTTCGGCTTCAGCGACGCCCGTGCCCTCGACCTCGCGGAAAAACTCGGCCTCGCCTTTCAGCTCACCAACATCATTCGTGACGTTCACGAAGACTACCAACTCGGTCGCGTCTATCTTCCCGAGGAAGATCTTGCGCGCTACGGCGTTTCGCCGGAAGATTTTGGCCGCGGCGAAGTGACCCTGGGCATTCGTGAACTGCTTCGGTTCGAATGCGACCGCGCCTGGCAGCTTTATGAGGAAGGTTCGGTCTTGCTCGGTATGATTGAGCCAGACAGTCGAAGCGCCCTGTGGCTCCTGGTGCATACGTACAGCGCGCTGCTCGGCCGCATCGAAGCCCTGGATTTCGCTGTCTTCGGCGAAAAAGTCCGTCTTTCGAAAGCCGAAAAAATGGTATTCATGGCCAAGGCCCGTTTCGGCCACCACACGGAAGAGAATATCCTTGAAAAGCGTGATCGTGATAGGCGGCGGGCTGGCGGGACTGGCAGCCGGCGTCGCGCTGGCTGATTCCGGCTGGCGCGTACGTCTGTTCGAGCAGCGTCCCTTCCTTGGCGGTCGGGCGACCTCCTATGTCTTGCCCGATGGCGAGCACGTCGACAATTGCCAACACGTCACTCTCGGCTGTTGCACCAATCTCGAGGACTTTTACCGCCGCGTGGGTTCCTCCGCAAAGATCAAATTCTTCGACCGGCTCCTTTTCCTCGACCCGCAAGGCCGCCGCGGCGAAATGCAGGCGGGCGCGCTACCCGCTCCGTTCCACTTCACGGGCTCCTTCGCAACGTTTGCTCCGCTTACGCTACTCGACAAACTCTCCATCGCGCGCGCCATGCTCAATATCATCCAGCATGCGGGCAATCCCCCGGATGTTCACAAAGAAGACGGCATCTCCATGCTCGAATGGCTTCGCCGCCGCGGCCAAACCGAAGGCGCTATCAATCGGTTTTGGCGAGTCGTCCTGGTCAGCGCGCTCGATGAAGAGCTGGATCGCACCGACGCACGCTTTGGCCTCGATGTATTCTGGAAGGCTTTTCTTTCCAGCACCACCGGCTATCGCATGGGTGTGCCTGCCGTTCCGCTCTCCAATCTTTATGACGGCTGCAAAGCGGAAATCGAGGGCCGCGGCGGGGAAGTGGTTTTGCGCTCTCCGGTGCGTGGCCTGAAGCTGGAGAGCGGCCAGCTCGTTGGTGTGCGCTTCGATGATAACCGCGAGGAGTCCGCCGATGCTTACATCTTTGCGATTCCACATACAGCGCTTGCCGAGCTGCTCCCGGAAAGCCTGAAGCAGTCGGATCCGTCGCTCGCCCATCTCGACAAAATCAAGACTTCCCCCATTACTGGCGTCCATTTCTGGTTCGATCGCGTGGTGATGGACGAACCCTTTCTTACGCTGCTGGACACCACGACGCAATGGATTTTCAATAAGACCACGCTCTACGCCGGCTTTGATACCGGTTCAAGCGGGGCGCCAGGATCCGCCCAGAACACCCAATACCTTCAACTCGTCATCAGTGCTAGTTACGATCTACTGCAAAAATCTCGCCAGGAAATTATCGATCTCTGCCTTGCCGAAGTTAGGCACGCTTTGCCCAAAGGCCGCGATGCTCAATTGCTCAAAGCCACGGTCATCAAGGAGGCCGCCGCCACCTTTTCTCCCGAACCCGGCGTGGATCGCTGGCGGCCTCAGCAGTCAACTCTCATCCCTGGCTTGTTTCTCTCAGGCGATTGGACGCAAACCGGTTGGCCCGCCACCATGGAAGGCGCGGTTCGCGGCGGCTACCTTGCCGCGGAAGCTGTTCTTCGCGCCTCCGGTACACCCCGAGTTTTTCTCCAGCCTGACCTCGCTCCCGACGGCTTCATCCGAATGTGGCTGGGCAATTCTCGGCCACCCAGGTTTTAAGAATCAACTTGCTCGAACCATCCAATCTTCCGCTCTCTCAGCGTCGATTTCTCTCCTTCCGCGTCTAACCTCTCGTATTCAGCGGCATGCGATGTCATGAATGTTTCGTACGCCTGCTGCGAGGCCCAGAAATCCAAAGTCAGAAACATTGCGGGATGCTCGGGATCGTGCAATAATCGAGTCTCTTGGTAGTTCGCGTCGCTCCGGAACAATTTGGCCCAGTCCCCTTCGGGGCCATGCACTTTCTGGAACCGTTCTTCGCAACCCGGCTTGACTTCGAACTCCCAGAGCGCTACAAACATAGAGGTCCCATCTCCTGCTCTCGGACGTACGTCACTCTGCAAAGCAAATTCAGGTAGGCATAGCGCGGTCCGGCCGAGTGTAGCAATCCAAATGGATATAAGCCAAGTTGGCACACCGTTGTGCGCAAGTCTAAGTTGTAGCCGTTGCAGTCCGTCAGGGCTGGCGGGCGGAGGCGTTTGTGGATCGTAAGTATGGTCATCGCGGTTACCGCGATTCTGAGAAGGGTGAGAAGCGCGAGCGTTCTCACGACAAGAAGCCGCCGGCCGGCGGCCCGCGCGGTGCCGATCAGTTCGGGCCCCGCACCCCGCGCATGGTCGGAACGGTCACGCGCTCCCGCTGTTCCAATTGTGGCGCCGTCCTCGCTCCCGGTTTCGATCCCAACGGCAAATGTCCTAAGTGCCAGTTCGAATTGCATTGCTGCAAGCAGTGCCGCTTTTTTGATACCGGCGCGCAATTTGAATGCACGCAGCCAATTCGTGAGCGCATTTCTCCCAAAGATGCACGCAACAACTGCACGTTTTACGAGTTCAGGATGACCGTCGAAAAAGATACGGCGCCCACTTCCTACGCGCAGTCCACCGGGGCTCCGGCGGCTCCACCCCCGCGCTCCAATGACGCGCGCCAGGCCTTCGAGGATCTCTTCAAGAAGTAGCGGCGGTTTTATGCCGCCGTTCCTGCTCCTTCTGCCGCCCTAGTAGGTAATTGCTCATCGTTGATATCCTCGTGCGGTCAGGAGCCTCATCATGAAGCACTCTCGCCGCGCCTTTCTAGAAGCCGGTCTCACCCTCCCTGCTGTAGTAGGTCTGCCCTGCGCCCTGCATTCTGCTCCGGAGCTTGCCGCTGGCCATTCTCTAGTAACGGCGCCCGCGCAAGACTCCTCTTTCGATCCCTGGGTCGAAATCCATCGCGACAATCTTCGCCACAACGTTTCCGAAATCTCCCGCCGCGTCTCCGCCCGGCCCATTCTCGCCGTCATCAAAAACAATGGATACGGTACGGGCGTGGCCAACATCGCCCAGCTTCTCGAACCGCAGCGCGAGATCTTGGGCTTTGCCGTCGTCAAACTTCACGAAGCCTTCTCTCTCCGCGATGCTGGCATTCGAAAGCCTATACTTCTCCTCGGTCCGTTCGACCAGCAGAACCTCGCGGACGCCATTGCCCGCGATATCCTGCCCATGGTTTACACGTCCGTCGGGCTGGCGCTCGACAGAATCGCCGCCAAAATGCAAAAGCCGGTTGCGCTCCACGTCTGCATCGACACCGGCATTGGCCGCGTTGGCGTGCCTTATCATCAGGCTGCTCCGTTGGTGGGCGATCTCGCTGCGCGCAAGTCCGTCCGCATCCAGGGAACCATGATGACCTTCACCGAAGATCCCGACTTCGACAAGGAACAGCTTCGCCGTTTTAACGAGACTTGCTCCGGGTTCGAGAAAGAGGGCATCGCGATCGGAAAAAAGCACGCTGCCTCCAGCTTCAGCCTTTTTCAGCATCCCGACGCCTTTTTGGACATGGTTCGCCCCGGCATGGCCATCTACGGCATTTACTCCGAGAACGAATTTCGACACACCGGTGTTCTCGACCTTCGTCCCGCCATCAGCCTGAAAGCTCGCGTCATCTACGTGAAAAAACTGCGCAAGGGCGACAGCGCCGGCTATAACCGCGCGTACATGGCCAAGGACGACGTCTGGGTCGCCACGCTTCCCGTCGGCCACGCCGATGGTTGGCCTCGCAACGCCGCAAAAGGTGCGAAAGTTCGCATCAACGGTGACCTCTATCCAGTCATTGCCTCGGTTTCTGCCAGTCACTGCATTGTCGAAATCGGCTCCGAAGAAAAAGTCAAAATCGGTGACGTTGCCACTTTTTTCGACGCCCAGCCCGGCTCGCGCCCGGAAGACGTCTCGGAATCCTGCGGCGCCTCGGTCTACGATCTCACCATGCATCTCAATCCGCTCCTCCCCCGCCGCATCCTCTAGCCTCATTCGAAATTCGAATACTCCTCTTCTTCTCTGTGCCCTCTGTGTTGAAATTCCTTCTCAGCTTAGGCGCAGTTCACTTTGGTCGCATCACACCCTTGCGTACGTCTCGAAATCAGTTCAAAATTCGCCTGCTCCGATTTTCCCAAGAAAGGCCAGCCATGCGACGTCCAATCTTCTCTTCCATCCTGATTCTTGCCACCGCACTCTTCGGCCATGCGCAGTCCAAGCCCTCCGTGCCTCCTTCCGAATACGGCCAGTGGGAATCTCTCGTGACCTTTCGCGAATACGGCGGTCTTTCTCCCGATGGCAAATGGCTCGCTTCCGGAATCAATCGTTCGAATCGCAACAACGAGCTGCGCATCACCAACATTGCCGACGGCACCACCAAGACGGTCGCCTTTGGCGGGCAACCCGCCTTTTCCTCGGATTCCCACTGGGTGGCCTATTCCATCGGCATTTCCGAATCGCAGGAAGAAAAGCTAAAGAAAGACAAGAAGCCCGTCCCCAAGAAGATCGGCCTTCTCAATCTCTCCACCGGCGAACTCTCCACAGTGGACGGCATCGAGTCCTTTGCCTTCAGTCCGGATGGCGCTTGGCTCGCCATGCGTCGCACTCCACCTGAGAAAAAGGATTCCGAGAAAAAGGATTCTGCCGATGCCTCGGATTCGGACGACAGTCCCGGCGCCACGCTGCTGCTGCGCCAGCTTTCCACGGGGCGCGACACCTCCTTCGGCAACGTCTCGGAGTACGCCTGGCAAGACCTCCCCAAGACCGGCACGCTCCTCGCCATGACCATCAGCACCGAAGACAAGACCGGAAATGGCGTCCAAGTCTTTGACGTACGCACAGCGTCGGTCCGCGTTCTCGACACCTCCGCCTCCGTGTACTCCGGCCTTTCCTGGCGCAAGAAAAGCGCCGACCTTGCCGTTCTCCGCTCCAAATCCGATGACCACCGCGATGGCCCCACACAAGTTGCGCTTGCCTGGATCGATGTCGGCCAATCGAAGGAATCCGCTCATCTCTATGAGCCAACCGCCGACTCGCGATTTCCCGCCGCAACGCGCATGGTCTCCTTTCGCAAACCCGACTGGGCTCTCGACGGTGGAGTCGTTTTTCTCGGTCTCGCCAAGTGGGAAGACAAAATCGGCGAGCCTGCAAAACCTGTCGCTCCCGCCGCGGAAGGCGCAAAATCAGCTGACGGCTCCAAGTCGGCCGATACCACAGCCAAAGACGCCGACGCCGGCAAGAACAAGGAAGACGACGATCCCCCTACCGTGGACGTTTGGAATTGGCACGATGCCGAAGTCATGCCCCGGCAAAAGCTCAACGCCAAAAACGACCGCCAGAAGAACTTGCTTGCCGCGTGGCACCTGGACAAAAACTCTCTCGTTCCTCTCGGCAAGGATTTAGATGAGCGCATCACTCCGCTCAAACATCAAGTACTCGCTGTTGCAGACAATTGGTCCGCCTACGCTATGGAACGCTCCATTGGCCGTCCCGCAGGGGACATCTCTCTCGTCGACATCTCCACGGGCGCGCGCACGAAAATCCAGGATCGTCTCAACGACGACTACTATCTCGAGGAGAGTCCCGGCGGCCGCTACCTCCTCTATTTCCGCGACGACAACTATTGGACCGTCAACATCGCCACGCACGCGGTCGTCAATATCAGCAAAAATGCTCCGACCGCCTTCGTTGACCGCGAATCCGACTGGACCATCAAGCAGAAACCTCCCTTCGGCGTTGCCGGTTGGACCAAAGATGACGCCGCCGTCATTCTCTATGACAAATTCGATCTCTGGCAGGTCGCAGCCGATGGCTCTCGCGCCCTCCGCCTCACCGACGGTGCCGCCGAACAAGTTCGCCATCGCTATGAAAAGCTCGATCCGGAAGAAGAATGGATTGACACCAGCAAGTCGCTCTACCTCAGCTTGTTCGGCATCTGGACCAAAAAATCCGGCTTCGCTCGCCTCAAGCCAAGTGCCTCCGGCTCGCTCACGGAGGAGCATCTCGTCTGGCTCGACAAAACCCTCGACCACCTCGCCAAGGCCAAAGATGCCGACGTCTTTGAATACGTCCAGCAAACTTTTCTCGAATCACCCAACGCCCTCATCGCCGATCCCGACCTGAAAAGTGGGAAAGCAGTCACCAAGACGAATTCGTTCCAAAGCCACTACGCTTGGGGCCGCGAAGAGCTCATCGAATACAAGAACAGCCACAACGAACGCCTGCAAGGCGCGCTTTTCTATCCCGCTGGCTACGACTCTTCCAAAAAATATCCCATGATCGTTTACATGTACGAAAAGCTTTCGGACAATCTCCACCGCTACAGCCCGCCCTCCGAGCGCAGCTATTACAACGTGAGCGCGATGAACGCTCATGGCTACTTTGTTCTCGAACCTGACATTCTTTTCAAGCCGCGCGATCCCGGCGTATCCGTTGCCGATTGCGTCACCGCAGCAGCAAAACGCGTCATCCAAATGGGGGTCATTGACTCGAAGCGTATTGGCGTCATGGGCCATTCCTGGGGCGGTTTCGACGCAACCTACCTTGCCACCCATACCACGAATTTCTTCGCCGCCGCCGTTGCTGGCGCGCCTATCACCGATCTGGTCAGCAATTACGGCAATCATCATTGGAGCTCCGGCATTGCCGAAACCGACCACATCGAAACCGGTCAGCAGCGCATGGAAGTTCCTCTTTACGAAGACCTCCAGGCCTACATCCGTAACTCCGCCGTTTTCGGCGTACCAGGCATGACCACGCCGCTGCTCATCGAAGTGGGCGACAGTGACGGCACGGTTTTCTTTCATCAGGGCGTCGAGCTCTATAACATCGCCCGCCGCGCCAAAAAAGACGTTGTTCTCATCGAATATGCCGGCGAAGACCATGGCCTTCGCAAAAGGGCAAATCAAATCGACTACCAGCGCCGCATTTTTCAGTGGTTTGGTCACTACTTGAAGGACGAGCCCGCCGCCCCTTGGATCACCAAGGGGGAAACCTATCTCGACCACGAAAGGGAACTAAAGAAACTCAAAGCCGCCTCCGCAAAAAGCCAGTGAAACTTCGGAGAAGTTGTAGGGCGCGCTTCAGCGCGTCTCCGAAGCCTTGCCCTCCGTAGCGCCGGAGACGCACTATAGGTTAGCCCAGCGCGTGAGCGCTGGGCATTCGATCTTCAAAGGAACCGAGCGCCGTAGGCGCGACACGATCTTTCTCTCAAACCTGGAATAACCCGTTTCCGGCCCTCACTCCTCCGAAAAATTCAATCGCGCAATCTTTTCATCCTTCGTCAGTCCAATCGAAATCGTGAGCGTCATCTCCGCAAACTTCACGCGATACCGGTAATTCCTGCGCTCGCCCTCCTCCGATCGTTCCATCAACTCCAGCGTCTTCAATTCTCCAAACTCCTTCAGCGCCGGTCCCAATTCCAGGATCTCATCTGGGAAAAGCCGTTTCCGCGCTTCTTCCGTGAACTGCACCGGTTTCGCTTTTCCCTCGGCAATTCCGCGCAGGAGGTCTTTCACCATTTGCGTTACCCGAGGCTCTTTATCCTCAATCGGCTTCTGTTCCACGGGCTTCAGAGCCGGATTGTAGATCGCCGCCACCTCCGAGGTGATCTTCTTCGGATTCGCATGCCCCGAATCCAGATTTGTCAACGCCACGACGGTCAATCGGTCGTCCACGTAGCGCGCAATATAAGTCGTAAATCCCTGCCACGCCCCACCATGCTCGATCACGCGATGTCCGCTTACGTTGTTGATTTCCCACGCGAACCCATAGTTCGCTTTGTTCGGCTTGCCGTTGTTGAGCTTCTCCACTGTCCACATCCGCTCCAGGCTCGCCTTCTTCAGCAGTCTCTCCGTGTACAGCGCCGCGTCCCACTTCTGTAAATCCTCCACCGTGAAATACAGCGCACCGTCCGCCGTCGAATTCAGCGACGGCGATACCCATTCCTGGTTTTTCAATCCGCCTTTTACCAGCCGGTAGCCTGCCGCGCGCCTCGGAATAATGTCCTCTTCGCTGATAATGCGTGTCCGGCTCATCCCCAGCGGCTTGAAGATCCTCTCCTGCAGGAAGTCGCCATAGAATTTTCCCGTCACCTTGTGAATCAAAATCCCCAGCAGCACGTAATTGGTGTTCCGGTAAGCCCAGTCCTCGCCTGTTTTGAAATCCATCGGCATCTCGGTGATTCGCTTGTAGAGCTCGTCTTCCGTGAAATCCAGCCGCATGTAAAACGGTCCGCCGGCTTTCGTACGCGCTCCCGTTTCGTATTCGCTCAATCCCGAAGTGTGGCTCAGCAGGTTGTGCACTTTGATGTCGTTCCACGTTTCCGGCGCATCTGGGAAGTACTTCTTGATGGGATCGTCCAGTCCTACTTTGCCCTCCTCCACCAGCATCATCACCGCCGTCGCCGTGAATTGCTTTCCTACCGATCCCGACTGAAAGATGGTGTCGGGCGTCACCGTCGCATCCCACTCCACGTTCGCCAGCCCGTAGCCTTGTGCCCGCGTCAGCCTTCCGTCGCGATACACGCCCACCGCCGCGCCCGGGATGTGCTGTTTTTGCAACTCGCTCTGCACAAGCGCATCTACCTTTCCGTCCATTTCGTCCGCCACCGGACGGTTGTTTCCTACCGTGGCCGTGACACCGCACAAGGCGCAAACCGCAAATATCAGCATCTTATTCACGAATCCTCTTTCCCGCCTCTGGCGCTAGTCCTTCTGGGCCGTTCGAAAAGTTGTTGACGTGGCAATCGCAACGGCAAGCAACAAAAAAGAAGCCTTCTAGAAACAGTATGTCAGTGGCCCTACGCTATTCCCCTGTTCTCTCTCTGTCAATCGCAACAACTTGAGGCGCGCGGGGGAGGGAGTGCTGAGTGAGGTGAGCCGTCAATCAAAGAGTGTAGGACTTTCAATTGATGCGCAAAGAAAATGCAGGGCGGTCGATTGGCTCGGCGGGCTTTCCTTTGAGTGCGTCATGGATTTGCCGCAGCAGCGTATCGCGCGAGAACGGCTTTTGCAGGAAAGATCCGCTTTCCAACAGATTCGGTCCTTCGCTGAACTCTTCCGTATACCCGGACATGTAGACCACTTTCAGGTCAGGGAGCAGCCGTTTTAGCCGTTTCGCCAACTCGGGGCCTCGCAGTCGGGGCATCACCACGTCGGTAACCAGAATATCGATCTCTTCCCCGAATTTTTGCCCGATGTCGAGTCCTTCCTCGCCATCCGCCGCGGTCAGCACCTGGTAGCCGGCGGCCTTGAGGAATTCGCAGATCAGCGTTCGCACATCGGCTTCATCTTCGACCAGGAGCACTGTCTCGCGCCCCCCGCGCAGCTTGGCAGCGCGCTCTTCCGCGGGAGCAGTCTGCGCCTTGTCCAGCACTTGTCGCAGATAGATTTCAAACCGCGCCCCCGCCCCGGGTGCGGAGTCCACAAAAATGTAGCCTGAACTCTGTTTCACCACGCCATACACCGTCGCCAGACCGAGCCCCGTGCCTTTGCCGGGTTCCTTCGTCGTAAAAAAGGGCTCGAAAATCCGCGCCTTGGTGCTCGCTTCCATGCCGTACCCGGTGTCGCTTACTGCCAGCATTACGTAATCCCCAGGCGCCATCGGTGCGTGCGATTGCGCGTATCGCTCATCCACCGTAACGTTTTCCGTTTCAATGGTCAGCGTTCCCCCGCGCGGCATGGCATCCGAGGCATTCACGATCAGGTTCAGGAGCACCTGCTCCATTTGCCCCGGATCCGCCTGCACCCGCCCCAGCGGTTCGGCGAGTTGCACTTTATACTCAATGTCCTCGCGCAGCAGTCGCTGCAGCAGCCGCCCCATTTCCACGATCAATTCGTTCAAGTCCAGAATCTTGGGCTGTAGCATTTGCCTGCGGCTGAACGCCAGTAACTGCCGCGTCAGCAATGCCGCCCGGTCCGCCACGCGCCGAATCTGTTCGCAGTTTCCGTGCACCGGGTCCGTCGGCTTGACGCGTTCCAGTGCCAGGTCGCTGTTTCCCTTGATCACCGTCAACAAATTGTTGAAGTCATGCGCGACGCCGCCGGCCAACCGGCCCAGCGCATCCATTTTCTGCGCCTGCCGGAGCTGCTCCTCCAGTTGTTCCCGCTGCTCCTGGTTGCGCTCCAGCGTATTGCGCATGCTTTCAAACGCGCGTGTCACGCGTGCCACTTCGTCCCCGCCATCAGCCATTAACGGGTAGCTGAAATTGCCTTCTTCCAGCGCGCGAACGCCTTCCACCAGCGATCCCAGCGGCTTTGTAAACGCATCCGAAATCACGTAAACCAGCATCACGCCTGCCAGCACCACGATCAGCCCCAAGCCGACGAGCAGGTGGTTTAGTCGCCCAAGCGACGCCAGCGCATCTTCGTCCGATTTCAGCACAATGAAACTCAAGTTCGGGCGCGCGCCCGGCATCAACTCCAGCGAACCCGCATAGAAATGCTTTTTCCCGAGCCGCGCCTCCAGCGGTTTGTATGCGCTCTTGAGCTGCTGTGCTACTTCCTGCTCCTCCACGGCCGGCAGCGAGCTTACGCGAATATTTTCTCCCTCTCGAAACACCACTTCGCTCGCCAGAATCCGCCCCAAATCCTTGGCCCTGTTTGGATCAATCTCCCGCCCCACAATCACTTCGCCCATCGGCAGGCTATTGATCGGCGGGTCCTTATAGAACCGTTTCACCACTACCTGATAAATCCGCTTCCCGTTGACCCACCAATCCTGATTGCCCGCGCTTCGCACCAGGTCCTTGATGCTTTCGTTCGATACATTCGCCGGAAAATCGGAAATCCTGCTCTGCAACGCGGTGACTTTGCCCTTGCCATCCACCAGCGCGAACAGGTCGCACTCTTCCGATTGCCACGGATCCTGGCTCACTTCCCGAATTACGGCCGGGTCGCCATTCCGCATGTACGCGAGCGTGGCCAGGAGCTCCGCCTTGCGACTCAGCACCAGCCGTCTTTGCTGCTCCATCACCTGGTATGTCAGTATGGAATTGCGGGCGTCTTCTTCCACTTGCCGCTGCGCTTGCGCCTGCATGGATTGCCGCACGGCCAGCAGTGTCCCACCGGTCATCGTGGCGATGACCAGCACCAGCGATAGCAAGAACTTGCTGCGCAGTTTCATGTGTCCCGGGAACCTCTGGATTCGTTCGACGGTCGTCCGAAACGTACTTGCCGGGTTGCTTGCTTTCTTATGCGCCTGCCGAGGCGCTCGGGGGCATGCGTCTCCTGCCCAAGGGGATCTTTTTCCGCTGGCCTTCGCATGAGAGGGTTGGGTTCATCAGGGTATTCTCTGTAATCGCTAGCGGTAATAGCCCTTCGGTACCATCCCCCTAGTACCGGCGGACAGTCTGCTCTTCTTCTCTGTTTTTTCTTTGAAGGTGTATATGTAGCTCCGTGGCCTTTGCCCGGCATCCTGTTTTTCCGTACAGCGCCTCACCGCCAGCGCGAATCCGGGTTTTATCTGGCCCGGCCGTGGCCCAGCATCTTCTCACCTGTACAGAAACGTACAAATCTACTGAGTTGTACGTTTCTGTACAAATCAACTTCTCTGGCTGCAGAATAGAACGCCGCTCGGGGCTACGCTCTGTTCACGTTCCTCTCCCACGGTCTTACACGCGGCAGCCAGCGCGGCACGTTTTGGCAATACTCCTCATACTCCGCGCCGAACA
>QHYM01000283.1 GCA_003223295.1 Acidobacteriota bacterium | reverse complement strand
ACAGGGATCAAGGCGTCTGGATAATAATGCTTGTCGGAATCTGTAAAGTGGAACCATTCGCGAAACAAATCGATTAGAACTTTGTTTGTGGGATCGGGAATCGTTACGTCTAGCGTGTAGGTACTTGGTGAGGGCAGCTTGACAACCAGATGAAAGGAGACGTATCCACCTCGGCAGCCGGTGAGCACGACTTGGTGCTTAGCGCCGTAAAGGCTCGAGGCGAGGTCAGCGGCGCTCCGATCCGGTGCGACGATGGCACCAAAGGGGTCGGACCGGAGGAATTCAGGCAGGGCCTCCAAGTCTGCAGCGAGCAAGACTTGGCTGTAGATGGCTATCAGAAACAAGAAAACAAATCGGGTTTGAAGTTGACGCATTAGCACTGCACAACCCATCCCAAATGGAGCAGAATCTCGACAAAAGTGATAAGTATTTGAGGCCGGACCACACCCCTGCCCGAGTTCAGGGCGCTTCCCAAGAGTATGTTATCGCTTTGAATGCGGTAAAGCGCAAGGAGTAAAGTAGAGCTCAATCACCGCGCTAACTCCTCTATAATAAGCGAGTTAGATGGTGGAGACGGGGGAGTCGGAAGATTCAGGCCTATTGAAAACACGCAAGTTCAGAGCTCCTGACATGGTTGGTCTGAAACCTGTCCGCTTTTTGCCTTAAAGCTCCTTCTGAGGTGTACCCGGCCTCATGGTTTCTTAGCATCTTCTATTTCCACCGATTCGAAAAGCGGACAGGTTAAGGTTCGCACCCAGCAAAGGAAAAGCCAGGCCAGTTGCGGCTTCCGGGGATGCGCAGGAGAGGGGTCGAGCGCTTCCCATCGAGGAAATATAGCAGCTAAAATCCCCTGATTTCCTTCTGCCGATTTGGAAAAAGCGGACAGTTTTAAGTTCGCACCAGGGAAGCGAAAAACCAAGCCAGCTGCAGTTCCGGAGAGATCAGCAATAGAAAAAACCGGCAAGTTTCTCGTTCAGATTTTCGTGGAAAAACAAGTCATGAACCTATCGTTGCAGACGCGAAAAGCGGACAGTTTTAGGTTCTGCACCCCCCTCCCGAAAAACTACTGTATTGAGAGCTTCTTGGGGGTTATGTCAGGAGTTCTGAAGTTATTGATTCCACATCCTAGAATTCCTGACAATTCTGTAGAACCGCCGACTTTTACACCAATCGTATACCAAAACGTTGGTTTCGAATCCGACCCGCGCCTCCGTTTATTCGAAACGTTTTATTTCTTGACCTCTAGGTCGCCAGCTCGAACCTGGTCAGGCCCACCATTCTGTAAGTCCTCGGCTCATCTTTCCCCAGACGGCGCGTCTGCCAGTTCCGCCACCGCCGTGTGCAGCCTCTTGCGCTTTGGCAATCCCGACGAATCAAAGCTAGTGCAATTCAGTGTACAATCCAAATCAAGTACCTAGGAGCGACTGTGTTTCCGAACCTAATCATGGATACGGCGTTTGAAGCCCACTTTTTGAAAAAGACCGTTAAGTTTTTGCCTCAACTGCCATCAAGCCGTGAATTGTTGATACAAAGTGACAAACTCTTCCGAATTGCCACGAACCAGAAATATAACGGAGTAAAGGTGCTTGCCGGAGGGTCCGTCAAGAAGATGAAGAAGGCTATAGGGAGACAAGCGGACGAGATGCGGAAGCAAGCTAGGAAGGTTCGACAACTAAGCGACAAACTCTTTAAGGAATGCTTTTGCTCACAAGGGTCTGCTCTAACAAACGCTCAATATCGTGCTTGGAGGGAGGGCTTTGATTTAGGTGTTGAGCGGTCAAAGCAAAAAATGAAGCAACAGATGTTCACCGACGTTATTGCAGCAGCACAAAAAGCAAAGATACCAAAACTTTTTTAGCCATTTCCGTACATCGCCTTGAACCTCGCCGCCCTTCTCAGAAAAATCTGTTGCTGCCATTTACCTCGGGCATCGGGGTCCGGGTTCAGATCACGTGGCGAAGTAGACTGTCGCCAGAATGGTATTGCTGTTGTTTACAAACTCAATCCCGCGCCTGTCTGTGCTCAAGCTCAAAGTTAGTCTGGGGATCTAGCAAGTTGTCGGCCGTCTTCCCCTCGCAGAGTTGTCTCCACGGTGTGGTGTCATTCAGATACAACAAACCGTCTGTCGTGAGGACGCCATATTCTACGGTCATTTCACCGAGAAAAGAATATTCATAGCAAACGTTTCCGTAGGCGATGGAACCAAAGAAAAAAAGAAAAAGACCGCCAGACCAAGTAAAATTCCTTTTAGAATCCACATCCAAGTCCTTCCGCTAATGTAGCAGACGAATCACAATAACAATCGCAGGCGCGAGCCAGAAGAACGGAGCGGATTCGTACGGAGGCTGCGCGTGAGGCCCGGATAAAAAGGGGAGTCGAAAACTCAAGCTCCCCTAACACTTGAACAATCATTTCGGAGGCTGCGTTTGCGCCAGAAGAGCCGCCTCTGCTTCAATCGCTTCTCTCCTCAGGACCGGGTCATCGGAACGGGCTAGTATTCGGACAGCCTCCAGCTTCGCGGCCAATTCTGCTGGACGCAACGCTTGGCAAAGTTGCGTCAATCTCTCCAACACAGATGGTCCTTGCATCGAAGTGCCTTGGCTGTGTCGTAGAGGTACGATCCCTCGGGACAATTCCTCGGTGCGGTAGTAATCCCGTTTTGGGTCCAGTTGAAATGATTCAATCCATTTGTGCCGCACTTCTTCCGGCGATGGTGTCAAAAAGAGTAAGTAGCGTTCGCCAACGACCAGAATTTCTCGTTGATGACCGCCCGTGAACATTGGTTCATCACGGGGCACAAATATGGAAATGGATTGGATGGTGTTATTAATGTGCCTAGCACTGGGCCCAAAATCGGCCTGCCGACACACTGTATTCTCAACGTCAATCGCGTAAAGAGAGCCGCCAAAAACCCCGTCGAGCGAAACGCTAGTCGTGCCTGAAGGTGTAGGTCGCATCATCCTTTCTATGTCGGATTGTGAGAGACGTTTGCTAACACCTTCGGTCTTGACCACTGTGCCGACCACTACAAAGCGGCTCGCGGCGGCTCTCCGATAAAGGTCATTGGAGTCGTACTCAGGTGGGATGCGTTCGGTGTCTATCGCCACTTGAGCGCTCGTCGAGAATGACGCGGTGAACGCAATTAAGAGCAAAACAACAAAGTGCTTTCTCATTGTTATGACTCTGTTCAGTAGTGGTCGCAATTCTGATAGACGTATTGCGGTGCAATGGGATCGGAAACCGCATACGCTTGGTGTTCGTCCTGATTATGCCGTTGGCTCGCCAACGCGTCCTGCGAGTTGATGTAATTCGTTTTTACTTGGACCATTTTATCTGGCGCCGTGCCTCCCATGAGTTCGACGTTCTACTACTCACGCTCACTGTTTGGGCCTTCCTCACTCGCGTGAGTACTACGCCCGCTGCTGACTGCTGCTGCAGGCCGCTCGTCCGACGCCGTAGGCCTCCAATCCAGTTCTTGTCCATCGGCCCGTATCTTTGCTCCACGCTTCCTTCAGACCCCACCTCACGGTGACGCCCTTGCGCTTCGCTATCACTTCACCTCTATCAGGTTGTGAAGAGGACTTTCACCTCCAAGCTGTCGAACATGCTCGGCGTACCAAAATGAAAAAGGAGGCGGGCCAGGTCTTCCCGCCTCCTTTTTTTCCCCTCTCGGGGAATCCAGCTAGTCTGACGGAGGGCGACTAGCCGGTCGTGTGTTGGCCTACTTATATAATCCCGGAACGCAGAAAAAAGTTCCGCCCAAACCAAAAAAGTATCTACAATCTGCCCTGGAAAACTTGCGCCTTGAGGAAAGGCGCCAAATCTGATGCCTGGCACCTCCACTCTCAATCCAGATAATATACTGCGTTTTCTGCAACTTAGGAGCGCTCCAGCGTCCGTGGGCGAACTTGCCAAAGGCCTGGGCCTCAAGAAGTCAGACACCCGGCCCCTCTTCAAAATGCTTGCGAAGCTCAAGAAACGCCGCGCCATTGAGGAGTTGCCCGGTGGCCGCTACCGCCTGCCGGGTCGCAAGCCCGGCGGCGAACCTCACTCCCAGCAGCCCACTCGATCTCCCGCCGCTCCACAGCGCTCGCAACCATCTCCGCCCAACCGCGACGAGCTGACGGGCCGCTTGATCCTTCATCCCGACGGCTACGGCTTTGTGGTTCCCGATATTCCAATCCCGCAGCTGGATGGCGATGTGTTCATCCCGCGCGATGCCATCCAGGACGCCATGCATGGCGACCACGTTCTGGTGAAGATGCAACGGCGCGGCGGCGTCTCCGGCGCGCAACGTGCCGAGGGCTACATTCTTCGCATCCTGAACCGGGCCCACCCCACCATCGTCGGCTTGTTCCGGTATGGCGCCCGCGGAAATGTCGTCCTGCCGTACGACGTGCGCCTGCAGCACGAAGTGGAAATTGCGCCCGGGTATGAACTGACCTCGGGTTTGGCAAAGAAGCTGGGATTCAGTGGCCTGGATGACCGCAGCCTCCGCGGGCGGCGCATTCCGCGTTTGGCGGAACTCGACGGCGCTGTCGTCAACGTCGAACTAATCCGCTATCCCCGGGGCGGCGCCGCCCCGAGTGGCCGCGTGATCGAGATTCTTGGCCGCCCGGGCGACCTCGGTGTCGACACCGAAATCATCATTCGGAAGCACCTCTTGCCACATCTTTTTCCCGCGGAAGTCATGCAGGAAGCGGAACATCGGGCCACGCCCCTCAGCGAAACCGACCGCGCGAGCCGCGAAGATTTCCGTCACTTGCCGATTGTCACCATCGATGGCGAAACCGCGCGCGACTTCGATGACGCCGTGTACGTCGAGCGCCTCCCCAACAGCCACTGGCGGCTTCACGTGCACATCGCCGATGTTGCACATTACGTTCGAAGCGCCACCGCCCTTGATAACGAAGCGCGCCTGCGCGGCACTTCGGTTTATTTTCCCGATCGCGCCGTGCCCATGCTCCCGGAAGCGCTTTCGAATGGCATGTGTTCATTGAAGCCTCGAGAAGACCGGCTGGTCATGAGCGTGCTCATGGACTTCGACGCCGCCGGACACCAACAGTCCGCACGTCTGACCTCAGGCGTCATCCGCTCGGCCGAGCGCATGACTTACACCAACGTGAACAAAGTCCTCGAAGGCGACGCGGAAATGAACGAGCGCTACGCCAAGCTCGCGCATCACTTCCGCGACATGAAAGAGTTGGCGCTGCTCCTCAACGCCCGCCGCAATGAGCATGGCTCCATCGATTTCGATCTTCCCGAGCCGGTCATCGAATTCGACGAGCAGCAGCGCATGACCAGCATCACGCGCAGCGAGCGCAACATCGCGCATCGCCTCATCGAAGAATTCATGCTCGCCGCCAACCGCGCAGTCGCGGGTTATCTGTTGAAGCGCGGCCTCGAGTCCCTGCATCGCGTGCACGAAAAACCCGACGCCCGCAAAGTTCTCGAATTCGAAGAGCTGGCCCGCGCCTTCGGCTATTCCCTCGGCGTCGAAAATTTGCATCAACGTGAAATCGCCGTGCGCCATGGCCGCGTCCCCGCGCCGGCCAAAGCCGGCCGCCCGGATTCGTACGGCCATGGCCGCGAACGCGGCATGAAAGTGGCGCTTCCCGGTGGCGAACTTCGCATCACCCCGCAGCATTATCAGCGGCTCATTCGCAAAGTTGTAGGCAAGCCCGAAGAGCGCATCGTCTCTTACCTCATGTTGCGTTCGCTGAAGCAGGCGCGCTATGCGGCCGACCCTCTCGGGCACTTCGCGCTCGGCTTCGACGAGTACACGCATTTTACTTCGCCCATTCGGCGCTACCCGGACCTCATCGTCCACCGCATTTTGAAGTGGGCGCTCGCGCATCCTTCCGAAACTCCAGCATCCGCGAAAGCTCATGCTGCCTTGCCCAGCGGTTCGGAAGCCGTTCTCTACTCGCGCGCGCAGCTTGAGGAAATCGCCTCGGAATCCTCGGAAGCCGAGCGCCGCGCCGATGGCGCCGAGCGCGAGCTCATGGATTGGAAGACCGCGCAGTTCATGGAGGAGCATCTCGGTGAGGAGTACGAAGGTCTAGTCATCTCGATCCAGAAATTCGGCTGTTTCGTCGAGCTGTTCGAAGTTTTCGTGGAAGGGTTGCTGCCTATTGGCGCGCTGGAAGAAGCCGCCAACGCGCGCTGCGTCTATCGCGAACGCGACCACGCCATCGTGGCGCTCGCAGGCTCGAAGGGAGGCGCGGCGTCTGCTTCATCCCGCCGCCAGCCCTCCGCCACGCTTCGTCGCGGCGACGGCAGTCACGCGCCGAAAGGCTCGCTCACGGGCCGCGGCGCCAGGCCCCGCCCCATCGAATGGCACCTCGGCGACAAAGTCCGCGTCCGCGCCGACCGCATCGACCCCATGCGCCACCGCGTCGAATTCGCCCTCATTTCGTAGCGCCGGTTTATCTCCTAGGAGCATCCCGCGGACCTTCCTTTACCCAGGCCGCGTTTCTCTGCGTACTCTGCGTCCCTGTGTTTTCGTCATTCTCTTTCATGCCCCGCACCCAACATCCTTTCGCCGCGGTTCACGTCGCCAGGTGTTAGACTGTGTTCCGCTGGTCTGCAGCGCAAAGGCAGGTTGCGCGCGAAAGGAACAAAATGACCAGAAGACGGATTGTTCGTCTTTTGTTGCTGGCTTGCAGCCTCGCGGCGTTCGGCTCAGTTTTAGCCTGATGCAAGGGGCTCGCGGACTTCTGCTATTCTGAAAAGCTATGAACGCAGCGCACTTGTCACCCTGAGGGAACCCCAAGGGCCCTAGCAGCGCTTCCATCAATTCGAGAGGATTTCGTCATCGTGAGTTCGACCACGGCTTCCGCGCCAACCACCAAACGCATTTTCAATTTCAACGCCGGTCCGGCCGCCCTGCCACTTCCGGTTCTCGAGCGCATCCGCGAAGAGCTGCTCGACTGGCGCGGCAGCGGCATGTCCGTCATGGAGATGAGCCACCGCTCGCCTGAATTCGAGAGCATCAATTCGTCCGCCGAACAAAAACTCCGGAGCCTCCTCGCCATCCCCGACGACTACGCGGTGATGTTCGTCCAAGGCGGCGGCAGCTTGCAATTCTCCATGGCTCCCATGAATCTTTGCCTGCCCGGGAAACCCGTCGATGTTCTTCACACGGGAGCGTGGACCGCCAAGGCCATCGGCGAACTGAAAAAAGGCTTCTCGTACAACGTCGCCGCATCAACCGAATTCGAAAAATTCGCGCGGCTGCCCCGCCCGGATGAAATCACATTCTCGCCCGATGCTTCCTACGTGCACATCTGCACCAACAACACCATTGAAGGTACGCAGTGGACTTCCCTTCCCGAAACTGGAGCCACGCCGCTCGTCGCCGACATGTCTTCCGACATCGCTTCGCGCCCAATCGACGTGAAAAAGTTCGGTCTCATCTTCGCGGGCGCGCAGAAGAATCTCGGCCCCTCCGGGGTCACCATTGTCGTCCTGCGAAAAGATCTTGCGGAGCGCGCTGACAAGAATCTCCCCACCGTTCTCCAATACCGCACGCACATCAAGGACCAATCGCTTTATCACACGCCGCCGACTTTCGCGGTCTACGTCGTCGGTCTGGTTCTCGAATGGATTGAATCAGTGGGTGGAGTCGCAGCAATCCAGGAGCGCAACGACGGCAAGGCGAAACTGCTCTACGACACCATCGAAGCCAGCGGCGGTTTTTACCGCTGCCCCGTCGAACCCAGTTCGCGCTCGAAGATGAACGTGGTCTTCCGCGTCGCCGGCGCTGACGAAGCCGTGGAAAAACAATTCGCCAAAGAAGCCGAGGCCGCAGGACTCGCCGGCACTCCCGGCCACCGCTCCGTCGGTGGCATGCGCATCTCGCTCTACAACGCCGTCGAACCTGCGGCCGTTGAGGCCCTCACCAGCTTCATGCGCGAATTCCAGCGCACCCGCGGCTGAAGCTCTTAGCAAAAAAGAAAGGCGCTTGCGGGTTTTCTCCTCCCCGCCAGAGCGCGTCCCCTTCGAAAGTACTTCCCCTTGCGCTTCGAGAAGAGAAGCAGTATCGTCTCCTGTCGAAGCAACAGGGGAGTGCATTTCATGGATGTACAAAGAAGGATGGATCTTCCGCAAGGCACGCTGGACCTGCTGATTCTCCGCACGCTGGCCCTTGCACCACACCATGGCTGGGCCGTCTCGCACCGCATCCAGCAGGTCTCCGGCAATACGCTTCTGATTCAACAAGGGTCTCTCTATCCCTCATTGCACCGACTGGAGCGCCGCGGCTGGATCAAAGCCAAATGGGGCCTGTCGGAGAACAACCGCAAAGCGAAATATTACGAACTCACCAAAGCCGGCCGCAAACGGCTCCAAGTGGAAGAGGACTCCTGGAAGAAGCTAGCGGCTGCGATCGCCCAAATCCTGGCGACAGCCTAAGAGGTCGCCATGATTACGGATCTTCTGTTCCGTCTTCGTTCTTTATTTCGTCGCGCCACGGTCGAATCGGAAATGGAGACCGAACTGCGCTTTCACATGGAGCGGGAAATCGAGAATTACCTCCGCGCCGGCCTCCCGCGCGAGGAGGCCACGCGCCGCGCGCGCCTCGAGTTCGGCGGCTTCGAGCAGATCAAGGAGGAATACCGCGAGGCTCGCGGCGTAAGTTTCGTCGAGACGCTGACGCGCGATATCCGTTACGGATTCAGGACGCTCACCAAGAATCCCGGATTCTCCCTCGTCGCTATACTCACGTTGGCGCTCGGCATCGGCGCAAATACGGCGATTTTTTCCGTGGTGTACGCCGCGCTCATCCGGCCGCTCCCCTACTTGCAACCGGACCGTCTGATCACGCTTACGGAACTGCGCCTCCAGGAAGGGCAATCCGCGCAGTCGAGCGCGCGAATCTGGGACAGCTCCTATCCGGATTACCTCGATTGGACGCGCCAGTCCAAATCCTTCCAGTCCCTTGCCGGTTTCAGCGGTGACGGCTTCACGCTTTACGGAGCGGGAGAACCTGAACTCGTTTTTGGCGCGCAAACGACGATCAATTTCTTCTCCACTCTCGGTGTCAAGCCCTTCCTCGGGCGCGATTTCGCCGCCGGCGAAGACATCGCCAAAGGGCCAAAAGTCGCCATCCTCAGTTATGGCTCTTGGATACGCCGTTTCGGTGGCGACCCGCACATCGTAGGGCGTTCCATCCGGCTGGACGCCAACAGCGTCAGCATCATCGGCGTTCTTCCCCGCGAATTTGAGTTTGCGCCTCGAGGTAACGCGGAAATCTGGGTCCCGCTGCATATTGAGAAGGATTTGGCGACGCGCCGCAGTCTCCGTTGGATGCCCGTGATCGGCCGCCTTGCTCCAGGCATCACCCAGCAGCAAGCGCAGGCGGAATTGAATTCCATCAGCGCGGGGCTCGGCGCGGCTTATCCGCAGGAGAACGGCGCTATCCAGGTTGTGATGATTCCGTTGCGTGAGCGCATTGTCGGCCAGGTCCAGCCGCTGCTCCTGATTCTCTTCGGCGCCGTGGGATTTGTTCTTCTGATCGCCTGCGCCAACGTCACGAATCTCTTTCTGGTTCGCGCCGCTGGCCGCAGACGGGAATTCAGCATTCGCGCCGCGCTCGGCGCCGGCCGCGGCCGCTTGATTTCGCAGCTCCTCGCGGAAAGCATGATGCTCGCAGCCGCCGGAGGCGTCCTCGGCCTGGTCCTCGCGGAGTGGGGTACTTCGCTGCTCATCGCCGCCATACCGGAATCACTTTTGGTCTTTGCGCCGTTTTTGCGCGACGCCCACGCCAACCTGGCCGTCCTCGCGTTTCTCTGCGCTGCCGTGATCTTCACCGGATTCGCTTTCGGCCTTGCGCCGGCACTGCAAATCTCTCATGGACGTGAGGGCGACGCGCTCAAAGAAGAAGCGCGTGCGTCCGCCGGTGGGATGCGCACGCGCCTTCGCGGCGTCCTTGTCGTCGCGGAAATTGCCTTTTCCCTTGTGCTCCTGATCGGTTCGGTCTTGATGGTGAAGAGCCTGGCAGCGCTCTTGAATCGCAATCCTGGCTTCGACGCCCAAAATCTCCTTGTTTTCGCCGTGAATCTTCCCGCGACTTCCTATCCTAAGGATCCCGATGCGATCCGCTTCGACAAGGAGTTCAGTGATCGTCTTCGCAGCCTTCCGGGCGTTGGGGGCGTCACTTCCAACAGCGCCGTTCCGCTCGCTGGAGGTGGAAACTCGATCCGCTTTCTCATCGAAGGCCAGCCGGTGGCGACGGGCCACGAGAACGAATGCAATATCCGGGATATCTCGAACAACTATTTTTCGACAATGAAAATCCCGCTCCGGGCCGGCCGCTTTTTCAACGACTCCGCCGACCAAGGCACAGCGCCGCAGCATGTCGTGGTCAACGAGGCTTGGGTGAAACAGTATGTCCAGGGACAGGACCCTATCGGCAAGCGCATCAAATTCACGTATTCACCCAAGGAGAACTTCCGGGAAATCGTGGGCGTGGTCGGCAACACCGCCGACACGGCCCTCGACAGTCCTGATGAGCCAACCCTCTTCCTGCCCTTCTCCCAGGACGCCAACTCCTTCATCAACTACATTGTTCGCACGGGCGGCAAGCCCACGGATACGCTCAGCGCCGTACGTTCTTCGTTGCGTGCCATGGACCCGCAATTGGTTCTCATCCAGCCTTTCACCATGGATCAGATCATCTCCCAATCGCCCTCCGTTTTTCTTCGCCGCTACCCGTCCTATCTGATAGGCAGCTTTGCCGCGCTTGCGCTGGTTCTCGCCATGGTCGGCCTCTACGGGCTCATCTCCTATTCCGTTTCGCAGCGCACGCGCGAATTTGGCATCCGCATGGCGCTCGGGGCCCAGCAACGGGACGTCATGCGCCTCGTCCTTGGCGAGGGTGCGCGACTCACGCTCCTGGGAGTGCTCTTCGGCTTGGCTTCTGCCCTCGGACTTACCCAGCTCTTGCGTAGCCTGCTTTTCGGAGTCAGGGCCGTCGATCCGGTTACGTTCGCCTCTGTCGCTGTTCTGCTTGCATTCGTGGCCATTCTGGCCTGTTACATTCCCGCCAGACGCGCCATGTCGACGGACCCCTCGGCTGCACTGCGTTATGAATAAGCAAGCCAGAAGGCGCCCGCAGAAGAACGGGATTGCAATCCTCTGAGATGGCCTACAGGACAGGCTGTGCGAATTCGTCACACTAAACTTCTTTCCTATTTAGCATACCCGCTTCTCTTGTAAGGATTGATACATAACGCTCTTCCGTTTTTATTGCCCGCGGTTTCGCAGTTCGGGTGTAACTGCGCCGCTGGCCTGGAGGATCTCTATGAATGAAAACAGCTACCTGCAGCAGGTCGGGGCTTTCGCGGGCCTGCAATACTATCCGAACCAGGGTCCGTGGGGCAGAAAGTCGGGCGCCGCGATGGGCCCGCGCGACGGTTATGTCGCGGTGATCGGATTCATGCGTGACCAGCGGAGCATGAAGGTAGCAATCTTGCTACGCTTCAAAAAGCTGGAACAAACCGAAGCCGTCAAGACTGCCTTGAAGAGTGCCGGGATCAAAAAAGGCAAATTGGGCGCAGTTGGGGCTGACTTCGTGCGTTGGGAGTGGACCTATTCCTTCACAAAGCCGAAGGCAGAGGACGTAGCCAAGCTGGTGGAGGATCTGGGCACCGCCATCAAGCCGGTAACCCTGGGCTTTGACGGGCGCTGTGAGGATTGTACTTCGGCCTCGACGCCGTCACTCACGCTGATGAATGGCGTGCCCACGTACATTTGTGCCGGCTGCCAGGAAAAAGTGCGCCAGGAACTCAACATGGCCGCTACCAACTACGATGCCATTACGCCCAATTATCCGAATGGGTTGGTGCTGGGAATTGCTGCTGCGGCGCTGGGCGGGCTTGCTTGGGGTCTGCTGGCCTACGCGATCAACTATATCTTTCTCTATGGCGCTATTCTCATCGGATATCTTGTGGCGGCAGCAGTGTTGAAGGGCACGGGAAAAGTGACTCGCTTCGGACAAGTCATTATTCCCGTCCTAACAGTCGCGAGTGTGCTTTTCGGCGACGCTATCTTCTTTACCCTTTTTGTGATGAAACAAGAGCATGTTTCGTTTTCCGGCAAGCTGCTCAACACCATTGTTGCGCACTTGTGGGAAATTGAAAGGGAAGGCAACGGCGTGGCGACGCTGATTTTTGCTCTTGTCGGCGCGGGGTACGCGGTTTATTCCGCGCGCAAACCGAAATTCCAGGCCGTCTTTCAGCCCCTTGGATCGCCCAACGCTTAGTGCCGAGGAGTGTGGAGTAGGCCCCCGCACTCCTCATCCGTTTTTCCCGCTTACACCAAATCGAACAAGAGTACTTCCGCGTCTTTTTTGCCCGTGAGCTCCACGGTCTGCTCGTCAGAGATGGCCGCGCCGTCGCCTTCGTCGAGCTTGGTGCCGTTCAGTGTTACGCTGCCGCGCGCCACCTGGACATACGCGTGGCGCTCCGGTTTCAGCTCATGCTTTACCGTCTCGCCTTTGGCTAGCACGGACGCGTAGAGTTCATTGTCCTGCCGGATCTTCACGGAACCATCCCGCCCGTCCGGAGAAACCAGCAGCCGCAGCTTTCCGCGCTTCTCCGCCTCGCTAAAGTTCTTCTGGCCGTAGGCCGGCTTGAGCCCCTGTTTCTCCGGGAACATCCAAATCTGGTAGAGATGGACGGGCTCTGTTTCCGAGGCGTTGAATTCACTGTGCGTCACCCCCGTGCCCGCGCTCATGTACTGGATGTCGCCCGGCTTGATGACCGAGCCGTTGCCCATGTTGTCGCGGTGTTCTAGCGCGCCTTCCAGCACGTAGGTGACGATTTCCATGTCGCGGTGCGGATGCATGGGAAAGCCGCCGCCCCCCGTCACCCGGTCATCGTTCATGACGCGAAGGGTCCGAAAGTGCACATGCTTGGAATCGTAGTAATCAGCGAAAGAAAAGGTAAAGTGCGTGTCCAGCCAGCCGTGGTTGGCGTGGCCGCGTTCCTCACTTTTGCGAATCTGGATCATGTTTGGCCTCCTGGCTCAGCAAAATACTACTCGTTATAACGACTATTGTCAAGAGGTGCATCAAAAACGCCTTTTTCTCTTGCCTTTTCCCGGCAACTTCCTCAATCTACGAATCTTGCAACACGGCCCTCCCGTCCGGTTTCCGCCCTGCCCCCTTTGGTGTAGAGTAGTAAGGAAGATAGGCAACCGCTCCGTGCCTCAGAGGACTTGGAATGAGCTCCCCACTCTCCGCAACGCAGACGAGAAAGCCGGATGGCGCTGCCACGGCCCGCGAAACACTGACCATCACTGACAATCGCACCGGAAAATCCTACGAAATCCCTATCACCCACGGCACCATCCGGGCCGCCGACCTCCGCCAGATCAAAGTCGATCCCAAAGAATTCGGGATGATGAGTTACGACCCGGCGTTCAACAACACGGCTTCTTGCATCAGCAGAGTCACTTTTATTGATGGCGACGCCGGCATTCTGCGTTACCGCGGCTATCCCATCGAGGATCTCGCGGAGAAAAGCACGTATCTGGAAACCGCTTACCTGCTCCTTCATGGCGAACTGCCGACGGCCGCGCAATTGAAAGATTGGGCCTATAACATCACGCATCACACGTTCATCCATGAAAGCATCAAGAAGTTTCTAGATGGCTTCCACTACGACGCCCATCCCATGGGCATGACCATCTCGACGATCGCCGCGCTGTCCACTTTTTATAACGATGCGAAAGACATCTTCAGTCCGGAGTCGCGCAAGAAGCAGACCTACCGCCTGATCGGCAAAATGCCCACGATTGCGGCTTTCGCCTACCGCCACACGCTGGGTATGCCGTACGTGTATCCGGACAACGACCTCAGCTATCCCGGAAATTTTCTGAACATGCTCTTCCGCACTTCAGAAGCCAAGTACCGGCCGAACCCCACGCTCGAGCGCGCTCTGGACATTCTCTTTATTCTTCACGCGGACCACGAGCAGAACTGCTCGACGAACACGATTCGCGGCGTGGGCAGTTCGCATGTCGACCCCTACTCCGCCACGGCGGCGGCTATTGCCGCGCTCTACGGCCCGCTCCACGGCGGCGCCAATGAAGAAGTTCTCCACATGCTGATGGAAATCGGTTCCGTTCAGAAAGTTCCGGAATTCATCAAGCGTGTCAAGGCCGGCGAAATAAAGCTCATGGGCTTTGGTCACCGCGTGTACAAGAATTACGATCCGCGTGCGCGCATCATCAAGCACATCGCCTATCAAGTGTTCGACCTGATGGGCAAGAATCCGCTTCTTGAGATCGCGCTGGAGTGCGAGCGCATCGCGCTGGAGGACGAATACTTCATCAAGCGCAAGCTCTATCCCAACGTGGACTTCTACACCGGCCTGATCTATCAGTCGATGGGCTTCCCGATGACCATGTTTCCCGTGCTGTTTGCGATTCCGCGCACCTCGGGCTGGATTGCGCAGTGGGAAGAGATGCTTCTCGACCCGGAGCAGAAAATCGCGCGCCCGCGCCAGATTTATCTGGGCCACGACACTCGCCATTACGTTCCCATCGAGGAACGCGGTTAAACAATCCGTAGCCTCTTTGAAAACCACGGCCGGGGATGCCCCTCGACAGTTCCACCCCAGCGCGTATAGTTAAGAGGAGCGAGGGTTCGCATGTCGCAAGTCACACCGACTAAGGCACACAGCGGGGTCCGCCGCCGGAGCCAGCGTGTGCTCATGCAAGTAGGCGTCCGGGTTCGCGGCAAGGATGCCCAGGGCAAGGATTTTGAGGAAATGAGCGAGACTCTGGCCATCAACGCGCATGGCGCGCTGGTGTTGCTCAATGCGCGCGTGATTAGCGGCGGTGTAATCCACATGAAGCACAACAAGACCGGAGAGGAGCAGGAGTGCCACGTGGCATTCCTCGGCCCCGTGCGCGGCGGCAAAGCGGAGATTGGCGTCGAGTTTGTTACCCCAAGCCCGAACTTCTGGCGCGTGGCCTTTCCTCCCGAAGACTGGTCACCCAAGAGTCCCGAAGCGCGCATGCCAACAAAACTCCGCGCACAAAAGTAACTCGCTCCTTTCAGCCCACGGCCTTCCCACGGATTCTCAAATAGGTGTTAGCCTTGCGTGAATTTCTTGCGTGGCAGAATTCTGATGGACATTCCTTTGCGGAAAAGAAACCAGGCCGACTTTGGCGGGCCGGGCGAGAAGGAAGAAACACTGACTACCTCCGGAAACTCACCCTGAATTCTATTTCTTTGCCATCATCGCGGAAAGCAGCCATTTCCGCAGCACCATCAGGTAATACGGCCGCGTCTCCGTGAACATCAACCCCATGCCCAGGTTCTCCTGGTTATAAATCACGGTAGCTTGGCCCTCATAGAACTCTGTCGGAGTGAAAACCTTCACCGTTAGCGAAGTACCCTCCGGATACGGGCTTTCCGTGCTCACGTAGCAGCCGTTCAGGCTGAGTCCGGTCACCTGCGCGGTTCTCAGGTCTTGCGACAAGCCTTCACGCATCTCAATGGAAGCGTCGAACGGATATCGGGGTGTGCGTCGCCGGTCTTGCTCCATATCCCTCCCAGGCTGAGAGACCGGGATGATTCTACGCCCGGAGGAGCACTTCAGCGCAAGTATCTATTTCGGGCTAGTGCCTGCCTAAGCATTAACGGGCCGCTGACATGACGGGAACTGCGCGCCGCGGGGCAGCGCCAGTTTTTCACGGAGCCTGCGGCGTGCTCGGAAGAGCCGCAAACGCACCGTCAGCGAGGACACTCCGAGCCGCTGCGCGACTTCCTGTGTGGAATACTCCATCACATCGCGCAACAAACACACGCGCCGCAACTCCGGAGCAAGCTGCCGGATCGAGTCCGCCATCCGCTTGCGCATTTCCCGCCGTGCGAACCGCTCTTCGGGATTGTCGCTGCGAGCGCTGATGTTGCTTCCAAGCGTCCTTTCGCCGGTGTCGGTTGGCTCTTCGAGCGAGAGAAGCTTTCCGTCCCGCCGCTTGCGGATGACGTCAATGGACGCGTTTGCGCCGATGCGCGCAACCCAGGCGCGCAAGTCGTCCCGCCTTTCGTCCTGCGCTCCGGTGCCGGCAAATTGCTCCAGCCGCCCGATAACCTTCAGAAACGTTTCCTGGCGCACATCTTCCGCGTCGGAAGGGTTTCGCGTCAGCCGTAGCGCTCCCCGGTACAAAATGCCCGCGTACGGCAGAATCAGTTGCGCCAACGATTGGCGGTCGCCTCTTTGCGCCAGGAGAAGCAGACCGGGACGTGTCATGCTTTCGAGACTTGCAGGGACTGTGGCCATAATGGGAAGGAGAATGGCAGGCCAATCGCCAAGCGGTCAGCGAAGCAAAGTCACAGAAACGAAATAACTTATCGCGAAAAATGAACCGGGGATGCAATGGAAGAGTGACCGTTTTTGGGACGCAAAGTGGGCGATTCCGGTCAATGGCTGCGGTAAGTCGTGCTACCTTGGCAACATTCTCCAAATCCGGCGGACCCCAGTAGTTTGTCTCATTCCGCGTCGGAATTGCGGATCTCACCACTCTTTGGGCGTCCCTGAAGGCGACTGCGCAGGCGATTCCCTAAAGGAATTGTGCAAATTGAGGATGCGCCAGCGATCTTTGTCCCTGCGGCACATGGACATGCCGTGACCTGTGATGTGTTCCACCGGTGAGTCAATCGAGTAGTCGTACGAATACCAGAGTGCTTCGCCAAATGTTTTTACGTCGTGAAGGGTCATCTTGTAACAGAGAGCCGGTGCGTATTTCAGGTAGCGCGCCTTCAGATACTCGATGACTTCTTTGCGGCCCCGAAATTCTCCCTGCGGCGTGTAGAACACGATTTCCGGATCGAAACATTCCGCCAGCTCCGCAGCATTCCCCGATTCGAATGCCGTGCTGCAACGATGCATGTTCAATTCCATCTGCTCGTAAAGTGACTTGGCGTCGTCCGGAGAAGCGCCCAAGGAGGCGACTTGGCGTTTAAGGTCGATGGTCACGCCCATTTTGTCGAGCAGGTCTACGCCGAGGATTCCGTCAATTTGACTGCCACATGCTTTGCCAATCGGACTCAGGTCGATGGCAGGAAGTTTCAGGTCGCGGAGTCGGTGACTTCCCAGCGCGAATTCGGGAAGAGAAACCTCGCGCGCGCTGGTCGCCGCGGTCCCACTCCAGGAAGAGACTTGGATCTGCTTCGAACGGCCGGAGGAAAAGGACTTGAGGTTCAGCATGGTGGTCGCGCCTGTGTCGAGCAGGAAACGCATGTCCGCTCCATCGATGCGAATCTTGACCACCGGAAGGAGATCGCAACGTTCAATGGGAATGCTATCCGAGTCTACCGGATCTTGCCCAGACAGCCGGCTTGGCACACAAATGGCCAACAACACCAAGATTATCGCGGTCACACCCGTGTGCCGAAGCATACCCGTTCAGATGCGAACACGCGAGAACGGTTATGCGAAAACGTGGTTTTTTGTGTTCCGCAATACGGAGTCAGATTGTTCGCATGTCAATCAGCGGATTGCAATTTACCCTCGTGCAACTCCCACTCGACGCGCACCAGAAAATCGAAGTGCATGCCCTCAGTTTTGAGCCAGTTCTCGAGCGCCTCGCGGGAATCAGCGCGAAACTCCACAAACATTTTGCCTTCCAGCATGTTGACGAGCACACGTTCGGCGCGCGCGGCGCCGCCAGCTTGCATGCGCTGCGCGAGCGCTTCCGCTCCCTGGCGCGTGAGGCAAGCAAGCGTGTGCTGCGTGAGATAGCGTGGCATTGGAACTCCTGCGTTTCCTTGGTGTCTAAGTATTTCACAGGAGCGAAGCCTTCTGCACATTACGGGAAGCGAGGCTCCAGCGCGAACGATGTTGTTGATGGCGACACTCAGCTCGATTCCCTGCGAAAAAAGAAGCAGGATCTGGAGGCCCAACAGCAACTGGCAGACGTCCTACTCCGGAGTATGATTCAGCAGTTGCAGATGGATGTGACCTTATAGCGCTCGCTTCCCATCGGGCCAAACGAATGC
>QHYM01000389.1 GCA_003223295.1 Acidobacteriota bacterium | reverse complement strand
AGGGCTCCGTCAAGGATGGACCTGTTGGTTCTTACTGATATTCTAGCTAGCTAGTATTTGAGCTCTGAGTTTAGGTCGGATGCTCCTTACCAAGGTGAGTCAGTGACCGAACCAGCAGGGTTAACTGTATCTTCCGATCAGTCCGTCAAAACCCTTGCCAATACATTTAGTATGCCATTGTTGGCTGCACTTCTGATATTCGAAGTGTTTGCTGAAGCGTTCCTTCTGCCACGATTACATGTGAGATTCTTAGGAGCAGACAACTTTGCTCGTTTTTGGGATATCAACGTAATCGTGGCCGACCTCCTTGTGCTCGCACTGGCAATTAGCTTGCGTGCTAGGATCCTTCTACTCTCTCGATTTGGCATATCTAGGGAACATCTGGCTTGGCTTATTTGTGGTTTTATTGCTAACAGCCTTCCGGTTTTCCCAGGGGTCCCGCCGATGGAGCTTGAACGTGGTGCAGGAATTTGGGTGTACTACATCCTGTGCGATGTGGTCTTGACTCCGGTCGTAGAAGAATCCATTGATCGGGGCATCTTCCAGCGCTCTCTTCAGGACCGGCTTCCTAGGCCCATCTCAATTGTGTGTGTGGCAGCAATTTCTGCGTTCCTGCATCAGCACTTTTGGGTCAGCTTCCCGATTCAACTGCTTCTTGGAACTGTTTATGCTTACCGGAAAAACTCACTCTCTGCGTCTATTGCCTGTCACGCCGGTGCCAACATTGCGAACCTTGTCTTTTTCTCGAAGTTGGTTTAGCAAAGTCCGATCTCTAACCTCCAGTATCCATAGCACTTACTGGGCAGTTCGCAGTCCCTTAATGACAAGTTGACCTAACCCCTAGTGACCTGCTCCCCGCGCAGGATGACACGACGTTTGACTGTGCCTACCGAAAACCTCGTCCTGGCCCATTACGACTCCCGCAGGGCCCATGTAACATGTTACAGAGCCTCTTTTGCAACTTGTTGATTTCAAATGTGCTTCTATGTTTTGGCGAGGCACAGGTCAAACCTTTTCCGGTCTCACTGGTCGAACCAGTGGCTTACCTAAAATCTGAGTTACGGACTATCATTGGCGTTGCGCAAGTAACTGTTGAAGTCCGCACTGACCCTTGGTTCATCAGAGATGAAACGTTCCCGATCGTCTCGCCTTATGTGAATGCGGGAAAGCCCCCGACGAGGGAGGCGTACGAACATTCCCAGCAATGGAGCTGCATAGCCAATTCCGAGGGCGTGCAGTGCTTCAGTTCCGGGGCTGACTTGAAGTGATCTTTTTTGATTTAATCGTATTGGTTTTAGGGGCGTATGGCTCTCAGGTTAGCCCTTCTGTTTAGATCCCTACCCTTTCTTTGTCTCCTAGCTTTCACGACGCAGAGAGCTTCCAAATCGGGCCTTTCCATGTACAGCGCCAACTCTCGCACCTAATTTAGCTGTGCTCAGCGTATCCTGCACCCTCCGCAAGTGGAAGCCTCTTCTGGTTCGCCGGTCGCTCATTATCAACGAGCGCATGATCGCCGATGCGCTCATCGAGGCTGGATTAGTAACGGGAAGTCGGCTTTCCTCCAGCAATTGCTTGGTCACTGCTGGCGCGTTTACCAGACTTATCCAGAAAGCTCTTGCGCCGTTTACGATAATTCGAGTGGTGCACCGAGACTAGCGGGTTCTTGACGGGCATGCTGTCACGCTGTATCTTTACACTGATACAGTTAAACGACATGTTCTTTAAGCTCAACCCTATCACCGGCCAACCCCTCTATGTGCAGTTAATGCAGCAAATTCGCCACGCAACAGAAACTGGGGCGTTACAGGACGGCGAGCAGTTGCCCGGCATACGCACTCTTGCCGAGAAGCTCTTAGTCAGTCCGAACACCATCGCAAAGGCCTACTCCGAACTTGAGCACGAGGGACTTCTCGAATTACGCCAAGGCTCCGGAGCATTTGTCTGCGTGAAGGGTCGAATACGATCCTTGGCGGACTCCGTGCGTGTTGCTCGCCGCCGAATTCGAGACCTTATCGACCGGCTCCGGGACGACGGCCTTGTCGATGAAGAAATCCGTCGGGCGTTTGAGGCGGAACTTCTCTTCCCAGCCGAGGTTGCGAGCAAGCGATGACGAACGAATTCGTAATCCTTACTCACAGGCTCACAAAATCCTACGGTCATTGCGAGGCCGTTCGAGGATTAGACTTGTCGATTGGCCGTAATCGGATTACCGCCTTCTTGGGTCGAAACGGCGCAGGCAAAAGCACGACGATCAAGATGCTCCTCGGTCTGATTAAACCCACTGCTGGCTCGGGTGAGGTGCTTGGAAGGCAGATTACCGACGCGGAACAAAACCGCGAAATGCGAAAGAGAGTCGCTTACGTCGCAGAAGACAAGCCTCTGTATGGGTATATGACCGTCGAGCAGACCATAAACTTCGCCCGTTCGTTCTACTCTGACTGGCGCATAGACGTCGAACAAAAGCTCCTCCTCGACTTCGAACTGCCCGCGAATCGAAAGGTTAAATCGCTTTCCAAGGGAATGCGGACCAAACTCGCCCTGTTGCTGGCGTTCGCTCGGCGGCCAGAGCTTCTCATCCTGGATGAGCCGAGCGAAGGACTCGATCCTGTCGGCATCGAGTACCTGCTGCGAACTCTCGTGTCGTGCAGCGCTGAGGGTGTCTCGATTTTTTTCTCTTCTCACCAGATCGCCGAGGTTGAGCGCGTTGCGGATCACATCTGCATCCTCGAAAAGGGTTCTCTGCTGATGGATGCCTCCGTCGATCAGCTCCGCCAATCCTACCGGCGAATCGATATAGTTTTCTCAGGATTGCCGCCAGAACACGACTTTCGGGTTTCAGGCGTCGAGAGCATCAAGACCGACGGGCATCAGATGAGAGTATTTGCCAGCAGAAATGCCGAAGCCGTGGTTGAGCGTGCACAAGAGTTGAGCGCTGTTTCTGTCGAGATCGCTCCTGTTGGTCTGCGCGACGTTTTTCTAGAAANATGCGCTTTACACCTGTTGCTCGAATGCTCTTCCATGCCCAGAAGAGATCAGCCGCTCTGAGCGGATGTCTGAATTCCACCGTCTGTTGTTTATCAATCAGCAATACGTTGTGATCATGTGGATCCTCGCGGTCGTCCTTTTGGGGATGGGCGGATTGGTTCGCGAGAAAGCTCTTGGAACGTATTCCTTGACCTTAAGTTTGCCCGTTAGCAGGGCGCGTCTCATGCGTGTCCGCGTCGCAACGGGCGTCTTTCAGGCAATTGCGCTCGGCGTCGTGCCCTGGCTCGCTGTTTTGATAATTTCCTCTCGCGCAAGAATGCCGATTTCAGTCGCGCAGGTCGGGTTCTACATACTGCTGCTGGTCGGAGGCGGCTTAATCTATTTCGCGATGGCCGTATTGGTCTCGTCGTTGGTTTCCGGAGAATATACAGCGCCTGCACTCGCTTTTGGAGCGGTCCTTCTAGGTGCAATGCTATTTGACAATTGGCTCCGCCGTTTCAACGTTTGGCGGCTCGTGACTGGGGATTTTTCGATAGATAGGAACACTTTTCTCCTTTCGAAACACCTCCCCTGGCCGGGCATACTTGGCAGTTTGTGTGCCGCAGCGTTGATGCTGCTAGCATCCGTGATGGCCGTGCAAAGAAAAGAGTTCTGAAATCCACGCTGGGTCAAGGTGCCGCTCCGCGCGGCATATTGGGAGCAATCGGCCAACTCGGGGGGATTGCTTCCGGTTTGCCCGTGATCTGGGCAGAACCGTGATAGACGTCGCTGGCCTTCGCGCCGGAGGGGAAGCAAGTCACTGTGAGGGAGGCGTTTTGTGCGGAAGCCATCAAGTGTGTCCGAGTAGAGGAAAGCACGACGCGCTGTAGGTGGTCCTTGGCTGTGTCCGCCGTTTCCAGCTTCGTGCCCGTTTAGGTTCACCATGACGGCGTCGGCTCTCCCCCCTCACAGATCCCACCGTGCAGATTTACCGCAGCGGGTTCCTCAAGCGTGGCTCTCCGCACCGCGCCAAGGATGTAGGATACGCGGCAGCAACAAGGGATGCTTCCTGAGGATGGCTGCATATTTCTCC
>QHYM01000282.1 GCA_003223295.1 Acidobacteriota bacterium | reverse complement strand
AGGCCTGGGGAGAATCGGATTGAAATCAAAGTCACGAATGGTTGGGCAAATCGGATCATCGGCGATCGTCAACCAAACGCCGCCAAGACTTATACCTTCACTTCGCCGAAGTTCTATAAGGCGAACGCGCCGCTGCAACCTTCCGGGCTCCTCGGCCCCGTGCAAGTGATCCGTGCTGTCCATGAAGCGAAGAGCATGAAATAGGAAGGCCACAAACTCAAATGGAATTCTGGTTCTCTCCGTCAAGAACGAAACGGAAGTTTAGAATGGGAATCTATCCCGGGCAGATTGGCCGTTCCTCGGAAGACGCCGGCCAGTCACTCCATGTAAAATACTTCCTTCATCATCGCGAACTTTTCTCCTGGCTTCAGCCCCGGCACTGGCTCGAATAGTTTCCCCATCTCTTCTTGCCATTTCAGATTGGTTGGGTCCTTGTCAAGCGAGCGCCACGCAGCGTCAAAGTCATCGACCTGCATGATCAGGAACAAATCCTGCTCTCTCCTGAAGATGGAATACTTGGAAACCCCAACTTCTTTCAACTTGGATAGCAAGGCAGGCCAGACATTCCGGTGCGCGGCGTCATATTCCGCCTCCTTGCCGGCCTTTATTCGCAATCGAAAGGCGACCCTAGGCACTGGACCTCCCTGCTTTCCCAATCCAGACGCTTCACGCGAGGCAAGAATACCTGGTTTATGGGAAGGTAAGCACGCCGACGGAAAAACCGTGGATCATCAACTTGTCCGAAGCTAGTTTCGTGGAAGCAGGAGGTTGAAATCCGGTTGTAACGTCCACGTAGTCGAAGCGACTGCCTGCAGCTCCCGCGATAGATAAATCCAAATTCCGATCGCGTTTGTTCACCAGAAGCATCTTGCGCTTGCCTAGCTTAGTCACAACTGCGAGGCCTGTGACGTATGGTTGTTCCGGGGCAAAGGGGTTCGCAGGCGCAATCTCCACTATTTTGTCGCCGGGGCCGAAATTGTCATGCAAGAGCTTCAGTACCCAGAGACGTGCGTTCGGCTTTCCGTTGTTCCAGTCCACCATGGATACGCTGGGGAACTGCGTGGGATAGCCGACCAATTGCGATTCTCCCGCGACGTCGATGCCCAACTGCGTGAGCTCGGCAAAAATGTAGGCATATTCGGCGCCTGCAAGATTCCAATACGAAGCGGGCATGGGTTTTGCGACGTGATTTGGATCGACCTGAGCGATGTCATCGGCTGAAATGATCCCAATTTCATTAATCATTGTGCCCGTTCCGGGAGAGAGCCGCTTGCGAATCGTCTCGATATAGCGGACCGTATTCAGGAAACCGTCCGCGTGGGCAAAAACGGTATGTTGCTGAACCTCTAGCGTCTCATCGGGCGTAGGCACCGCGTAAAAATGGTAAGAAATGTAGTCCAATGGCACACCGGACCCGTGGTTCTTGCTATTCAAGAAGTATTCAAAGAAGTCTGGATTTTGGCCCGGTGTGGCAAGGGATACCCCTACAAATTTTAGCTCTGGCTGAACTTTTCTCATGGCTGTCACGATTGCATCGTACAGCCGCGTGTACGTTTGCGGGGTCATGCGATGTTCGAAATCTACTTCGTTCAGAACCTCCCAGTAGGGAATCGAGTAGTGATAACCGGACTCGTGCCGCTTTCCGTACTCGTCGGTAAATCCACCTTTGGTGTACCACGACAAAAGTCGCGCATAGTAGTCCGCAACTTCGTTACATGTGGAGTCTCGCAGTTCTGTTCCCTGTTCGTAGTCCCACACCGCCTTGTTTGGATCATCCGGATACGCGATGCGTTTGTCAGTCTTGTACATCCACTGAGGAATAGTGCTGAAATTGAGTACGATTGAATGACCCTTGGTTGCCTCCAGGAAATCAATTGTCATCGGATCGATAAGGGAAAAATCCCAGGACGTCTTGCCATCTTTCGGAGGTTCTAACTCCGCTACACCGAGCCGCGGATACGGGAGCCAAGGAACGTAGCGCACGAAGTCAGCCCCGAGATCATGTAGCGCTTGGAATGCGTTGTCGTGTACCGGGGTACCCAGGCGAAGCGGTGGATTTACGACCACCTGTAACGTTGGAGTTGTCCTGGATTCTTGTACTATCTTGTCCCAATGGACTGCAGTTTGGGCGGAAGCATCTTGTGCTAGGGACCGTCCTGCGGCGGCGAGCATTAACGAAGGAACAACCAGCAACCGAAACAAATCAGAACGCTTCATGAGATGCTCACTTTGAGAACCCATCAGCGAACCCGCCAACGTGCCAGGTGCCCGCGAGGCATAAATTAAGCTAGTTGCGATCTTCTTTCAATAGGTAAATATTTCTTGCTATAGAATCGAACCGCGGCTCTGCGCCGCTTGCCGCCAGAGGAGTGCATATAAACATGAGCGAGAACTCCAGGGTCCACGAATTCACAGTAGGGCTCTTCGGAATTGGGCTCGACACGTACTGGCCTCAATTTGAGGGACTGCAGGAGCGCTTAACGGGATACACCCAACAAGTGGCCGACCGCTTAGAAGAGACGGGCGTCCGGGTTATCAATCTAGGTTTGGTGGATTCTCCCCAAAAGGCGGAGGCGGCGGGCCATTCGTTCAGGCGGCATGATGTCGATCTGATCTTCCTATATGTCACGACCTACGCCTTGTCGTCCACTGTCCTTCCGGTTGTAAGACGGGCGAAAGTGCCCGTGATCCTCCTGAATCTTTCGCCCTCCGCGGCAATTGATTACAAGAGGTTCAATCAAATGGGTGACCGAACCAGAATGACTGGTGAATGGCTGGCTTATTGCCAGGCTTGTCCCGTGCCTGAAATCGCCAATGTATTTCGTCGCTGCCGGATCCCGCTTTTCCAGGTCACAGGAATCCTTGAGAACGACCCATTCGCGTTAAATGAGATCTCCTCATGGATAGACGCGGGCCGAGTCGTTCACACGATGGAACACAACCGCCTTGGAGTGATGGGACACTATTATGGAGGAATGCTTGACGTCTATTCTGACTTGACTCAGCAGTGCGCCTATTTTGGGGGTCATGTCGAAATGCTCGAGGTGGACGAACTAGCCGATTTGCGCAGAGAGGTCTCCAGCGGGGAAGTTAGCACTCGGGTCCAGTATTTTCGGGACACATTCGACGTTCAGGCGGACTGTCTATCGGTCGAATTGGAACGCGCGGCGCGCACCTCCGTGGCACTGGATCGTTTGGTTGAAATCCACAAGCTGGGATCCCTAGCCTACTACTACAAGGGCACGGAGAACTCTGAAAACGAGGACACCATCAGTTCCATCGTCCTCGGTACTAGCCTGCTTACCGGGCGAGGCATACCCGTGGCCGGCGAATGCGAAATCAAGAACGCTCAAGCCATGAAGATCATGGATTGTTTCGGTGTTGGTGGTTCCTTCACGGAGTACTATGCGCTTGATTTCGACGACGATGTCATATTGATGGGGCACGATGGACCGGGGCACATCGCTATTGCCCAAGGCAAGACTAAGGTTCGCCCGCTGAGTGTCTACCACGGCAAGGTCGGCCGCGGGCTCTCAGTTGAGATGTCCGTCAAGAATGGTCCCGTAACCCTGCTCTCTGTTGTCCAAACGGCTGACGGACGGCTCAAGTTACTTGTTGCCGAGGGCATTTCCGAGCCCGGCCCGATTCTCGAAATTGGTAACACCAACAGCCGGTACCGTTTCTCGATGGGAGCGAGAAGATTCATGGAGGCCTGGAACGCCGAAGGTCCAGGGCATCATTGCGCGATCGGCATCGGCCATATCTCCGGCAAGTTGGGCAAGCTTGGTCAATTGCTGGGAATGGAATGCACTGTCATCCGCTGAGTTCGTGGGGATGCCTATCAACTAAGTGCAAGTCGCGCTAGGTAAGGCGAAGGAACACCCGAGCATCATCATCAGCAGCGACGGTCGGAGCCTCCGATGGCGCTTCTTGTCATGCACTCTCAAATTTGAGCCGTGCACTACGGTGTTGTAACCGGGACCAGAGCCATGTATCCACGTTAGTAAATAATTTCGTCGACCAAGTGCGGAGACGATCTCATCTTTTGGCGAACAACGCGGTTGCACCCGCGCTGTGCGACTGAGTACAATTTAATGTAATAGAGCGGGCGTCGTACAATGGTAGTACGGGAGCTTCCCAAGCTTCGGACATGGGCTCGATCCGTGTTCTTTGACTCACCATCACATCAGCTGTCCGAGCCGAACTATCGCGGTTTTTTCCTCCGGTCAAGCCATTCTGGACCGTTTTGGAAAGTGAATCAGCAGCTTAGCGATCGGTAGACGTGGGTTCGATTCCCATCGCCCGCTCCATAGCTCACGGGTCCGGACATCATAATTCAGCCGACCCCAGCGACAGCCTCAACACTTCAGCGACGTGCATCGCCCGCCTGCCCGTGCCTTGGAGAATTTGCTCGCGGCAGCTAAAGCCGTCCGTGACGATCAATGTATCCTGCGCCGCTCTCCGAACAGCCGGCAACAAAACTCGTTCTGCCACGGCCTGTGACACTTCAAACTTGTCTTTCTGAAATCCAAACGGTCCAGCCATTCCGCAGCAGCCGGAATCCAGAGTTTGCACCTCGGCGCCCAGCTTTCGCAGCAGCGCTTCCTCATGATCCATTTTCAGCAGCGCCTTTTGGTGGCAGTGGCCGTGAAGCAAAACCCTTATCGAGGACTTGGAAGAAGGATAGTCTGGCGCATATTTCTGCAGAAACTGGCTGAGCAGAAATGTTTGATTTCGGAGTCTGTCGGCGCACTCGTTGGTGGGGAATAGGTTGTGCAGTTCATCTCGAAACACTGACGCGCAACTCGGCTCCAATACAACTATCGGTAGCCCGGCATCAATCTGCGGGCCGAGCACATTCATGATTGGGCGCAGTTTGTTCTTGGCTTTCTCCAGCATCCCAAAGTCATAAAGAGGCCGCCCGCAGCACAAGGAGCTCTGCGAACAAATCACGCTGAAGCCCGCATCCTCCAGAACTTCCAATGCAGCGCGGCAAGTTTCCGGATGAAAATAATTGTTGAACGTATCCACCCACAGAAGGACATGGCTCGCGTTCGACGGTGCTGCTTTCAAGCTTTTGTCCTCACCGAAGAGCGAAGGACGATTCCGTCGTGCCCACCGCATAAAGCTCATCGGCGCCAGTCGCGGCAATTGCCGCTGTGGCGCTAAGTCCAGGATTGTTCCCAGCACGCGGCGGAATCCAGACGCCTGGATAAAAAAGTTTGAGATTCCGGGGATGAGCGAGCCGATCCTTGCCCACTGGTCCACCAGCCCAAACGCGTACGCATTTAACGGCCGCCGCCTCTTTTCGTAGTAGTGCGATAAGAACTCTGCTTTGTAGGTCGCAATATCCACGTTTGCAGGGCACTCCGACTTGCAGGCTTTGCACGAGAGACAAAGCTCCAGGGCTTCCTTAACATGCGCATCTTCCCAGCCGTCACGCAACACCTCGCCCTGGAGCATCTCAAAGAGCATGTGAGCGCGTCCCCGAGTGCTGTGTTCTTCGTCCAGCGTCACCATGTAACTCGGGCACATCGCGCCGCTGTCACTCTTCCGGCACGCCCCAAGGCCAATGCACCGGAGGGACGCCTTGGCAAATGAACCATTGTCGTCGGGAAATTTGAAATGTGTTTCCGGTTCAAGAGGTTTGTAATCCGCGCCAAGCCGTAAATTCTCCGTAGGCAAATAAGGGTCCACAACTTTGTGCGGGTTCAGCTTATTATCCGGATCCCAGGCTGCTTTGAATTCGCCGAAGGCTTTTATCAACTCGGCTCCAAACATCTTCGGGAGCAATGCGGCTCGCGATTGGCCGTCCCCATGCTCGCCGGAAAGCGAACCCCCGTAACTCACGACCAAATCAGCGGCTCGCTCGATGAATTCTGAATACTTGCGAATCCCGTTTTCGCTTTCGAGGTCGAAGCTGACGCGCATGTGGACGCAGCCATGCCCAAAATGACCGTAGAATGCGCCTCTGTATTCATACTCATTCATCAGCTTGCGGATATCCCTCAAATAACCCCCGAGCTTTTCAGGAGCCACTGCGGCGTCGTCCCAGCCCTCCCACTCTGCTGGTGCACCGGGAGCAAACGCAGCCGCACGCGGCCCGGCCTCTCGTATTTGCCACACCTTACGAGCTTCACTCTCCGAATACAGCCGGGAGCTAGGCGCCTCGCTGACATGTTTCAGACGATCGATGAGTTGCAAGGCAACGCTGCGCGCCTCGTCCGGATCATCAGCCCCAAATTCCACCAACAATATCCCGCGGCCTTCGGGAAGGAGTTCCAGATTCGGTGCTCCTTTCCTCTGAAGTCCGTCGACAATGCTTCCTTCAAAGCCCTCCAGTCCGATCGGATGGAACTGCAATATTTCCGGAACGTGATCGGCCGCGAAGAATGCATCCCGGTATCCCAGCCCAACAAGTGCTCGGTGTTGCGGGCTGTGGATCAATTTCAACTTAGCTTCCAGTACGATCGCGCAAGTTCCTTCTGTTCCAACAAGCGCGCGTGCGACGTTAAATCCTCTTTCTGGCAGCAGCTCATCCAGGTTGTAGCCGGACACACGTCGCGGAATTTGTGGAAACCGGTCGCGGATCAAGCCGGCGTAGTTCTCCCGCATTGCATGCAGCTTGCCGTAGATCTCGCCGGGTCGGCCACCCTGTGCGATGATTTCAGCCAGCCTCGTCTCGTTGGCATTGCGTACTGTCATCTGCGTGCCGTCGTAAAGTAGGATTCGCAGCTCCTCCACGTTGTCGACCGTTTTTCCTCCGAGCAGCGAGTGCGTCCCGCACGAATTGTTCCCGATCATTCCGCCGATCGTGCAGCGATTATGCGTGGATGGATCAGGGGCAAAAGTTAACTGATAGGATTCTGCCCGATTGCGCAGGGAGTCCAGAACGACGCCCGGCTGAACTCGCGCGAATCTCCCGCTTGGGTCAATCTCAAGAATCTGATTCATGTACTTTGTGAAATCCAGTACCACCGCAACATTGCAGCATTGGCCCGCCAAGCTTGTCCCGGCCCCTCGTGCTAAAACGGGAGCGCCATACTTCCTGCATGCGCCCACGGCGGCGATCACATCTGCGTCGTCGCGCGGCACCACCAAGCCAATGGGAATTTGCCGGTAGTTTGAGCCGTCTGTCGCGTAGAGCGCTCGGCTACCACGATCGAAGCGCACCTCGCCCTTTACCGTGCGCTGCAGTTCTTTCTCCAACTCCTCGGCAGGTTGAAAAACGTCAACTGGCTTGGCATGCGAACTGAGAGGCAATGGAGGGTTCTGCGTCAAGACATGCTCACTCTAGAACAAAAAGCAAATCGTCTCAATAACACGAACTGCTTATTTCAGTGGCTACTCCCGCTTGAATTATTCCGTCTAAGCTGAGGTCGTCGAGGATTCTCTTGCAGGCGCCAAGAGGCGTAGAGGGGCCATGACGCCTCCCTCTTTATGGGGCACGCCTGCGGCTCGCATGCCCATTTCAATTCCGGTCGGTGCACCAGTCAAGATTCCCGGGCGCAGGCTTGCCCAAATAAACGGGAAGCTGAGTTGTCATATACGTCTACAATGGAAAGACGCAAGATGGCGATGACGCAGAGAAGCGCGAGTTCGCTGACGGAACCGGAAGTGACCTCTCACACGCGCAAGGCCAATGTTGAATTCGGCCGAGAGATTTGCGACTCCCTCGAGATTACCGAACAGCGGGAATGGCTTGTCACCAACGGCATCGGGGGATACGCCTCTGGAACGGTCGGCGGCAATTTGACGCGCCGCTATCATGGCCTTTTGGTCGCGGCGCTCAAGCCCCCGGTTGGACGAACGCAAATGGTCGCGAAATTGGACGAGATGGCCAGCTATGACGGCTCCGAGTACCCTCTCGCAACAAATCGCTGGGCGAGTGGCGCCGTTGATCCCCAGGGTTATCTGAATATCGAAAGTTTCCGTTTGGAGGGCACGACGCCTGTTTGGAGATTCGTGCTCGCCGACGCCTTGCTCGAAAAGCGCATTTGGATGCGCCAGGGAGAGGACACCACTTACGTTCGATACTCGTTGCTCAGAGCCGGCGGTTCCCTTCGTGTCGCGGTCAAGGCGCTTGTGAACTATCGCGACTTTCATGCCAGCACTCATGCTGGGGATTGGCGAATGCAAGTTGAATCCGTCGAGCATGGTGTGCGAGTCGTTGCCTTCGACGGTGCGACTCCTTTCTATCTTCTCAGCTCTAGTGTGGGATTCGAACCCAAACACGAGTGGTACCGCGACTATTTCATGCCCATGGAGAAGTACCGCGGGCTCGACGATCACGAAGACCACTTGCTGGCAGCGACCACGAGCGTAGAGCTTGCTCCAGCCCAGAGCGTCACCTTTGTGCTCACAACCAACTCACAGACAGAGCTTGATGGAACCAGATGCCTTGCAGAACGCGTCGAATACGAAGTGAGCCTCTGCTCTAAATGGCAAGGGAGCGATGCGCAAGCCGCATTGTCCGCGCCCTCGTGGATTCGTCAGCTCGTTCTAGCCGCCGACCAATTCATTGTGAAGCGAAGTTTGCAAGGAGAGCCGGACGGCCGATCGATCATCGCGGGCTATCACTGGTTTGGCGATTGGGGCCGCGACACCATGATTGCGCTCCCGGGGCTCACCCTGACAACGGGCCGCTCGGAGATCGCCCGAAAGACTCTTTTTGCGTTCGCCCGCTACATGGATGGCGGAATGTTACCCAACAATTTTCCCGACGCAGGCGGGCAACCGGAGTACAACACCGTCGATGCGGCCTTGTGGTACTCCGAAGCAGTGCGGCAGTATTTCACGGCAACGAAGGACGCGGAAGCCGTGACCCAGTTGTACCCAGTCCTGACTCAAATAATCAGCGCGCATCTCAAAGGCACTCGCTTCCACATTCATGTAGACGATGCGGACGGTCTTCTGTACGCCGGCGAAGATGGAGTGCAACTGACGTGGATGGACGCGAAAGTCGGAGACTGGGTGGTCACGCCGCGAATCGGCAAACCTGTGGAAGTCAACGCGCTTTGGTACAACGCTCTAAAGACCATGGCCAGTCTTGCGCCCATTGCTGGAAAGTCTGCGGAACCGTTCCAGAAAATGGCTGAGAGGGTCAAAAAGAGCTTTGTTAAGTTCTGGAACGCTGCAGCCAACTGCTGCTTCGACGTAATCGAAGATCCTCGTATCGGCAACGATGCGTCTCTTCGCCCCAATCAGATTTTTGCGGTGTCGCTGCCGGAGAGCCCACTTTCCCCGGAGCAACAAAAGGCCGTCGTGAGTGTTTGCGCACGCCGCTTGGTCACCTCGTATGGACTTCGCAGTCTCGCTCAAGGAGAGCCTGGGTACCAGGGACACTACGGCGGCGGCCCTCGCGAGCGCGACGGAGCCTATCACCAGGGAACCGTTTGGGGATGGCTACTCGGACCCTTTGTGCTGGCCCATCTGCGTGTTTACGGAGACCGCAAAGCGGCGCAGAGCTTTCTTGAGCCGTTGGGGACGCAAATCGCCTCGTACGGTCTCGGAACGCTCGGCGAAATCTTTGATGGCGATCCGCCCTTCGCGCCCCGCGGATGCATTGCTCAAGCGTGGACAGTTGCCGAGGTTCTGAGGGCCTGGCGAGTGACGGTCGATTAGTTCAAGCGTTTCTTCCGGCGAACGCTTATTTTTGAATCCCGTCCCCTCTGGCGCTCATCAAAACAAAGCAATGGGCAAAGGCGGCGGACGGATGTTCAATGCTATATTCATTCCTGAGAAAGGACATGGGGCCCCGGTTTGGGGCTTTTCCGGAGCTTTGAGCACACCGAACCCCCATCGCCTCCCGTCGTCCATCGCCCGCGAGGACGAGCACCTTCTGGTTGCCGCCGCCAAAAAGGGCGACGCCGCTGCGTTTGAAGAGCTTGTCAACCGCTATGAAGAGAAGGTCTTCCGCCTCACAAGAAATATCACCGGAAATCGAGAAGACGCGGAAGACGCAATGCAGGATGCTTTTCTCAAGGCTTACTCACATCTCCAGGATTTTCACGGCGATTCACGGTTCTACACCTGGCTCGTGCGTATCGCCGCCAACGAATCTCTCATGCGGCTCCGTAAACGCCGCCCCAATCAGTTTTCCCTGGATGAACCGGTCGAAGGCGATACGGACCTTATGCCTCGCGAACTGGAAGACTGGGGGCCCAGTCCCGAGCAAGGCTACGCGCAAGCAGAGCTGCAAGGGATTCTCTCTGAGTTCATCGAACAGCTTGACCCCGAATTTCGCATTGTTCTGGTCCTGCGCGACTTAGAAGAGCTCTCCACCCAGGAGACTGCCGAGGCGTTGGGAATCTCCGTCCCTGCGGTGAAATCCAGGTTGTTACGCGCGCGTCTCAAGCTGCGGGAGAAACTGAATCGCCATTTTCGCCGAGGTACACTTCATTGAATTGCAAAGGCGTCATCCACGAACTCTCCAACTACCTTGATGGCGATCTCGATCCCGGTTTGAAGACGGAGCTGGAACGCCACCTTGAGCATTGTGAAGATTGCACCATGATCGTGGATCAGACAAAGAAATCCATCGAGATTCTGTGTGATTCCCGCCCCGTCGAGCTTCCGTCCGAGGTGCGCTCACGCCTCCATTCTGCGTTGCGCCAAAAGCTCAGCTCGAGGTCAACCTGACTCACTCTTCGTTTTAGTTCGCAGGAACGTGGCGCACCTTAGTGGCTTGCGAGCCGGGGCCCGGTTCTGGCACGGGCTTGGGCATTTCCGCGTCTTTGAATCGCGGCACCATCTGGTCCGCCATGGCGATTGCGTAAACGGCTGAGGCAATTTCGACAGCGCCTTCTCTCACGTCCTCTTCATAGATGCGCTCGTAAGTGTCGAGATTCGTGTGGTGCGTGAACGATCCATAGTCAAACGCGTCCTGCGCCAAGCCGATTCCCGGCAAGCCCGCGTTGTTGAATGACGTGCTGTCCGTCCCGCCGGTCCTGCGGCTGTCACTGGCAGCCGTTCCCATGAAGCCCCAATCCGCAAAGGGCATCAGCGCGTTGCCCACCAAGTCCGCCGCGCCCGCCGGCCCAAACACGTTCGCGCCACGCGGCTTTCCTGTGCCCGAATCAATGTTGAAGTACGCATCCAACTTTGCATATTCCGGCTTTTGGTTTTCAAAACTTCCAAAATGCTGTTGCACGTAAGCGAGCGAGCCGAGCAGCCCTTGTTCTTCGCCGCTCCATAAGGCAATGCGAATCGTTCGGCGCGGCTTGACGTGCAAGGTTGCCAGAATCCGGGCGGCTTCCAGCATCATGGACGAACCAATGCCGTTGTCGGTCGCGCCCGTCGCATCGTGCCAGGAGTCGTAATGCCCGCCGAGCATCACGATCTCGTCCTTCTTGTCACCGCCTGGAATCTCGCCGATCGCGTTATAGGCTGTAGTCCCTTCCGGATACTCTTTGTTTTGAATGTTGATTTTCAAGGTCACCGGCGTGCCGTCACTCATGATGCGTGAAATGCGCCCGTAATCTTCATTGCGCATCACCAGCGTGGGTACCGCGCGTGTCCAGTCGTACGTTCCATTCTGCTGGGCGATGATGATGCCGTGCGCGCGGCCCCCGTCATTCACACGCACCAACGCGCCGTTGTCTACCAGGAATTGATCCACCTGCCGCGACACTTCTTGCCGTGTCAACTGTCCCTCCGGCAATTTTGGCTGCTCGGGAAAGCGAAACGGCTTAGCATTGGGACCGAATCGCGATTTCCATTCATCTTCGGACCGCCGCAGGGGCGCTGGATTCATTTCTTCGGCCACTTCCACGTGCCTGCCGACGATCACAATCGCGCCGTGCACTTTTTCCTTCACGGAATTCAAATATGTATCAAGCTCGGCCTGCGTGGGCTGCTTCGGGTCCGCCGGTTTCTCCGTCGCCGGCATTGGTGGAGCGGCCCACTTTGGCTCCGGTGGCGGTGGCGCGCCGCCAAAAAAGTTGAAGCCAGCTCCGCTGGGCGGCGCCAGCCCCGGCGGATCGAGCGACACAACTTTCGCCGTCACTACTCCCCTAGTGCTCGGCGTCCACGCCAGCGGCTTCACCATGAGTTGTCCGTGAAACGGGGCAACGGCCTCGGCGAGCAATTCCGTATTCTCCCAACCGGGCACTGGCGTGGCTGCGTTTGGGGGCTGAAAGGTCCACGGCTCGAGATGAGTGTTCACGAGTCCCCACGACGCCATGGTCTTCACGGCCCAATCGTCAGCGGCCTTCAGGTTGGGCGTGCCCGTCACGCGCGGACCGTAGACGTCAGCCACTTCGTGAATGATCCACATGATTTTCGAGTTGTTGGTTTCTTCGGCGCGAATCTGCGCGTACACATCCGAAACGCCCGGCGCCTGCGCGGTCGCCGGCAACGCCGCCAGGATTAAGCAACACAACAAAAACACACACCCTTTAGCCACGTTTCCTCCCTCCAACCCATTCACGGTCTAAGAGCTTACCCTATGCAAATTGCAATCGTTTACCTGATTGCGCTGACGACTCCCAGGTGTAGCGTTCGCATTAGCACGCTTGGTCCGATAATCATAGGGGTGAATCTTCTTGGCCCTGGATTTCACCCCGCCTACCCGTAAGTCTACTTCCGAGCATATTTCTTCACGTCCATGGTGAATTCCGCGCCGTAGATGTTTCCGGCAGCGTCCGCAGTGAGGCCTTCTGGTCCGGTGGAGTCGCCCGTAGCCGGGTAGGGCGCGGCGTCGGGCACGAAGTACTTCACCGACCCGTCCTTTGCGTTGCCGATGCGAATGCCGCGGCGGCAGCCCGGATTGTAGCCATAGCCCGGTTCGCCATTGCGCGACTCGGAATCCGCCACATAAATCACGTCATTCTTATCAATGTAAATCCCGCTGGGGCGGCCGAACTGCTTCCACTCGGCGATGAAGCGGCCATCCTGGTCGAAGATCTGGATGCGGTTGTTCTGGCGGTCGCCCACGAACAGGCGTCCCTGCGAATCGAAGGCCAGGGTGTGCGGGCAATCGAATTCGCCGATGCCCGTTCCTT
>QHYM01000281.1 GCA_003223295.1 Acidobacteriota bacterium | reverse complement strand
GGCGACGGCGTCGCTCTCGGCGATGGTCTGGGCGTTCTCGACGCTCGGCTGCATTCGAATCATTAGACAGGAATCTGCCCTTGCGGTTAGGTCAGACTAAGGCTCTTATTTGTCAATAGGATAGCTCTTCTCGGGCCAATCTTGTAATCACGGAGCGAGGCACTTCCAATTGCATGGCACGGGGAGCAGCTCGGGAATGGCGCTGCTTAAGTTGCAACCCTAGATCACTCGACCGCTCACTCGTAGACGGGCTCTGCGAGCGCCAGAGTGAAACGGCTTCTGTCGCCAACGCGCCTGCACAAACGCTACGCCATCACGGGCCCATTTTCATCCTTCGTTGTCATTTAGGGCCTTCGGCCCGCGAAACCTTATGAAAGTCGTGTCTGTAACTGCTTTGTTTTCAGCACAGGGACCGCGTCTTTCGACCCTGTGGCTCTCCGAGAGCCATGATTTACTCGTAGCGCAGCGCCACAATCGGGTCCACTTTCACCGCGCGCCTGGCGGGGATATAGCACGCTGCAATCGAAACTAACGTCAAGATTACGGCTAGGCCCGCAAAGGTGAGCGGATCGCTTGCGTCGACACCGTACAGCATGTCGGCCATCAGGCGCGTCAGTGCCAACGCGGCAGCCAGGCCCATTGCAACTCCGAGCAGGGCCATTTTCAATCCCTGACTGAGGACCAACCGCATCACATCTTTTCGTTGCGCGCCCATGGCCATTCTCACGCCGATCTCATGTGTTCGTTGTCCTGCGAGATAGGACACCACTCCGTAGATCCCGATGCTTGCTAGCAGCAGCGCCAGCCCCGCGAAAATGCCAAGCAAGATCATCGAGAACCGCCTCCTTGCGATGGAGCTCGCAATCACCTCATTCATCGTTTGCGCTCCGAACACCACCTGCTCACTGCTCATCTGGTTGTTCGCCTGGCGGATAGACGGAAACACCGTCGCTGGTTGATCCGAACGCACCACCACACCGGCACCTCCCCCAATCCCCTTGGTGGGGAGTTGCATGAATGGAGTGTAGAGTTGTGCCCGCAGCGTTTCTTTGTCGTCGGTATCGAGGCCCCACTGTTTCACGTGTCCCACGACGCCTACGATCTCCAGGATTTCGCCACCGCTCAGATGCAGGCGCTTGCCCATGGCACTCTGCCCCGCGAAGAATTGGTTCGCTAAAACCTCGTCGACCACGGCCACGCGAGCCGCGTGCTCATCGTCTTGCGCGGTAAAGAAGCGGCCGCTCTTGAGCGGGATACCCATGATTCTCAAGTAGTCGTAGTCAACAACATAGTCAATCGCCCAATTCATTTCGCTTTCGCTGGCAGGTTTCGGCTGGCCATCTATCCAGAAAAGCCATTCATCATCTCCCTGTAAAGGTGTCGCGCCCCATGAGAACGCAACCCCTTGCACCCCCGGCACGGCCTGAAATCTGTCGTGGACTTCGCGGAACGCTGCCCGGATGGCTTCAGGGCTCGCATTTGTCATCGACGGCGGAAGGGAAAACCCGAACGTCATAACCTTGTTCGCTTCGAAGCCTGGATTCACATTCCAGAGCGCCGCCAGCGTGCGCATCATCAATCCCGCTCCAATTAACAAGACGAGTGCCAGCGCCATTTCCGCCGCAACAAGCGCCGCCTGCGCTCTATGGCGCGTTCCGCTTCCTCCGCGCCCGCCTTCTTTCAGTGTTTCATGTACGTCGGGTTTCCTTGTTTTCAGGGCCGGTACCAAGCCAAAGCAAATTCCCGCGAGCAACGATACTGCGCCGGCGAAAACCAGAACCCGCACGTCCACGGCTACATCCGCCGCGCGCGGCAGCGTCATCGGCAGCACGTCCAGCGCAGCCCGGGTCCCGGCCGCTGCCAGCAGCACGCCAAGACCTCCGCCCATGGCGGCTAGCAGCACGCTCTCCGTTAGAAGTTGCCGCACGATTCGCCCTTGCCCTGCGCCCAGCGCGGAGCGAATAGCGAATTCGTGCGCGCGGCCAGTGGACCGCGCGAGCAGAAGATTCGCCACGTTCACGCACGCAATCAGCAATACAAAACCCACCGCTACGAACAGCACCAGCAGGAACGGTTCGACGGATCCGAGCAACCACTTCCGTAATGGAATCACCGCAGCCCCGATGCTTTTGTCAGCCTCCGGATACGCCGCCGCCAAATTTTGCGTCACGCGTTCCATGTCCGCGCGCGCCTGTTGAACCGTGACCCCGGGTTTCAAGCGCCCGATTCCACCGATGCCGAGTCCCGCAGCCCGGTTCATCAGCAGCGGATTGCTCCACTGCCCGATCGGCACATACACCTCCCGTGTGCGCAAACTCCCCAGGAGATCAAACGTTGCCGGGATTATGCCGATGATCGTGTAGTCCCTGCCGTCCAGCGTGAGGCTCTTTCCTAAAACGTCCTGTGCCGATCCGAATTTGCGCTTCCAGAATCCACCGGTGATCATTACCGTCGGCGCCGCTCCGATGCGATCCTCGCCGGGCGCAAACGCGCGCCCCAGGACTGGATTTACACCCAGTTGCTCGAAGAACCCCGAACTCACAAAAACTCCATCCACCTGTTCCGCTTCACCCAGGCCGGTAAGGATGAACGATCCATTGCCCCGCACGATGGCCATGGATGCAAATGTGCGATTGTCTTTCTGCCAATCCATAAAATTTGGATACGAGATCGAGCCCGTGGCGAAATTCGGCTTACTCTCGCGCAGCTCCACGAGCTGCTCTGGCTCCGGATACGGCAGCGGATTGAGAAGAACTCCGTTCACGACTGAAAATAGCGCGGTGTTGGCGCCAATTCCCAACGCCAGTGTCAAAATCGCGACGGCCGCGAAGCCCGGCGATTTCGCAATCATTCGCACTCCAAAGCGCAGATCCTGCATTAGCCGGTCGAGCGAGCCTCCGCCCCACACATCCCGCGTCGACTCCTTAATCAATCCCATGTTTCCAAACTCCCGGCGCGCTGCGCGTTCCGCTTCTTTCTGGGCAGCGCCTCGCTCCACGCGCTCCTGCGTGGCCATGTCCAGGTGAGCGCGGACTTCCTGGTCAAGATCGGCTTCTCGTGCTTTTCGCCACCACATGTTCATCGAGCCTCCATCCCGGTCCTACATTTGCTCCGGATTGAGTACTCCGGCAATTGCATCCGAGAGGCGCGACCATTTGGAGCGCTCTCTGCTCAAGTGTTTCTTTCCCGCCGCTGTGAGCTGATAGTATTTCGCCCGCTGCTTGTTTTCCGAAACCTTCCATTCCGCCTTGATCCACTTCTGTTTTTCCAGGCGGTGCAGCGCCGGATAAAGCGACCCAGTGTCCACCTGCAAAATCTCGCCGGAGCGGTTGCGAATGGCGACACTGATTCCGTAGCCGTGCTGGGGCCCCCACTGCAGGGTTTGCAAAATCAAGAGGTCTAGTGTTCCCTGCAGCAGTTCAATTCGGTTCTGGTACTTTTCTTTCTTTTCCACCATCCTGGTTGATTCCAGGCTGGCCCTTTTTCCGCTCATGTTCTTATGAATGTTAAGACGTCACACTTCTCATTGGGTCACCTTCAAAGCTGTAAAATACCCTACCCCCGGGATGTAGCCCCTCTACCCCTATGGCTGTAGGCACTCTACACCCCTCTCGCGAGCAAGCCTCATGCCTCCAGCCAATTCTCCACAAACCCTTTCTCTTCAGCGCGCTGGGTCGTTTCACTGCCTGCCGCTCAGGCCCCTCATGCCCGCTTGCGAGACTCTCCATCCCGATTCCGGACATCTCCTTTTCATCCTGCCAGCCGCCGTTTCGGCCATCTGCGGTATCATGGAATTTGGGAATCCCGGACGGCACTCACATTTCTTGTTTTTCCGTTTTAGGAGAGGGAATTGATTCCACGCTACACGCGCCCAGAGATGGGCCACGTCTGGAGCGACGCCAACCGCTTTGCGAAATGGCTTGAGGTCGAAATCGCCGCTTCCGAAACTCTCGCGGAGGCGGGTCAGGTGCCGAAGGAAGCCGCGACAGCGATTCGAACGCGCGCCAAGGTGGACGTCGCGCGCATCCACGAACTCGAAACGCGCGTGAAGCATGATGTCATCGCCTTCACCATGGCCGCGGGCGAATCGATTGGCGACCCCACTGCCGCCCGTTGGCTGCACTATGGCATGACCTCGAACGATGTGGTGGACACGGCACAGGCGTTGCAGGTGCGCGATGCGTCGAAATTAATTGAGCGCGACCTGGTGATGTTCGGAGAAATCCTCGATCTCCGCGCACATGAGTTCCGCCATACTCCGCAAATCGGCCGTACCCACGGCATCCATGCCGAACCCATGACGTTCGGCCTGAAAATCGCCAACTGGTTCTCCGAGAACCAACGAAACATCGAGCGCTTCCGCGACGCCGCAGCGCAAATGGCCGTGGGAAAGATTTCGGGCGCCGTTGGTACCGCCTCGCACCTTGGCACTGAAATTGAGGAGCGCATCTGCAAGCGGCTCGGGCTCGGTGTCGCCGCCGTGGCATCCCAAGTAATTCAGCGAGACCGTCATGCGCAGTATCTCAGCGGGCTGGCCCATATCGGCGCGACGCTCGAAAGAATCGCGCTGGAAATCCGGCACTTGCAACGCACCGAAGTTCGCGAAGCGGAGGAACCCTTCAGCGAAGGGCAGCGCGGCAGCTCCGCCATGCCTCACAAGCGCAATCCCGTGGCGTGCGAGCAGATTTGCGGGCTAGCGCGCCTGGTGCGCTCGAACATGCTCGCGGCGTTTGAAAACGTTGCCTTGTGGCACGAGCGGGACATTTCGCACAGCTCCGTCGAGCGCGTGATTCTTCCCGATTCCACTATCCTCGTGGATTACATGCTTTCGAAAATGATCACTATCGTCCGCCAGATGCGCGTGTTTCCCGAGCGCATGCTGCGCAATCTCGAGTCCACCCACGGCCTCGTTTTTTCCGGGCAATTGCTCCAGGATCTGGTGGAAAGCGGCATGCCGCGGGACGACGCTTACAAGGCGGTACAGGAAAACGCCATGGCCGCCTGGGAATCGGATACCAGCTTCCGCGAGCGCGTTGCCGTCGACAAGCGCATTACAAAATATCTGGACGCAAAAGCGCTTGCGCACACATTCGACTTGCAGCGCCAGCTTCGTTATGTGGATGCGATTTTCGACCGCGTGTTCGGCCCGCATCCTCCCGGTGAAAAATCTGCGATAGGCGCGGCGGGCAAGCACTAGTTCTCGACAAATAGGAAAAGTAAGTTTCGGAATGAAACTAGGAAACAGGGTTGTGACACAAAAAAAAGCGTCCCGGTGAAACCGGGATGCCTTTTCAGCCTCTTCTAAATCCGGCTTGCGCTGAAATTAGCTGCGGAGGCGGAAAGCCAAAACTACTCCACCCGCTGCACGTAGCGTGCTTCCGAAGTATCCACTTCGTCTGCGTGACCTTGAGGTCCATAGTGTCCGGCAAAGCGACACCCATGGGCTTATTGTCATAGAACTCCACGTGCACAATGGTGTTCGGGATGAGGTAATAGACCGTTTCGCCCAGCTGCTCGCGCGTCAGGTGCATCTGCTCGTAAGTCTGCGTGTTCATGAAGTGGAAGTCGTCGCCCTCGTTGTAAAGGTATTCGAACTCCACTTCGTCAAGGATGGCTCGCTCGATGAATTCCTCGGCACGGAACCGGTAATCGATGATCGCTCCGGTCTTGAGATTCTTCATGCGCGTCTGCATGGAGCCGCGTTTGTTGCCGGGTGTACGGTGCTCCGTGCTGAACACGGTGAAAAGCTGGCCCTCGTGCTGGATGACCATGCCGGGGCGAAGTTGTGTGGCCTTGACGCTGCTCATATGCTCCCTAGAAGTTTCGATTTCGGAAATCCAGGCGGGCCAGGAATGTGGCCGCATCCGGAATGACTCGAGGCACGCCAGCGCATTCTCCTGTGCTAGCGCGAATGAACAGTATAAAGGCCCCGCTTCCGCCCGGTCAATCGTCGCGGGGTTAATTCGCGTGTTCCAATTGTTCAGAAACCCTGGCGCTCTCCCGCGACGGGCATTCCGGAATAGTGAACGTGAACCAGGCGCCAGCCGTCCTGCGTCTTGCGATAAACCTGAGTCTCTCGGCCGTGCGTCGTGATCGGCGAGCCATCCTTGCGGAACTTGGCTGCGAAATCCCAGTAGAATTCCGCCACGGCCGCGTCACCGAGCACTTGTACCGCAACATCATGGAAGCTCAGTTTCCGCTCGGAAAACATCCCGCCCATCAGCTTTTTGTAGACATTTTCTTTGATCTGCTCGAAGCCGTGCTCATGCCCCAAAGGATGAATGAAAGAAACCTGGGGAGAATCCCACCAGACCTGCGAGGCGAGGTCCGTGTCTGCGCCGTCAACGGATTTTGCGTATCTTGTAATGAGACTTTTGATTTGTTCGCTCGTGGCGGCGGTACCCGGTGAAACATCTGAGTCTCCGCCCGCTCGACTGCCTCCCTGACGGACCCGTTCCTTCATGGCTGCTCCCATGATTCCTTCAATTTCATCCGGATTGCGCGGCAGCCGCTCGCTCAACAGCTTGTAACCGGACTCGGTGATCAGCACATCGTCTTCGATTCGCACTCCCAGGTTTTCTTCGGGAATGTAGACGCCCGGCTCGACGGTGACGACCATGCTGGGACGGAGGGGGCCGCAGGACTCGCCAGGATCGTGAACGTTGAGCCCGATATGATGCCCGAGGCCATGAATGAAATATTGGCCAAGCGGTCTGCCCTCGCGGTCTTTTCCGTGCGAGTTGATGTAATCATAGGCGATATTCATCAGCCCATCTTTTTTCCCTTTGCAAGAGAAGTGCACTCCAGGTTTGATGGCCGCGAGCGCAGCGTTTTGCGCTCCAAGAACGATCTCGTAGATTTCCTTCTGCCGCGCCGTAAACTTGCCGTTCGCGGGGATCGTGCGCGTGATGTCCGCGGAGTAGCCGGAGTATTGCGCACCGACGTCGAGCACCACGATATCGCCGTCCTCGATCTTGCGCGACAGCTTATCGTAGTGCAGCGCAGTGGAATTTGGCCCAGCGCCGACAATCGGCGCATAGCCCTCGGCTTCGGAACCGCCCATCGCGTGCACTTCCGTCATTTTTGCGGCGATCTGATACTCGTACAGTCCCGGTCGCATCATTTTCATGGCTTCAATGTGCGAATCCAGCGACAAATCAATCGCCTTCTCGAGAAAAGCAATCTCGCCAGAAGATTTAATCGGGCGCATCGCGGCGACCTGCGCGTGAATGTCTTTCAGCCTCACCTGAGGCGCGGCAAGTTGCAGCCAATCGACAACTGCCTTTTCATGCGGGTAGCCGCCGAGTTCCTTGTCGTAGGGTAGAATCGTGTAAAACGCGGAGTAGAGCTTGGCGAGATTTTCCACCGTGGCGCGCATCCCTGGAAAAGGCTTCACCGTGGCAAGTCCTGTGCACGCTTCGATGCCTGGGGCCGCAGGCGACATGCGGACACCGTTCCATTTTTCCTTGCCGGGATCTTTCGCCGGAAGAAAAAGGATTTCATGCGGTCCATTCCAGGAAGCGCCCGCCGTTCCGTGATCACCGTGCGCTGCCGGAAACACGATCAGCCCGGCGCCTTCCTCGTTGTGTCCGGTCAAATAATAGAAATTCTCTTCTTGCGCGAATACGTAGTCCTGCCCGATTTCTTCGCGTCCGGTGAAGCCCCACAAAATAATAGGCGCGTCCACTTGAGAAGCCAGCTTGGCGCGGCGCTCGGCGTAGACGCTGTTTGGTTCGCGCTCGCGGCGTTGCTGCGCTTCCGCCGGCTGCTCGAAAAAGCTGAAAGCTAGGACCGCTATGACAGCCGACCACCGGCGACCACTCATGCGTTCACCTCAGAACCCAAGATTTATCCGTGCTTCCACAGGGCACAGGAGCCGCCCCCGTTTATTCGCGGGCGCGTTTTTTCACAGACGTGTGATTGTATCCGAACGAGAGTGGGATTGCCGCTACGATTGAAAAAGCTCCACCAGGAGCTGAGAGACTTTCTCCGGTTCTTCATGCTGCAACCAATGCGTTGCGTCCGGGAACGGGAACACTTCCGCGCTCGTGCAATAAGGCAAACTTTCACGGGCCATTTCCGACATCAGGAATTTATCGCGCTCGCCCCACAGGATACGTGTGGGAACACACACCCTGCGGTCGGGGAACGGGATGCGATAGCGCAGAGCGGCGCGATACCAGTTGATCATGGCGGTAAGTGCGCCGGGCTGCGACCAGGCGGCGCGGTATTTTGTGAGGTCGTCCAGAGAAAAGGTGCCGGGCCGGCTGGAGCGAAGCAGTGCGCGCGTGCCAACGTAAAAGTTAAATGCGGAAAAGATTTTGTCCGGCACCCACGGAATTTGGAAGAAAAGAATGTACCAGCTTCGCAGCATTTGGCCGGCGCGCGTGTACAGAAAGCGCCTCATAACGGAGGGGTGCGGCACGTTCAGCACCGCAAGTTTGGCGACGCGCTCGGAATGCAATAGGGCAGTGGCCCAGGCGACCACAGCGCCCCAATCGTGACCGGCAAGAAGGATTTTCTGGTAGCCAAGCTGATCGGCGATGGCGATGACATCAGAGACCAGTTCCGTCAAAGTGTATGACGTCACGCCCCGAGGTTTACTGCTCAGATTGTACCCGCGCTGATCCGGCACAATGACGCGAAATCCCGCGTTTGCCAACGGCCCGATCTGTTTGCGCCATCCATACCAGAATTCAGGGAAGCCGTGCAGAAGAACAACGACGGGGCCATCTTTCGGTCCCGCAGCGACGGCATGGAGACGGACAGCTGAATTCTCTAAATAGATAGAATCCACAGAACTATTCCGTGGACAGTCTACTCTGTAAACGTAAGTCACAAAGGGAGAAATAGTTTTAGTCTTGGACAAAGTAAACCCTCTCCAGGGGCGCAACCTGATAAGTTAAAAAGCGTGGAGGGTCAGTGTGCGAGCGGTTTTGTGTCTTTTGGGGGCTCTTGATTGTATTTCCGCCTCACGCGAAGTCTGCCGATGATGGCGAGTCAAGGTATAAGGCGCAATGCCTGAAATGCCATGGCCCAAACGGCGACGGCCAAGGCCATACGCAAATGAAGATTAAACCGGCCGATTTGCGTTCGGACGCGGTCCAGCAACTCTCCGACGAAGAAATCTTTAAAACCATCGCCTATGGCGTGGGACACAAGGAATACGCGCATGCCTCTGCCGAGCGTGGACCAAGCGCCAAGCAAATCGCGGACGTAGTGACGTATATTCGAAAGTTTGCCAAGGCAACGAAGAAACAAAAGTGAAGCCGCCAATCGCAGGCGACCTTCTTACTTTCTCGATGACAAGGAAATCTACTGTTTGTATCGGTCCTTGTAGAAATCGATCTGCTGCTGGATCTGTTCCTTCGAGAGCCCCGCAGTCCACTTGTGAAAGTCGCTCTTCATCACCTCGGCAGTGACTCCGGGCTGGAGCTGCTCGGCCTCTGGGATAAACTCCGTGTAGAAGTGTTTGGCCACCTCGTAGAAGCCGTGCCATTGCGTGTAATCGGGGCCCATCATCGCTGTTCCCATCCGCGCGCGGCGGCCTTCGTGGTGCCAGAGTTCGTAATAAACCCATTCGATTCTCTCGTCAAACGGTGTCTTGGTGAGTTTTCTCGCGGCGTACAGCTGGTCCATAATCGCTTTCGCGGGCTTGGCGAACTTTTCGTTATACAAATCGATCGTGCCTTCGTACTGCACATAAAAATTGTCCACCCAGCCGGTGGCGTGGCAGTTTGAACAAACATCCTTCATGGCGTTGCGGCGCTTCTCCCAATTCTCAAGCTTGATGCTGATGGCCGGGCGAAGCGTGAAGCTGATGCGATCGCCCACATCATGCGTTACTTCTTGGTTGGAAGTGGCGCTCATGTGGCACGTGGCGCAGGTGGGTGCGGCCGAATAGTCCTTTCCCACGATCCACGATTTCGAGTCCAGGTTCATCTTGGCAATGTTGGCGCGAAACTGAATACCGTGTTTGGACTCCGCGTAAATCTCTGCCTGCGGATGATCCGGGCCCATGTGGCACTTTCCGCAATTTTCCGGCTGCCTCGCCAGGGCCGAACTGAAACCGTGCCGTCCGTGACATGCCGCGCAAGTGCCCCGGCTGCCGTCCGGATTCACGCGGCCTATGCCGCTATTCGGCCATGTCGCAGGATCAAACTTCCCATCGCCAAGATACTTCACTTCACTGCCGTGGCATTGCCGGCAGCCATTCGCGGCCGCAGGGCCGCCCTCCACAATTTCACCGAGCATGTTGTCGAGCGAGCCGATAAATCTTGCCGCAGCCGCATGATGGCTCTTTTCGAATTGCGCCATTTCATCTTTGTGGCACCGCGCGCAATAATTGGGCGTAACAATCACCGCAATCTTTAGACCGTAATGGTCGAAAGCGGCGGGATCGTTCTCTGCAGCCTTGTGGCAGGAGTAGCAGTCGACTCCTTTCTTGGCGTGCGCGCTGGATTTCCATTGCTCCACGATGCCCGGCGTGGTGTTCGAGTGACAGCCCAGGCATTGCTGGCCAGTTGTGGAGACAGCTGGCTTCTGCGCGTGGCCGACCGCGGAAAAGCCGAGAGACAACAGAAAAGCAATCCGGATGCGGAATCCCATGGCGGGACCTCCTTGGAAGGGAAGTGCAGTTACCCGCGGAGCGGCAGGCAACTGAAGAAATTCTACTTCTTCAGTAAAATCTTTCAAATCTTATAATTCTTGTGAATACAAACTGCGAAGAGTTCAGAACCCTGGCGCGCCGGAAGCAGCAGGCCGCATTTCGGGCGCATTCACGCCGAAGCGCAAATGCGCGAAGTACGTCTGCCCGAGCGACATGAAGCCGGTGTAAAGATAGCCCCACACAAACAGCAGAAGGAACGGCACGGTGGGGTAATTTTCATTGGCAATGGCGTAGACCACAGTGAGCGAAAAATAGAGCCCCAACAATACTTCGGCGTAAGGCATCCACCCTGCTTTGTTCGCGTACGATTTTTTCGCGAACGTGCCTTTTTTGCCTTCAATTTTGAATTTCGGCGTGCGTGCAAACTCGCTCTTCTTCCCTAGGATAGCTTCAATCACCGCCTGAGTGTTGCGGACGGAAATGCCGATGCCCGTGGCCATCACGAACGGCATATAAAGGAAAGTTCGCCACCAGGTCTTGGGCCGCAACTCTTTTTGCGCCACCAGGTAGAAGCTCGAAATCGAACAGGTTGATGCGAGAAAAAGCGGCAGGTCGATCAGCAGCATCTGAAGCCAGCCCTGTTGGAACCGCACGATCATCACCGGCAGAAGCATCGTCGAAAGCAAAACCATCAACGGATAGCTGATGTTGGCTGTCAGGTGGAAAAACGCTTCGGCCTTAACGTGCCACGGCACGTCCGCTGCAAAAACTTTCGGAAGGATTTTCTTCGCCGTCTGCATCAATCCCTTGGCCCAGCGCGCTTGCTGCGACTTGAAGCCGTTCATGTCCACCGGCAGTTCAGACGCGCATTCGATTTGCGGGAGGTAAAGGAATTTCCAGCCTTTAAGCTGCGCGCGATACGAAAGGTCCGTGTCCTCCGTCAGCGTGTCGTGCTGCCAGCCCCCGGCGTCGTCAATCACTTTGCGGCGCCACACGCCTGCCGTGCCGTTAAAATTGAAAAACGTGCCACGCCGCGAACGCGCGCCATGTTCCACCACAAAGTGCCCGTCAAGCAGAATCGTTTCCACGTTAGTGAGCAGGGAATAGTCGCTGTTCAGATAGGTCCAGCGCGTCTGCACCATGCCAATGTTGTCCCCGCCGTCTGCGTTCAGGAAATACGGAATCGTGCGGGGCAGAAAATCCGGTTCAGGAATGAAGTCGGCGTCAAAAATCGCCACGAATTCGCCGTTCGCCGTTTGCAAGCCGTTTTCCAGCGCGCCGGCCTTGTACCCTTCGCGGTTCGTTCGGTGGATGTACGTGATGGGCATGCCCTGGGCGGCGTGGCGCTCGACGCAGGCGCGCGCGACTTCCTGCGTCTCGTCAGTGGAATCGTCCAGCACCTGGACGTCGAGCAGTTCCCGCGGATAATCGAATCGCGAGACCGCTTCCGCAAGCCGCTCAATCACGTAGCGCTCATTGAAAATCGGCAATTGCACCGTGACCGGCGGCCAGTTCGTGACCGGCGGCGGTGGCAGTGGCACGTTTTTCGAATACTGGAAATAGTCGTAGACCAGCCAGTAGCGGTGCAGCCCGTACATCGCCAGAACCATAAGCACGATGAAGTAGGGAATCATCATGGCCAGGTCAAAGGCATTGGCGTGGTAAATGCCGCTAAAGGTCTTGTCGGTGAGTCTATGAAAGTAGCGGCTGATGGCGCTCTGGTGCGCGATGAAAATCGTGAATGTGAGGGCAGCGTACACGATAACAGGTCCGTGTGATTACAAATCTCTTTGAATCGTGGTCAGCGAACCTTCATTATACGGCATAATCTTGCCAGTTTGCTGGCGGAACCGTTCACGGAATAAGGACGATTTTTCCCGCGGCGCCGGGCTCCAGAATCTCTTTGTGAGAGCGCGCAGCTTCCGCCAGTGGAAGCTCCTTGCCCACCACCGGACGCAGGGTGCCGTTTTCCAGGCCTGCAATCAACCCGGCATGAATGTCCGCTTCTTCCGTTGGAGTGACAGCCCAAAGCGTGAAGCCGCGAGCCGAAGCGCGGCGCAGCATCAAGTCACGCGGGTTGATGGTAATCTCGCCGCGGTTGCCAATCACGATCACGCGGCCATTCGTCGCGAGGAGTTTCAAATCATGCGAGAGATTCACGTTAGCCAGCATCTCCAGAATGATGTCCACCCCACGCCCGTCCGTCGCTTTCATGATTTCTTCCTGGTAGCCCGCCTTGCTGTGATCGAAAATTTGATGAGCGCCTTCGCGCTTAACGAGGTCGAGTCCTTTCGACGTTCCCGCGGTCCCAAAAACGGTGAGCCCCATCGCGCGCGCCATTTGCACCGCTGCGCTGCCCACACCGCCGCTCGCACCATGGACGAGCACAGTCTCCGACGCGTGCGCTTTCGCCGAATGAAACAGCGCATGATACGCGGTTCCATACGGCACCCAAACGCCTGCGCCTTGGCTGAAGCTGATTCTGGCTGCAAGCGTATGCACTTGTTCTTCCAGCGCTAACGCATATTCGGCGTACGCACCCGTCACAGTTTTCGCGGTGTACACGCGGTCGCCCACCTTCACGCTCTTCACGCCTTCGCCGACAGCTTCAATTACGCCGGCGCCATCCGACCCGGGAGTGTAGGGAAGCGGCGGCTTGACCGCATACGTTCCCGCGCGCATGTACGTATCGTAGGGATTCACCCCCGCCGCGTGAATGCGCACGAGCACCTGTCCGGCCGCAGGTTTCGGGGTCGGCACGTCCTCGAGTTTCAGGACTTCCGGGCCGCCAAATTGACGAACAAGAATAGCTTTCATGATTGTGTCTCCGATGAATTTCAATCCCCGCCGCGCAATGCGCATGCGCCCCGTCAGGAAAATCTAAAAGTGATCGTCTGCGCCGATGGCCGCCGTCTCTTTCTCGGACAGTCCCGCCGAGCGGCCCCACGCCGTCGTCTGCCAGTTGTCCTTTCCTCTCGCTGATGGAATCCAGGGCGGCAAAGTCAGGTTCAAGTATTCCGCCAGCGCGAAAAGATACGGCTCGTACATTTTCCGCAGTTCCGCAAGCCGTTCGCCCACTTCTTCCATGTCGCCCATCTTCAAGCCGTGTTGCGCAAACATGTCGCGAATCTGCTTCAGGTCTTCCGCGGAAAGCCGATTCTGCGGAAGGGCGCGCGGTTTCGTTTTGAAAACTTGCGAGAGATCGACCGCCGCGTGGCGCGCAATGGCGAAAGTCAATTCCGCTTGCCGCCGGCAGGTGTCCGGAACCGCCACTTTGACCAGTGCGCAGCTATCCAGGATGGCGGTCAGCGCCGCGATCCAGGATTGGTTGTCGTGCTGCGAGCGAAAAAACGCCAGCACCGGATAAGAGAGGTGGCTCTCCATCAGCTCCGCTGCCCAGAATTCCCAATCCTTGAAAAGCAATCGCAGTGCCTCGCTGCCCCCCGGATAGGCGTGGCGGCGCAGAAGCTCTCCCGCCGTCGGAGGCGTTCCCGCGCGCGCGTCCAGCAGCGAAATGTTCACTTCGCGCTTCGAAAACGATCCGTAGATGAACGGCAAGTAGCCGATCACCGCCGCGAGAAAGCCGAACCCGAAGCCCGCTTCCGTGACCACTAGCACGCGAGCCAGTCCCGTCCGCGGCACAACGTCGCCGAGCCCCAGCGTGAAAAAAGTCGTGCCGCTAAGGTAAATATCCATGGCAAAGCCCGGCTGACCGCCCGTGATGCTTACGCTCGAACCCGCCCCGTACTGCATCAGCCCAAAGGCCAAAACCAGGCCCACTGCCCACACTCCCACCAGCACGAGCAGCGAGAGCGGCCCGAAGAAACTGAGCAGCGTCTCGCGTTTCTTGCGCGAAGGGATAAGCCCGGTAAGGAATTTTGAGGTGTTCCACGTGAATTTATAGAACACGCGCGCCAGGCGAAACTTTCGCGTGACCCGGCGCGGGAGGATGATGGATTCAAAAGCGTCCCACACCACAATCAAGAAGATTGCGACACCTGCAGCGAACGCGCCTGGCGCTGGAATCATATGCGGCATTGTACTCGCTTGTCTTGCTCTGTGAGAACGCCTGATGGGAACGCGTCGAAGATTTACGACACCAGCCGCGCACTGACGCTGATCTCCGCCTTGAACAGCTTCGAAACCGGGCAGCCCGTCTCCGCGTTTTTCACTGCCGTGTCGAATTTCGCTTTGTCCGCGCCGGGAACGTGCGCCACCAACTCCAGATAGCTTTTCGTAATTGCAAATCCATCCGGCAATTTCTCCAGAGAAATCGTCGCCGTGGTTTCCAGTTTGCTCGCCGTCATCCCCGCATTTCCCAATTGCGCGGAAAGGGCCATGGTGAAGCACCCTGCGTGAGCCGCGGCCAGAAGTTCTTCTGGATTCGTCCCCACGCCATTTTCAAAGCGCGTGCTGAAGGAATACTGCGTCTGCTTCAGCACTCCACTCTCTGTCGAAATCGTGCCTTTGCCGTCTTTCAATCCGCCTTGCCACACTGCCGAGCCTTTACGCTGCATGGGTTTTTCTCCTCTTGTATTATTGTTTTGCTGGATTCCTGGGAATTCGATTCACGGCTGCGCCAGAAGGGTATATTTCCGGGCGCGCGCCGTCGAGGCGCTGTCGTGCTTTGCGCCGCCCCGCGCCGCATTCAGTGCCGACAAATGGCTCAGGCTCTGGCTGACGCGATAGATTTGGATGTCAATGCTCAGGTCCGCTTCTCGAATCCATTTCTGCGCGGCCAGCGAACCTCCGGGACGTCGGGCTTTTGCATTGCGATCCAGCGCATCATCGATCTCGCTCAGCGAATTCATGGGCTGAAATTCGATGTACGTCGGCAGCGCGAATCCGGAGTGCACCTGGTAGATCATCCACGGCGTGTCGACGTCGTTGGTCTCATACATCCGCGCGCGGGTGCGCACCGCCTCCGCAAATTCTTCTTCAAATCCCGCCCGGAACTGAAAAATGGAAACCCGCACGAAGTTCGCTTTGGCCAGGTCAATCTTGTTCAGGCGGTAGCCGAGGTCGTCGCGCCGGAATGCCAGCACGGTTCGCGTCGTGGCGACTAGATCCGCCAATTTCTGCTGCAGCGTTCCGATTTCCGGGTGCGCATCCAGTCCCTGCGCCAGATCCGCTCCGGATCGCTCGATGTCCGCAAAATTGTCGAATCCGTCGAAATACAGCACGTGTGATGTACTGGTGACCGATTGCAGCGCAGTCCAGTAAATCGGAATTTTCGCGCTCGCGTAACCTTGCACGATTTCCACTTCCAGCTGCTCGTAAGCGGTCTCTTTCCCGGGGATCAAGTCGGCGCGGTACAGCAGGAGCGTGTTCGGCGTCACTCCCGTCTCCGGAGTGGCCGTAACGTTTTGGGCCGCCATTGGCATGCAGCCCGCCAACACCATGCAGCCCAGCAGTGCCATTCGCTCTCCAAGCATTGTGAAACCTGGCAATCGCATCTCACCCTCCTTTTCCTCAGCCGGGCGGACGGAGCGGTTCAGTCTACCATTTGTGGAAAATCACTGCTGTCCGGTTATAAGTTGAAGAGAATCAATTGGTTCGGATCGACGACTAGATTCTCTCGGGAGTCCAAG
>QHYM01000388.1 GCA_003223295.1 Acidobacteriota bacterium | reverse complement strand
GGGTTACGTGTGTCTTTCACGCACCCGTCACCTTTCCACTAGGATCTTCGCCCCTCTACGACTACAAGAGGCCTAAGAAAAAAAATGTAAAAGACAAATTGCGACCGACACAGGAGCGCGCTCGGGCTTCCATCGTTTTTGATCCTCGTTGGTGGAAACGGCTTCACCAGGCCAACGGGAGATATCAACGTGAATTCCCCTCCATATAGTAAGAGGCCCTCGAGAAGGGAAAACCTCACCGAAAATCTTTGTGATTTGCCACTTCTCTTTCGGGAGCCAGCCCTCTCGGAGGCTCCCTCCAGAAGTTTCATGGGGTCCAACAGGAGGAGCTACGCGGATTGCCGTTACGCTTGTTAGTTTCAGGAAACGAATGGCGCCGTCGCGACAATGTAATGGAGCCACAGGTGGGGAAGAATAGGATCCTCGCTGAATTCAGCATGCCAGCCCACGAGGGCTTCGATGGCCTCCCCATCACGAGCCTGGGCGGGTGCCGTTTTGGGTTGTTTTGCCGGCTTTGATCCTTGTCGTTCCTTTCTCTGTTACGGGGTGTAATGAACGTTGTCTTACAACTCCAGCTCTGGGACGCGGCCGAATGGGTCACACTCTGCGCGTGACTGAGGCGGGAGCGACCCCACGGCAACCGTGACGAACGGTGCGTCAAAGGGTGGAGTCGCTCCCACCTCGTCCGAGGTTTGGACCGCGTCTTTCGCGGTTGCCGTGTTTTCCGTCATTTCGCTTCTTTTCCTCAAATTCGCCTCACCGCAAGGATGAACCGAATCGTGAACTGCGAAGCGCAGTAGCGGGGTGAAGTCTACTTCACCGCTCCGAAGCTCAAGCGAACAGCTGTTGCGCCTGAAGTCTGGTACTAGGTGCACGTAAGCTCGTTCTCGTTCCGCAGGAAGTGCGGACGGCCCGAATTCACGGCGGACGGCATCCTCATTTGCTGGCCCGAAGAGCCACAGAGAGAAGCTTCTGAAATCCGGGATACTGGGCTGCATTGACAAACGACCTTCAGCAGCTAATTTGTTGCGGTCTGACGCCGCGCCAGGACTAAACCACCCGCGGCGCCGCCAACAACCTTCAATGCATGGGCAAACAGGTATTGCCACGGTTCCGATTGCACGCGAGTGAGGCCCAGGTACATGAGTGTGCCTACGACGCCGATGAGAACGCCATGCAGGACGAACTTCGCCTTAATCCACCGTCCAATCCACACGGTGATAGCGAACGTGGCAATGAGCGCCGCTGGCGGCACGACGTAAACCAGGACTCGCCCTGCGCCGCTCATGAATAGCGGGACCGCAATAGCGAAGAGAACGAGTTCCATGAGGAAAGCAGCAAGTAAGACGCATCCCCATTGGATCGACATATGGTTCCTCCCGAAGACTCGGCCGGCGGCAGCCCGAGCCGATTTCAAAGGAGCCCATTACCAAACCTCGCCAGACTCCGAATTCGCGTTGAGTTTCAGTTACACTTTAACGCGGAGAAAATCAATTGGCGATGCTCATAGAGGCGAGGCCAGTCAGCCCTTTGTTGGTTCCGGCTGCCGTTCTGCTCCTGCCCATCGTTTTGACGCTTTGCATTCGATAGGGTGTGCTCCAAGAGGCCGGGATACCTCAGAACGCTTAAACGGGGGCAAGGGATGAGGGAATGGGCAGCGAGCTACTCTGCAAACGGGGATGCTAGGGATCGACCGAGTTGTCGATCGTCGTTCCTACGCGATGCTGGCGCGAACTTTTTCTCTAAGGGCCACGATGTTTTGCAAATTCTCCCGCACCTCGGTCTGCGCTTCGCCCTAAATGCGTCACTCTTCGGGCGATGCAGGGCTTCGCTCCGACCGGGTTGCGGAGCTGATTAACCCTTGAGAAAAATGCGATTAACTATTTCCATCTGCGGCGCGGTGTTTATCGGTCTCCTTGCCTTGTTGTCTTCGCCAAGTGGCGACGGGGCTTCAGCAAAATCCACCACCGTTCAGGTCGACCATGCGCAGCAGCCTGGGGCCAAGGAGTCGGGTTGGCACAAAGTTGACGCTGGTCCGTTTTCGATTTTGGCTCCGTCTGGGTGGGAGTTTCACCAGTTAGATGGTGCTGATTCCTACATTGGAGAGTTTGTCGGTGACGGTGTCGTGCTAAGGTTTGATTTTGGCGGATACTCAAACCCTCTTAAAGAAGAAAAGAAACCGGCATATGTCGTCATTCATAAGTCCATCGGGGGGCGTCGCGCAAAAATAGTAAGTCCAAGAGTACCTGGTCATGGGATAACGGGCGTATATTTCCGCAACGCGGGTAACGCGAGTGCGCTGACCCTCTTTGGGAAAGACCTTACCCCCACGCAACAACAATTGGCGCAGGAGATATTTGAGACACTTCGATTCGGAGGCCCGCCTCCCCGGTATGTTGTTCCTCCTCCGCCACCCACCAAGAACGTCCAGTGATGCCTAAACCGAGAAGGTCGGCTGTTGGCCTCGGTCACTCAACCGACGTGCCGAGGGCTGATTTTGGGGTTAGTCTCTTGGGTTAACGGGCAGCGCCGGGGAGCGCCGTAAGAGCGGTGCCTTCGGCACCGGGAGTTGGACGGACACGCCACCCCAGGCTGGGAGCTGCAGGGCAACCTTCGGTTGCTGTACGGGAACCATCAAGAAATCAGCGACTTACGAAATTTCCTTCGCTGAGGGCAGAGCGCCGGAGCAGCGCTCTACGTTAACTTGTTGAATATGAAAG
>QHYM01000280.1 GCA_003223295.1 Acidobacteriota bacterium | reverse complement strand
GTTGTGGGGAATGAAGATATGCATCGGCGTCGGTCCGATGTGTAACGATGGGTCCGATTAGGGTCCAATAAGTCGTGCCAAAGGATTCCTTAGAGTATCAATGACGGGCTGTCAGCGCCGTTAAGTATCACTAAGTTCCAACCAACTGCCACTCTGTCACGGCAGAGGTCGCGGGTTCGAGTCCCGTCGTCCCCGCCATATTTTCCTATGTCTCAGGCCGCTCACCACAGACTTACAGCTTGGACGCCGCTCATTCTGAGTGCAATTAGGGTGCGACTGGTTTCGCTTGAGCTTCCACAATGGTTATCACGCGCATTTGCACGGGCAAAACAGCCTCGACCAACTTGTCTTGGGCCTTCCGCGTCGTGCCCGACACCGCTTGCAAATGAAATAGCCCTCTATTCATCCAAGAAACCTCGATAAGGGATAAAGTAAGAAACAATCCTTACTACCAATACATTTTCCCGCGAGACGTACCTGGGCAACGAGGGAGCTGCGATTGCACCGCAGCTAGAACTTCTGCTGGATTGGACGGGTGAGCACAGCTCGTCGCATGTGTCTAGGGACCTGGGCTATTTGTTGGCATGTCCTCGTGGCGCTGGCATGCTCCTGCCTGTCACGCAGGAGGTTGCGGATTCGAGCCCCGTCGCTCCCGCCGCCTTACGAGGTTAAGACTGTTCGAATACAAGTCGCGACTAAACCTGCAAAGCAATCGACGGGAGGTGGATCTGTCCAAATCTTCCGCGAACCATTAGAATGGCGCGGCATCATAATCCAACGGAATTGATTGCTGGATTGGGTAGCATGCAACCTAAATGGTGAAGAATCCGAATACAATTCCTTATTGACGCAGGTGTTCATGTCAACCGAATCTGCCAAACCACCGAAAAACACAAGGGAGGCCGAAGGTCGCAATCGCATCCCGCGACGCGAAGCTCTAAAAATTGGCGGGGGGCTTCTGCTCACGGCCTTGCCGGCGCTCTCCGGGCAGAGCCAAACGAAGCGAGTCAAGAAAGTCATAGTCGCGGGAGCCGGGATCGCCGGACTATCGTGCGCCTACGAACTGATGAGGCGAGGGCACGATGTGACCGTCCTCGAAGCGTCCGGGCGCACGGGAGGTCACGTTCGTACTGTGCGCGAAGGCCTCGCCGATGGACTTTACGTGGATGCCGGCGCAGAGCACTTCACCCAGCCCGGCTATGACCGTTACTGGCAATACGTCAAAGAGTTCAACCTGACGGCGCTCCCCTATCCACGCCGGAACCGCATGCTTCGCGTGCTGCAAGGAAAAATGTATTCCGAGGACGACCTGCAGAATCCGAATGTGCTCAAGGCGCTCGGGTTCAACCAGCGAGAAGTCCAGTCCCTCGCGCGTCATGCCTGGTGGGAGCTGCCGTCGCTCTATTTCGACCCCGTCCTTGACAAATTCACTGACGAGTACCGACCGTTTGACGCCGGGCTGAACGATCTTGACCACTTGGGGATGGACCAATGGCTGAAGCAACAGGGCGCGTCGGCGTCGGCGATTCGATACATTGGAGGCACGGGCATGTCCGCGCTCCATGTGTTATGGCACGCCGCTATCTTGAAGCTGCGTAAGGTGCCGCTATTCCCTCCGAGAGTCTTCCGCCTGAAGGGCGGGAACCAAGAAATGACCGATGCGTTCGCTTCGCGGCTCGGCGATCGTGTTCGCCTCGACAGACCCATCACGGGAATCGAGCACAGCCCGAGCGGCGTGCGCGTACGCTATCGCGAATCGAGTGAAGAAAAGACCATGGAAGCGGAGTACCTTGTTTGTTGCATGTCGGCCGTGATGCTGCGGCAAATCCCCGTGACCCCCGCGTGGCCGGAGAGCAAGCGTTATGCAATCGCGACAGTTCCCTACTACACGGCTTCGCGGCCATTCTTTCAATCGCGCAGCCGGTTCTGGGAAAAGGACGGAGTCAGCCCCAGTATCGAGTTCAACGAACGCGCACTCAATCATATCTGGAGAATGGCGGATGACGTGGATACCAAGCGGGGCCTTCTCGTCTCTACGGCGGACGCCTTAACTACTGGCGAAGCTGCGCTAAAGACGTTCCGCAGGTACTATCCCGGCAAATCCGAAGACATCGAACTGGCGCTGGTGCATGACTGGTCGAAGGACCCATGGGTGATGGCGTGTGAGACGCTGAACTATCGTCCTGGTGACCTCACGAAGCTTTGGCCGGCGCTTGTTGAACCTCACGGACGAATTCATTTCGCGGGAGCCTACGCCGACAACCTGAATTGGGGCATGGAAGCGGCCACGCGTTCCGCAAATCGCGCCGCGGAACGGATTGACGAATCGTCATAAGCCACAGATGTTACGGCAGACTCTGAGCACCGCGAAGAAATACGGATGCTACGGTGGACGCAACGGCCGTAACAAAATACGCTACCACTTCTCTCCGGCCTCTGTTTGAACAAGTGCCTTCCGCAGTCAGCGGGATCGCCTGGCGCCAGGTGAACGGGCGCTCGCCCGAATACTATTTGCCCGAAACTACCGGAGCCGGTTGTGCCTTTTTGGACTACGACAACGATGGCTGGATGTACATCTACCTGGTTAACAGTGGGAAGTGCGACACAAAATCTTCCCATCGACCGCTACATCACAATTGTTGAGGGCTCAGGGATCAGGTGACGCAGAGAAAGGCTCAATAAGGGTACGGTTCTCTAGGCCGAACAATTCGGATTCGATGATCGGTAAATTTGAAGTGCGCCCCGGGCAATTCCACTTTGGGCATGTGACAGGTGACGCACTTATCGCTCCGCACGGGACATCTTTTGCCGGCCGCTCCGTTTTGCGCCGGCCCCCTCGCTTCATGACAAACCGTACAATTTGAGTCGTTGCCCGCCTCATTCTGCTTCAAATCCTGATGTGGATCGTGGCAGGCGGTGCATGCCAAATGCGGTTCTTTGGGATCATGTCCGCGGCTGTTAAACAAACGGTACGGCTGAAAGCGAACATTGCTGATGCCCCCGAGGTCCGGCATCATGGCGACCGCGTCGACACCGCGGTGGCAGGCGCCGCAGAATTCCTGGGATAGTGTTTCAGGAGCGAGCTTCTTGGGATTAAAGATAGCCGAGCCTTCTCCTGTTTCGAGAAGCTTTGCGATGGCATGTTTCTCTCCCGGCCCATGGCACGCTTCGCAAGTAACACCGAGAAACATGCGATCGAGCCGAAGCTTCCCGTTGATCAGCGCGGCGGTGCCGTGGCAACTGAAGCAGTTGCGCGCTTCATCGCCGTCGATGTCGCGCCCAGCCGCTTGTTCGAGGTTTGGCGGCGGATTGAGAACGTCTCCAATGGTCCAATCCAACCCGTCAATTGCAGAGTAATAGCTCACGCGGCCTTCGTAGAGCTTTCCACCGTGGCGAAATACATAGGTCTGGGCTACATGGGCGTTACCGAATGCATAAAGGATTGGCTCACTGAAAGTTTCCTTTCCGTCGGTCACGCGATACACGCTTTGCTGGTTGTCAGTCACGATCTCATAAGAGAATTGCCTCGCTTGAAATGTCATTCTGGGATGGCTTTGCAACACGGCGCTTTCCGTAGGCTTCTGCAGCGCATGTCCCATGGCGGTCTGCAAATGCGAACCACTTTTTTGCGCGTGACAACTGGCGCACGCCACTGCGCCTATAAAGCTCTCCCCAGGCACCTCCTCTCGGGGCCGAAAGTCGGAAAGAGCGGCTGCACGGCCTCGTTTCATTTGAGAGAGTGCTGAGCGAGAAAGCAGAAGCGCGCACACAGCTACGCCACAGATGCAGATGTATCGAGCTACTGGACCAGAAAACATCACATTTCCGGTTTGAACTCTGGGTTGACGCAAATGATCTGGCAGAGATTATTTCTCAACGATTCCCTGTCCTTCCACTACGGTCAGGATGCTGTCCACGCGCGGCACGATAATCTCTTCTCGCTTTCCGCTAGGCCATTGAATCTCAACTTTTTCAATCTTTGTGGCCGTCCCCAAACCGAAATGAAGACGCAGATCAGAGCTCGAGGCGTAACTTCCCCCGCTGAAGACGTCACCGCGCTGGCGTACACCGCCCGCGGTGAGGAAGATCTTGGCACCAATAGCATCCCGCGGACTCTTCGCTCCGCCAATTAATCTGAAAGTGATCCAGTGATTGCCGTTCTTTACGACATTGCGGAGTAGTGTGGGGGGAGAATCCATATTATCAAGCACGACGTCAATGCGCCCTTCGTTGAAAAGGTCCCCAAACGCCGCGCCCCGCGAGGGAATTACATCAGCCAAGCCGCTTCCCGTGGCTGGTGGAACTTCCTGAAACTTGGTCCCATCGAGATTGCGGAACAATTGTGGCCGCTGGGCCCAGGTTGTGCCCCAGTCCCGCTGATCCACCGACGGATAAACGTGTCCATTCGCGACAAAAATGTCCAGGAGACCGTCGTTGTCAAAGTCCATAAACGCGGTCCCCCACCCCAGGAAAGGGATTGTGGGACCTCCCAATCCAGCTCGAAAGGTGACGTCAGAGAAGTTGTTGCCGCCATCGTTTCTGTAGAGTGTCTTGTAGTCGTCCGAAAATGTGGTAATTAAGAAATCCACTTTGCCGTCGCGATTGTAGTCGCCAACAGCGATTCCCATAGACGCCTGCGCCAGTCCCTCATTTGTCAAAGCGAACCCGGACAAATAACTCACATCTTCAAAGGTGCCGTCGTGAAGATTGCGGTAGAGATACCTGGGCGTCGAATCGTTGGCCACGGCCAAATCCACCCAGCCATCGTCGTCCGCATCCACAAATACCGAGGCCAGGCCGTAGTACCTCTGTGAGTTGGTTACGCCCGCCTTCTGACTTACGTCGGTGAACGTACCATCCCCATTGTTATGGAACAGATGATCGGTTTCTCCAGGAAGACCCCGTGGCCCGCACATCGAGAAGTTCACGCCGCGATATTGGCAGGCGCTCAGCGGGATTCCATCGCGACCGGCAGCGGGCGGGTGATCGGCATCGAATTGCACGTAGCCAGGCACAAACAAATCCAGCAAGCCATCACGATCGTAGTCACCCCAGGTCGGTCCAGTCGACCAACCTCCCAGGCTAACGCCCGCTTTCTCCGCCACATCCGTAAATGTTCCATCGTGGTTGTTATGGTAGAGGCGGTTCTTGCCGAAGTTAGACACGTAGATATCTGGCCAGCCATCGTTGTCGTAATCGCCCACAGCCACGCCGAATCCCCATCGCTCGTTCGCCACGCCGGCCTTGGCCGTAACGTCAGTGAAAGTACCGTCATGATTGTTGTGCAAGAGCATAGCGCGCGGGGCTGGTTCTTTCCCCTTTAGGGCGGCAAACGTGGATCCGTTGAGCAAATAGATGTCCAGCCAGCCATCGTTGTCATAGTCAAGGAGGGCTACACCGGAACCGGGCGTCTCGAGGATGGTTGCTTTCTCGGGAGTCCCCGAACGATGGTGGAATTTTTCAAGACCGGCCTGTTTGGTGATGTCCACGAAAACGATTGGCGCTCCATCCACAAACCCGCCCGCGGTGATGGGGCGGGACATGGCGTCCTTCACCGGGGCGTGAGGAGCACCGGTGGCAACTCCAGTGGGTCTCGGTTTTTCTGGCTTGCGATCCTCAGGTTCCTGGCCGGAGGCACCTGGCCAGAGCCAAGCCGAAATGAAGACCAGCGCGACAGAACCCAGGCGACGAACATTCTTTCTCATCTCACGTTGGTTCGTTTTCCTGGCAGCCATGGGAATTGGCAATTGTTTCATGCGTCGCGGACTGCGTTTTTTTTTCGCGGCATCCCAGTCCATAAAGGGCTCGTCAACTGAGGATGAATCTACTGGGAACCGCGGCGAATAGCATCGCACTTTTTGCCACGCCGTGCTAGGCTCACGTAATCGCTTACGGCTGGAAAATATGCGAGGAACAATGATTTCTTTACGATGCCTTGCCCTTCGTAGTCTTCTGGGTGCTTTACTTTTCCTGAATGCCGCGGCCTTGCTCACGCCATCCGCTGTCTCTCAGACTTCCAGTTCTCTGGCGGCTACTCCGCCCATGGGCTGGAACAGTTGGAACAAGTTTGGTTGCAATGTGAGTGACAAACTCATTCGCGAGATGGCAGACGCCATGGTCAGTAGCGGGATGCAGGCGGCCGGCTATCAGTATGTGAACATCGACGACTGCTGGCAGGTGAGTCGCGATGCGCAGGGGACTATCGTCGCGGATCCCCAAAGGTTCTCCTCCGGCATGAAAGGGCTCGCGGACTATATCCACACTAAAGGTTTGAAGCTGGGCCTTTACACGGATGCGGGCACAGGTACTTGCGAGAAGCGGCCCGGCAGCCTGAATCACGAAGTCCAAGACGCCAAAACGTATGCCTCCTGGGGAATCGATTACGTGAAGATCGACTGGTGCAACTCGGAAGGTCTTGACCCGGAAGTGCAATATGCAAAACTTCGCGATGCGCTTGCACAATCCGGGCGTCCTATTGTGTTCAGCATTTGCAACTGGGGTGTAAAAGCGCCGTGGCGGTGGGGGCCGAAAACCGGCAATTTGTGGAGGACCACGGGAGACATAAGCGACAGTTACGACAGCATGTCTCTCATTGGGTTTGGGCAAAACGGCCTGGAAATATTTGCCGGTCCCGGGCACTGGAATGACCCGGATATGCTGGAAGTGGGAAACGGCCACATGAACCGCGACGAATATCGGACACATATGGCGCTTTGGGCCCTGCTTGCTGCTCCCCTTTTGGCAGGAAACGACCTGCGGAATATGTCCGCAGAAACGAAGGAGCTACTAACCAACTCCGACGTCATCGCCGTGGATCAGGACAGTAAGGGCGTACAAGGACACAGGGTTTGGCAAGAGGGCCCCCTGGAAATCTGGGCCAAGCCCCTCGCCGACGGCAGCCAAGCCGTGGGACTCTTCAATCGCAGCGAGTCCGCGATCCAAATGACGCTCGATTTCAAAGGGATTGGCGCGCCTGCCGCGGCGAAACTCCGCGACCTCCTGGATCACAAAGACCTGGCCACCGCCCAGAATTCGTATGCAACGGAAGTCCCGAAGCACGGTGTGGTGCTGCTCAAAGTTTCCAAATAATCCGGATTAGATAGAATTCATCTGCAAAGCGTCTTCAAGGAAGCTTCTATCGTCGTGGCTTTGGATTGCTATCGGGGCCAGACTTCTTCTCTTTCTCGGGCACCTCAGAACGGTTGAGCTCGTCTAGCTTCCTAATTGCTGCTCTCGCCTGCTCCTGGCGGCCTAGTTTTGAGTAAGCTCGCCCAAGAAGGAAATATGCCTGTTTCATGCGCGGCTCGAGACGGAGGGCTTCATTCAATTCCGGGACGGCCTCTTCGATTTGCCCGTTTTGAAACAATGCATTGCCGAGAGCGAACCGACCCGCCGCGGAGCGTGGCACGAGGGCCACGGCTTTCCGCAGCCACTCAATCGCCTGAGGATATTCCTGCTTGTATGTGTAACAAGCACCTAGCCCGTAAGCGATGTCATAATTCAGCGGTCCGCTCTTCTCCGCCTGAGAATAATAGCCGATGGCCTCATCAAACTTTGACTGAGAACGCTTCAGCTCGGCTAATTCCGTCGAGACCTCCATGGAATGAGGATTCACTGCCAAGGCTCTCTTGAACTCCTCTTCGGCTTCCGTCGGGTTGCCGATACTCAAAGCAGCTTCGGCAAGAAGTTGGTGCCCGCGGAATGAGTCGGGAGCCACTGAAAATAGCCGCTGGTATTCGCTCTGTGAAAGCTCTTTGGAGGCTAGGGACAAGTAATACAGGGCATCGATGTTTTTCGGATCAAACTCCAGCACTCTTTGCAGTGTCTCAAAAGCTTGCAGAGGCTTACCTTGAGCAAGTTCAGCACGGGCAAGAACCACTCGGACGGGCACATCCTTGGGATATTTGCTCAGATGTTTCTCTGCCAGTTGAATTGCCAATGCATAGTCCTCGCCATAAAAAGCTCGCGTACATTCGGTTAGCGCCGGTGACTGGCCATTTACCGTTGCCCCGATCGCAACCATGAGAACCAGCAGCCAGAAAACGCATAGCCTCGACCGCGACTTAAAGACCTTGGATTTCCAACCAACTATCTTCATGGGTTCTCAAAGGGACGTACATCCACGATGCGCAGGAATTCCTGGGTCTTCTCTGCCAGTTGCTTTTTTAATTCATCGAACCGTTTAGCCTGCGATTCTTGTCTTGCATCTTTGGTGCGAGTGTACAGCATCAAGAGATAGAAGTTCGCGACATAGTGGTCCGGATCGATTTTTAGCGCGAGTTGAATCTGTTTCTCCGCTTGCTGGTAGTCTCTGCGCTTCAGATAGTATTGGCCTAGGTCCGCAAGAGCGTCCGTAAAATCAGATTTGGCTTTCAAGGCCTCCTGCAGTTCGACGAAAGCTTCCTCAAGCCGGTCCTCCTCCAGCGCAATCGCCCCCAAGTAATAATGAGCCCTTGTGGCGGTTTCTGGGATTCCGGCAGATTCTTTCAGCCAAGGAAGGGCGTGCTCGTAATCTTTGGCGCGGAAAAGGGCCGCACCCAAGGCAAGCTTGCCACGCGGATCCTGCGGTTTCAGTTTAAAGTATTTCTCAAAGTACGGAACGGCCTCCGCCGGATCGTGCCCGAAAGCAGAGGCCGCCCCCATCGCATAGTTATAATCCGGATTTTCCGGTTCAAGCTGCACCGCCTTTTCAAACGAATTTCGCGCCTCTGCGATGAGGCTTAGATCCACACACACAACGCCAAAGAAATAATGCAGGCTGGCCTTTCCAGGTTCCAGGTCTCGCGCATGCGCCAGGTAACCGAGGGCTCCCTGATAGTCTTTTTGCAGGTGCGCGATACGCGCCAACTCCATTAGCAGGCCGATGGAAGACTTTCCGTTAGTGAAAGACTTCTCCAGAGTGGCCCGCGCTTCTGCTAGCCGGTTCATACGTTCATAAGCTAAGCCGAGCGCTTCCAAAAGGGCTGGACCCAGTTGCTGGCGGCTTTGTAGCTTCTCCAGCAGGGAGACAATCAAGTCGTCACGCTTGCCTGGAAGCAGCCCTAACAACGCTTGCTGGGCATCCGGCTCAGAAAAATCCGGAGCGGCCATAAGCCTTGCAGCCGCATCATCAGCGCCCTTGTGATTCCGCAGTCCAGCGTAATCGGCGCACTCGATGGACATCGTTTGCGCAGCGTTCCGCTGCTCGGCAGAGAGACGCGAAATACGATCGAGTGACTCCTGGTATTGGCCTTGTTGCAGGAAAAGAACCGCACTCTGGTAATTAGCTTCAGTGTTCGCCGCGTCATAATCCAACACTCGCCTGTAAATGTCGCGAGCTTTCCGCCGCGCCTGCGGGTCGGCGCCCATGTTCTCTTGATACAGCCGTCCTAAATTCAGGTAAGCTCCCGTGAATCTTGGCGCCTTGGCAATCGCTCGGCGAAAGCTCTTTTCCGCGGCGACGTAATCGCCTTGCTGCGCTTCGACGATACCAAGCAGGTTGTCGAATCCTTCGTCCCCCGGATACTGTTTGGCAGCTTCCGCGAGCTCAACGTGCGCTTTCTCCAGATCGTGTTCCTGGATCAATTGTTGAATCTGCAGAATTCTCTGCTCTCTCTCACTCGCTCGGTTCTGCCCGGAATAAGCAAAACCTAAACGCGAAGAGCAGAAAAAAACCGCAAGAGCCACTACCGGAATTGGCCAGTGCGATCGCATCAGGAACCGTCGTCTGGACCCTCCTTTCACGGGGGATTGTGTAGTTTTAGCGACACAATTATAAGTAAGGGGTCTGATTGTTTCCATAGGGTCGGGCTCCTGCGCTGGTTTATACTATCTGCGATTTGCGCGTCTCTTCTAGCTGTACGGTTGCATCGATGCCTTCTGCAGCTCCTTTTCTGAGATGCTTGCGCCGCAAGATCTTTTTGTTCCTGCTTGTCGCCGCCGCAACTCAGTGCCCTGCGCAGGAGCCTCCGCCGTTCTCTCTTGAAACCCAGGTCGCCCCTGGAATAGCGGCATTGAAGTCCGGCGATCTCGACTCGGCAGAAAAGATCTTCTCGAGTGCGCTCCGTCACGGCATCAAGCATCCGCTCGTCTATCACAACCTGGGGGTCATTGCCCAAATGCGCGGCCAGCATTTGGAAGCTGTTCGGAGGTTTCGCGAAGCATTGGCACTTCAACCGAATTATGGTGCATCACGGCTGCTACTCGGAGCCAGCTTCCTGGCACTCGGAAGAAATGCCGAAGCTGTACGCGAACTCCAGCGCGCGGTCCTGCTGATGCCCCAGCAGCCACAGGCCCGCCTCCAGTTAGCGAAAGCGTATGAGGCTTCAGAAGATTGGATCGCCGCGGCTCAACAACTCCAGAAACTCGTCGAGTTAGATCCCCAGGAGCC
>QHYM01000400.1 GCA_003223295.1 Acidobacteriota bacterium | reverse complement strand
AGCGATGCAGGCAGCGGGAGTCGGATGGCGGAGGATCCGGCTGCGGTAGTGGCGGATGGGGCTTCCGGTGGCAGGATTTCAACGTCTGGGATTGGCGTGTTCATGGTTTCTCGTTTTTCTTTCTGCCGGTTGAGGGGTACCCACGCATCCCCGGCACTTGTTGTATGCTTATCAAAACAAAGGGCTTGCAAATTGGGCAGTTCACCAGCGGCGAGTGGGCATCTACTGATTCGCAAAATCCATGTATAGCGCGGATAGCGAATTCCTCTTGACAGCGAACACAAAGCGAATATCATTACCCTGCTCTTAATGAGCAAGGGATCATTTATGGCCAGCGCGACTCTCCTCGCGAAGGAAAATGGAATTTCCGGCTTCGGACCTGACGACAGCGAATCTATTGTGCAAGCTCTAAAGCGGTATTGGGGCTACGAATCGTTTCGCCCGGGCCAGGAACAGATTGTGCGCAGCATTGTTTCGAGTCGCGACGCCTGCGTGGTCATGCCTACCGGCGGCGGCAAGTCCTTATGCTACCAATTGCCTGCCGTCCTCGATGCGAAGAGAACCGCTATGGTCGTCTCTCCACTGATTGCTCTGATGCAAGACCAAGTCGCGCAGCTCGAACAGATGGGGATTCCGGCCGGCTTTATCAATAGTTCTCTCTCCGGCGGGGAACGGAACGAGACTTTGCAACGAGCATGCCAAGGGGCATATCGCCTGCTTTATCTCTCTCCCGAACGCATCGCCCTCAACGGAACCCCGGATTGGCTCAAAAGAGTGCCGGTTTCCTTCTTTGCCATCGACGAAGCTCACTGTATTTCCGAGTGGGGCCACGACTTCCGGCCCGAGTACCGGCAATTGAGCCGGTTGCGCGATCTCTTTCCCAACCATCCCATCGCCGCGTTTACGGCAAGCGCTACGCGTCGCGTGCGCCAGGACATCGTGGAGCAACTCCGTCTTCGCGACCCTCTTAAGCACATTTCCAGTTTCCGCCGCGCCAATCTCCGCTATGTCGTGCGCCAGTGTAATGCGAAAGCGCAAATGCAGGTGCTGCTACAGGCCGTCCGTCGAATCACGGATGGCAGCGTTATCGTTTACGCCCCGACCATCACCCGCGTCGGTGAAACCGTGGATTTCCTCGAGGAAAACGGCATTCCTGCGATCGCTTACCATGGACAGATGGGTGCCCTCGCCCGGCGCGAAAATCAAGAAAAATGGATGGCGGATGAGGTTCGCGTCATGGTGGGCACGATCGCTTTCGGCCTGGGCATCCACAAGTCCTCGGTGCGCGCGGTGATTCATCTTGCCCTACCCAAGAGCGTTGAGCAGTATTACCAAGAAGCCGGCCGCGCTGGGCGCGATGGATTGCCGGCCGATTGCCTTTTGTTTTGGCAGAAGAAAGACGCGGGCCTGCATGCCTATTTCATCGGCCAGATTTCAGACCACGAGGAGAGGGAGCGAGCCTGGCAGCGGTATCACGAGGTTGAAGATTTTGTGAACTCGGAGGAATGCCGTCAACTCTACATTTGCCGCCATTTCGGCGAATTGCCAAAGTGGGCCGAGTGCGGTGAGTGCGACGCTTGCGCGGGTGTCCCGGACTGGCTCGAAGAAGCGGCGCACACGCAAAAAAGAGAAGGGCGTGCATTCCCCGCGGTCCTCACGGAAGAATCTCAGGCCACCGCCAACCCTCGCGCTCTAGCGAATGGCCCCGATGCCGAATTAAGAGAATATATGCGCGAGTGGCGCAGGAACATTTCCAGGCAAAAAGGAATTTCCGCATTCATCGTCATGTATGACACGACCTTGGACCAGCTCTGTGCCACGAGGCCATCCAGCGTCTCCGAATTGCGCCGGGTCCCCGGCTTCGGTGAGAAAAAGACACAAATGTACGGAGAGCAAATCCTTGCCGCCCTGGAGCGCTTTCGGAACGGCGAGCGGGCACTGCTGGCCATGCCCGCCCTGCGGAGGAAACGCTCCGACTTCTCGAAGAGGGCAAGACTTTGGAAGAAATTGCAGAAATTCGCAAGCGCAAGCTTAGTTCCGTGATCGCACTGGTCGCGGAAAAGATCGAGAGTAGCGAAGTCAATTTGCAACCTCAGTGGCTGGCCCCTGAAGTATTCGACGAGATTGTCGCCGCAGGCCATCAACTGGGAACGAACCGGCTCAAAACGCTCAAAGACGTTCTTCGCCCGGAAATTACCTACGATCAGATCCGGCTGGTCGCCGCGCATCTGCGCGCCAAGGCCAACACCATAAGGGCCTGAGTCTGCCAGGTTTACGTTAGTGTGAAAGCAGGAATCTTCCCGGTAAGAACAGGGGCGCGAAAGACACGCCATACGGGGCACGCCCTTCTCCGGCGTTGGGCCGAGGCCTGAATAGGGTGAACACCTGATTGTTTGAAAACAGGTAACCCTTACATTGAGGGCGCTGGTCACCTTAACGGCGAACTGTGGCCTTCTCGTCCCCGCCGTCTTGGAAGAGCGGAACCCGGCTCTGGCTCGCGCGCGTGACCTGCCAACCCTGAAGCTCGACCCAGGAAGAACGTAAAGTGAAACGGGAGGATCGGCCATGTCGTACGATCCCAGGCTACTTTTTGAGCAGATAGCGGCGTGTTTGAAAGAGAATCCACGCAAGACGCTAGAGGAACTGTCGGAAAGCCTGCTGGTTAGCAAGCGAACCATCAAGAAAAGCGTGCAGTTGAGGACCGGCAGAAATTTCAGGCACTACCGGGAAGAGGTCCTTATGGAGAAGGTGAAGGGCTTCTTCGCGCAACAGCCGGGCGCCGTGCATCGGGCGCATGCCCCGGAGTACTGCGGACCTTTGTCGCAGGCGAAATGCCCGCAGCCGAAAAACATGCGACGTTCTACTGAGGATTGAGCGTGAGCGAGTGCCGCGCGGGAGCATGCAAGGGGCGGCACTGGCGACACCACGGAATTGTATCTGAGCTGTCCTTATGTTTGAGGGTTTCGGCAATTCCCCGCTTGCCCGTAGAAATACAAGTTTCCCTGGGCCCCTTTGTCAACGAGACGTAGAAGCAGCGCATGCCCAGTCGCTCTCTCTACCTGGACGGCAACTACCTGGTCAAGAATCCGGCGTGGCACGTCGAAGAGTCGGCGTGGAAGGCCAAGGAGATTCTTCGCATGCTTCGGCGGAACCAAGTCTTTCCGTCCGCGGTGTGCGAAGTCGGGTGCCGAGCGGGAGAAATGCTGGCGCAGCTTCAACAGAAATTAGGCGGCGAAGCCACTTTCTGGGGATATGACGTCTCTTCCCTGGCCATCGAACTGGCCTAGAGCCGCGCGAACGAGAAGCTGCACTTTTGGCTGTCTGATCTTAGCGATGTCAAGGGCTCCTACTTCGAGCTGGTTCTCGTTCTGGAGGAAACGGCCCTGGAAGTGTTGCGCGATGCGGGCTACGAAATTCTGGACTGGTTCTACACACCGCGAGCGAACAGCGTTGGTGCGGCTGCAACGCAGCGGCTGCTCAAGCTGCCAAGAAAGCTCCTTTTCGCCCTTCATGAAGACGTGGCGGCTCGCGTATTGGGTGATTAC
>QHYM01000399.1 GCA_003223295.1 Acidobacteriota bacterium | reverse complement strand
GTTGGGGATTGGAATTTGATCACATACCTTGGAGGCGCCGAGCACTGCGTTTGATGCGCCACCCGTGTTAAGCTTTATGAATTGCAGGCCCGTAGCTCAGTTGGTTAGAGCGCTACCTTGACACGGTAGAGGTCTGGGGTTCGAGTCCCCACGGGCCTACCATCGTTTCACTTAGACAGCAGCCACTGAAAACTTCACCTGTAAAGTGGTCGGTCTGCGCCTGGCCGCTCGTAATCGCGAGCGCGATGTCTCTCTGCGCCGCCAATTCAGATTCGTCAATCGCTTGCGAATAGAGGTCAAGAGTGGTGCTCGGGTTGCGCGTTTATCAGAACTTAAGAACCGCCGATTGGGAGTTTGACCGCATCTGCAATGTGGGTCTGAAATGCCAGCGACGGGCGGTCTAAGAATAACAACTTTACTTTGCCTGAATTGCGGCGTATGGTCCCTCAAGCAACCAGGCATAGCAGCTAGGTACAGAGCTGCTGGCCCGCCTATCAGGTCTTTTCTCTCCCTCCTGACAACGGCCTAGTTTGCTTTGCCCCAATTTGCCAGGCCATCCGGTACGGCACCTTATTGAGAGAGGAACAAGAAATGCGACTACTGAAAAGGCTTTCTGCATTGGTATTTGGCTTAGCGATGCTTCTCTTAGTGCCATCCATCGCGCGCGCCGATGACGTCACCGACTGGAATCAACACATGCTGCGTGCGGGCACGGTTGGCGGCACCACAGCGCTGGTGATGTCCCGCGTCGCCGCGATCGTCCAGGCCTCTGTGTTCGACGCCGTCAACGGCATCGACCGAAAGTACACGCCGGTACACGTGCCGCCGGGCGGCCCTGCCGGTGCTTCGCGCCGTGCCGCGGCCGTGGAAGCGGCATATACGGCGTTGGTGGCACTGTATCCAACCCAAAAGAGCACGTTCGACGCGCGGCTCGCCGTTTCGCTAACAGCCATCGCAAGCGACCGGCATGAAACCAGTGGGGGGATCGCGAGCGGAATCGCCTGGGGCCAGACTGCCGCGAACGGCATCCTGTCCTGGCGCGCCACCGACGGCTTCACGCCAGCTCCGCCTCCATTCCTTGGTGGGACGGCGGTTGGAGAATGGCGCCCCACACCGCCTGGCCTTTTGCCCGGCGCTGGTCCTCAGTTCGCCTACATGACGCCCTGGGTGATTGGCGCACCGTCGCAATTTCGTCCAGGCGGTCCTCCAGGCCTGACGAGTGCCCGCTATGCGGCCGACTTCAACGAAACCAAGACGATGGGAAGCATCTCGAGCCCCATTCGCACGGCGGATGAGACGATCTATTCCTGGTTCTGGAGTGCGAGTACGGCAGCCTACCTATGGAACCATGTCGCTGACTCGCTCATCGAACAGGGCGACCGCGACGAGGACGACGATTCTGGCCGCTGGGGCGAACGTCGCAATTCCCTATTGGACAGTGCGCGGGTTCTAGCTCTGCTCGACCTTGCGATGGCGGACGCCGCCATCGCGTGCTGGGAAGCGAAATACCATTACGTTTTCTGGCGCCCAGTTACGGCGATCCCACTGGCCGACACTGACGGCAACCCGGCGACAATCGCGGATCCATCTTGGATGCCGCTCTTCGCAACGCCAGCGCACCCGGAATACCCATCGGGTCATTCCACGGTCAGCGGCGCGGCGGCGATGGTGCTTGCTAGCTTCTTTGGCGAAAAGAGGCATTTCACAATGGACAACGATCTCTTGATTGGCGTGACTCGCTCCTTCCGGAGCTTTTCGCAGGCGCTCGACGAAGTGAAGAATGCTCGAATCTTTGCTGGCATTCACTTCCGATCTGCGTGCGACGACGGTCAGGCGACGGGAGTCCAGGTGGCGAACTACGTGCTCAACAACGCACTGCTTCCGGTTCATTGAGGAGCTCGCGCAAGGCGAGAAACGCTATTCCGCGCGGCCGTCCCACTGTGTGGCGTTCGCAGAGGAAAAGTAAGAACGACAAATCCGGCTTACCCACAGGCAGCCCGCAACGCCTTCCAAGTGTTTGGAAGTACGTGATCATGGCCCTTTGACACGGTAGAGGTCTGGGGTTCGAGTCCCCACGGGCCTACCATTGCTCTTTCGGTCCTTGCTTAGTTTTGGGACTCGTCCAGGTTGAATTCGCGATGCGTGGTGATCAGCGCCTGTTTTACGGCCTTCTCTTCGATGACAAAGGAGATGTTGCTTTCTGATGAGCCCTGCGCAATGGCGATGAGATTTACACCGTCGCGTCCCAGGGCGCTGAAAGTTTTGCCGGCAATCCCGGGAATGCCGCGCATGTTTTCTCCCACCACGGCAACAATCGCGATGTTCGGATCCATGGTGATGTGCTCCACGTTATGGTGCGCTAGATCTTGAGCGAACTCCTCGCGCAATGCTTCCACCGTCCGCTCCGCATCGGCGGCCGCAAAAATGAAGCAGATGTCGTTCTGCGAAGAAGACTGAGAAATCAGCAGCACGTTGGCGCGCACTTCGGCAGTCGTTGAAAAGGTCCGCCCGACCACATCTGGCAATCCCACAATTCCCGGCCCGCCCACGCTAATTAAGGTTACGTCTCTGATCGCTGTCAACGCCTTTACGCCTCCACCGATGCTGCGTCCTTCGGGTGTTATCTTCGTGCCCGGCCGGTCCGGGGCGAAGCTATTGCGGATCCACACCGGAATCGCCGCCTGCA
>QHYM01000398.1 GCA_003223295.1 Acidobacteriota bacterium | reverse complement strand
TGATCGGGCGCGTCATTCAGGTCAACAAGCACGCATACACAGTGATCGGAGTCGCGCCACCGGATTTTGTGGGAACGCAGGCCGGCTTGCAGGCCGACCTGTGGGTCCCCACTTCGATGGTCGAGCAATTGCACTATTTAGATTTGCTGCCCGCGCGCGGCGACACTTGGCTGCTTCCGATTGGCCGCCTTAAGCCCGGCGTCACGAGAGAGCAGGCCCAGGCGGAGATGGAGGTGCTGATGCAGCAGATCGTTCGGGAGCACCCCGATTCACACCAAGGCGACAATTCCATCACGCTCTATCCGCTCTGGCGAGCTCCGTTTGGCATGAACGATTACATCCACACAATCCTGTTTCTGCTGTTCGCTGTCTCGGGCGTGGTTCTCCTGCTGGCCTGCGCCAACGTGGCAAGTCTTCTGCTCGTGCGCTCGGTGGGACGCCGCCGCGAAATGGCGATCCGGCTTTCCATCGGCGCATCGCGCGGGCGCCTGATTCGCCAATTGCTTGCGGAGAGCCTGATCCTCGCCTTATGCGCCGGTTGCCTTGCAATGCTGTTTACGATGTGGACCGCCAGGACGCTGGGGGATTTCGTCCCGGCGTCGGGACTGCCCATTGCGATGAACGTTCATGCGGGCGGCACGGTCCTTCTGGCGACGTTTGTCATTTCGCTGATCACCAGCGTGATTTTCGGCATTTTGCCCGCGTTCCGTTCATCGGCGCTTGAGCCGGTCGCCGTGCTGAAGGAGGAATCCGGCGGTACGGGCGGCGGCGTTCACAAAGCGCGGCTTTCCAGCGTCCTCGTGGTGGCGCAGGTGGCGATGTCGCTCCTTCTGCTGGTTTCCGCAGGCCTTTTCATTCGCAGCGTTCGCGCGTCGCAGAATTTCAATCCTGGATTCAATCCACATAACGTTTTGCTCTATTCCTTCGATTTGAGGCCTGCTGGTTACGATTCGCAGTCCGGCATCGAATTCGACCGCCAGCTCTTGGAAAAGCTGGACTCGCTTCCCGGCATTCAATCCGCAACGCTCATTTACCGGTGGCGTGCATCTTGGGCGGCATTGTCCGGCGCGGGCGTTGGTGGGCCGGGGACGCGGACGATCCCACTCACCCTCCTGAGCACCCAAGTCGTCCAACCGGACGGCTACGTCCCGAAGCCGCACGAAGACATGGGTGTGCAATACGCCGAAGTTGCACCTGGCTACCTGCGGACGCTACAGATTCCTCTTATCGCTGGCCGGGCATTTTCCTGGAGCGATACAGACAATTCTCAGCTCGTCACCATTGTGAGTCAGCAGTTCGCAAACCGTTACTGGCCTGGCCAGGACGCGATCGGCAAGAGGCTTCAGGTCGGCGGGGGCCAGTGGTTCACCGTAGTCGGCATCGCGCAAGACAGCAACTACGACAGTCTCGGCGAGAAACCAAAGAGCTTCTTCTATCTGCCCCTTACGCAAGCCTACTATGCGAGCGTAACGCTCGAAGCGCGGACTTTCGGGAATCCACTGCTCCTTGCAAGGACGGTCGAGCAAACCGTGCATTCGCTGGACGCGGATGTCGCGCTCTACGACTTGACGACGCTTGATTCGCGCATCAAGCTCGCTACCTCGACGCAAAGAATGGGCGGAACGTTCGTCGGCGGGTTTGGTATCGTGGCGCTGGCTCTCGCCGCGATCGGAATTTACGGCGTGCTTGCCTACACCACGCGTCAGCGCACCCACGAGATTGGCGTGCGCATGGCCCTCGGGGCCGAACCTCGCAACGTTTGCGCCCTCGTCCTCGCACAGGGAGCGCGCCTTGCGGTCTTGGGGATCGCCATCGGATTGTCCGCCTCCCTCGTGCTGACGCCTGCACTATCCAGCGAGCTGTTCGGCGTGAGCGCGACGGACCCGCTGACGTATGCAGGGGTGGCGCTTCTGCTGTGCGCCGTCGCATTGGTCGCCTGCTATATCCCCACGCGACGGGCGATGAGAGTCGATCCCATGGTCGCCCTGCGGTATGAATGATCTCAGCACACAACTTAGCCTCAAACCCTCCTTAGAGCTACCTCGCACGAAAATGTAGGAGTTGAGTGCATTCCTGGCGATCGTTCCCGAGTGACGGGCATAACCAGAAGTTACCCGGGCCAGAAGTCCGCATCGGGGAAGTGATGTTTCGCTGAAGGTCGATTGCGTTCTCATCTCCTCGGACCCCGTTTCTAACCCGCAATTCGCACATCTAATTGGATTACTCCGGAGCAGTTGGGTGTCTGTAGCGCTCAATTCAAGAAACAAGATAATAAAATGAAGGTTTTGGGCTCCAACCGCGAATAACAGTATGGAGAGGAAGATTGGCAGACGATCGCGACCTTTGGGAGCGCATTTGCCGGGGAGACGGAGGCGCGTTTGACGTGCTTTACCGCACGCACGGGCCGAAGATGGAGATGTTTCTCAGACGCTTGCTAGGGAGCTCACAGGCTGCAGAGGACGTCATGCAAGAAACGTTTGCGGCGATTTGGCAGCATCCAAACGGGTTTGCGGCGGAACGAGGCACTCTTCGCGCCTATCTTTTCGGGGCGGCGAGAAAACGTGCTGCGGATTGGTGGCGCAAACGAGGAGCGGCAGGAGAGCCGGTTCAGGATGAGCCTGCCAAATGCGAGACCGAGACGGCTTCGCTTGTCAACGATGCGGTTTCGCGGCTGTCAGAGGGGGAGCGAGCCCTGATTTGGCTACGCGAAGTGGAAGGGTACTCGTACGACGAGCTAGCTCAGATTTTGGAGATACCCATCGGAACGGTGGCGTCACGCTTGTTCGCCGCGCGAGAGGAACTGAGAAGGATATGGCAGGCGACGCCACGAGAGAAGAAGGGGGATACATGAAATGCGAAGAAGCAGCG
>QHYM01000397.1 GCA_003223295.1 Acidobacteriota bacterium | reverse complement strand
CACCCGTCGCCGCATAGCAGTGTTTGTTCCCCTTTACGGTGAAATCCAAATAATTCGCAACAAAAAGGTCCAGGCGCCCGTCGCGGTCATAGTCAACCCACGCCGCGCTCGTGCTCCAGCGCGGGTCATCCAGGCCAGCTTTCGCCGTTACATCGGTGAACGTGCCGTCGCCATTGTTGTGGTAGAGCACGTTGTGCCCGAAGTTCGTCACGTACAGATCCTGGAAGCCGTCGTTATCGTAGTCGCCTACCGCGACTCCCATGCCGTAGCCGATGTGCCCGACTCCGGCTTTTTCCGTGACGTCCACAAACTGGAGCTTACCGGTCTCGCTCAAGAGATTTCGGAAGAGGCGGTGGCCTGGCTTCCATCCCAGCGCGGGGGGAAACTTCGCGCGCCGCGGGTCCTGAGAAGGATCGAACGTGGTGCCCTGGATCACATAGACATCCAGGTCGCCGTCGTTGTCGTAATCGAACAGGGCCACGCCAGCGCCCATGATTTCCGGCATGTAGTATTCGCCGGTAGCACCTGTGAAATGATGGAACTTCAGCCCGACTTGCTCGGCGACTTCGCGGAAGAGCGGAACCTGCGAAGGAAGGCCGAAAGCGGGACTGGCGAGTTTGCTTGCCCTACCCGCTAACCCCGAGAGTAGTAGCCCCAGAAAATCGCGCCGCCCAAAGTTGAATCGTTGATGTGCACCTGAGCATGGGTTCCTTGAATCCCGCTTCCGCATCTTCACTGCGGCGTTCCCGGCGTTTCTAGTGCGCGCAGATCGCGCTCGATGTTGGCTAGCAGCGTCGACTGGCCGCGCGCCGCCGCGCCTTCCCGCGCCTGCCGAATATAGCGCAAGGCGTTTTGGCGGTCTCCGGAGCGCGCGAAAGCCGCGCCCAGCGCATAGACATAGCGCGGCGTGTTTTCATCTTCCGGCTCAATCGTCTTTTCCAACTCCTGAATCCCCTCCGGATATTTTTTTTGGTTGACTAACACACGGCCCAAATTGAAATGCGCTTGCCGATCGCTCGGTTTGTTCTCGATAGCTTTCCGGTATTCCGCCTCTGCTTCAGAAAAACTGCTTCGGCGCTCCAGAAGATATCCGAGGTTGTTGTGCGCGCCCGAGTAGTAAGGATTGATTTCGATGGTTTTCCGGAAAGCGTCCTCGGCCAACTGAAATTTTTCGGCGCTCAAGAGAAGCACTCCGTAATTATAGTAACTCTCCGCCGAGCTAGAATTCAGGCGGATGGCGGCGCGGTAATGCTCCTCCGCCTTCTCGAATTGACTCAGTCGCCCATACAACTCAATCAAGTTGATGTGCGCCTGGACCAGTTGCGGATCGATTTCCAGCGCCTTTTCGTGTGCGGCGGCGGATTCCTCTAGCTTCCCATGTCTTTCCAATTCGGCGCCGTACTGCACCTGGTAGGTTGCGCTCCGATTGAGAGCGCGAACCTCGGCCAGCAGTGGATCCCCTGCCGGAGGGACACCGGTCTTGTTCTTCTCATAGAAGCGAAGCTGCTCGCTAGCTTGGTCCGCTTTCCCGAGGGCGCGATACGTCAACGCCAGTGCATAATGCGCGGCTCCAAACTCCGGAAACAATTCGGTCGCTTTGTGATAAGCCTCGGCCGCACCCGCAAGGTCGCGCCGGGCGGCGCGGACCCGCCCCAGGCCGTAGTAGGCGTCCGCGTTGTCGGGATGCTGCTCCACGATCTCAGCATAGAGCTTTCCGCTGGCGTCCCATTCGGCGGAGGCAAGCAGGCAGTTGGCAAGTCGCAGCTTTGCAGGGACATAGTCGGCGTCGAGGTGTAATGCCAGGCGAAGAGTGGAGGTGGCCGCGTCGCACTTTCCTTCATCCGCTTCGACAGCGCCCAGAAGGTAAGTCCACTGAAAAACTTTGGGTTCGATCTGCCCGGCACGCCGGTAACACACCGCTGCCTCTTGCAGCAAACCGTAAGTCTGAAGAACCATGCCTAGCTGCCCGCTCGCGGCGGCGTCCCCGGGATGATTGCGGGCGTACGAATACGCTTCGCCAATCTGCTCCTGGATGCCACCAGAGAAATTGTCAAGATTGAGGCGAGGCAACTCGGGCACGGCGGGAGCGTTTTGAGCCCCCAAACTGGAGGAAGCGAAGGCGAGCACCTGGAAGAAGATCAAGCATAGCGCCTTTCGCATCACTCCTTCTCCACTTTTGCAGGCAGCAGAATCTGTATGGCGGAATCAAAAGCGTGGCTCGGACGCAAGGGCCGTCACCGGTTGGGGAAAAATGGGAAAAGCTTGCGAATTTCTTCGTCGGTGGGCTGATGGCCGTATTCCGTAATTTCAAAAGCTTCCACGTGCTCCACGCGGTCTGCTTGCGCACCGTACCGCTTCTGCAGCGCCTCGCGCCATTCGGGTTGTAGTTTTCTCGACGCCAACGGCCCCGTCGCAAGCCATTTCTTTCGTTCCGCGGGATCCTTCGGCACTTGCTCGAACTGTCCCTCGGTCCACGGCAGCCACTCGTAGAATTGGGACACATGGGCGTCGAGCATATTGACCTTCTTTTCGAACACGTCGTCAATCGACACCACAATATCTGCACGAAATGGTTGCGGCCGCGTGAACCGGTCGCTGTAGTAGATGAAAACCGGATTCCGCTTGAGCGGCGGCGTGTCGGTCACCAAATCCGGCACGATCACCATGTACGAGGCGTCCTGCACCAGCACTCCCGTGTACCGATGATCGGGATGATAGTCATTGGGGCGGGGCGCAATGACGATGTCGGCCTTCCACTGGCGGATTTCACGAATGACTTGTTCTCGGACCTCCAGAGTCGGCAAAAGCTTGCCGTCGTGGTTATCGAGGACTTCGTATTCGATGCCGATGCGTCGCCCGGCCTCTATCGCTTCAGCGCGCCGGCGCTTGGCGAGTGCTTCTCCGCCCATCGACTGGTGCCCGGCAACGCCGTTGGTGATTGACACGAACTTCACTTTGTCCA
>QHYM01000279.1 GCA_003223295.1 Acidobacteriota bacterium | reverse complement strand
ACGGGCAGATGCATGCTGGCGAGTTTCTTGCCGGCCATCAAGCGCGCTGCGACTTTTGCGAGCGGTACGCCCGTGGCCTTGCTGACATAGGGAACCGTGCGCGATGCGCGTGGATTCACTTCGAGCACATAAACCGTGTCGCGCTGAATGGCGTATTGCACGTTCATCAAGCCGACAACCTTCAGCGCTAGGGCGAGGCGGCGCGTGTATTCGCGAATCGTATCGAGAGCTGCGGGCGTCAAGCTCACAGGTGGCAGCACGCAGGACGAATCGCCTGAATGCACGCCGGCTTCTTCGATGTGCTCCATGATGCCGCCGATAATCACATCCGTGCCGTCGGCGAGCGCGTCCACGTCCACTTCCGTGGCTTCTTCAAGGAACTGGTCGATCAGCACGGGGCGCGCCGGGCCCATCAGAGCGGCTTGCGCCACGTAGTCCTGCACGGTGTTGACGTCATAGGCGATGACCATGGCACGGCCGCCGAGCACGTAGCTCGGGCGCACCAGCACCGGCAAACCAATTTCCCCGGCTACACGCGCGGCTTCCTCGGGAATCAGCGCCGTCGCGTTGCGCGGCTGCGGAATCTTCAATTCTTCAAGAAGGCGGCCGAAGCGCCTGCGATCTTCGGCTAGATCAATGGATTCCGGAGCCGTGCCAATGATGGGAACGCCGTTGCGCTTTAATTCCAACGCCAGGTTCAGCGGCGTCTGCCCTCCGAACTGGACGATCACGCCTTGCGGTTTTTCGCGTTCGACAATCGCGAGCACGTCCTCAAGGGTTAGAGGTTCGAAATACAGGCGATCGGAAGTGTCGTAGTCGGTCGAAACCGTTTCCGGATTGCAATTGACCATGATGGTTTCGAAACCGTCTTCGTGCAAAGCGTAGGAGGCGTGGCAGCAGCAATAATCGAATTCAATTCCCTGCCCGATACGGTTCGGGCCGCTGCCCAGAATCATGATTTTTGGGCGCTGCTGGGCGTCGGATTCATCTTCGTCTTCGTAGGTCGAATAAAGATACGGAGTGAACGATTCGAATTCTGCGGCGCAGGTATCCACGCGCTTAAAGACCGGATAGACACCGTAACGCGCGCGCTGCAGACGAACGGAGGCAGGCGTGCTCCGCCAAATCTGGGCGAGTTGCTCGTCGCTCGCGCCGTGGCGCTTCACTTCGCGCAGCAAATCTTTGGAAGCTGTTTCGACGGTGACGCTCGCTGCGCGGCGGTTCATGGCGGTGATCTCTTCAATCTGATGGATGAACCACGGATCGATCTTGGTGAGCTCGCAGATTTCCTGGGCATGGAGGCCACGTTCCATGGCCGTCAGCAGCCAGTAAATGCGGTCGGGACGGGGCGTTGCTAGTTTTTCGCGAAGCAGCGAATCCGGCGTTTCGGCAGGAGCGCGCCACGGAGTGCTCGGCTCGAGCGAGCGAATCCCCTTTTGCAGCGCTTCCTTGAATGTGCGTCCAATGGCCATCACTTCGCCAACGGACTTCATTTGCGTGCCGAGAGTGCTATCCGCGCCGGGGAATTTCTCGAACTGCCATTTCGGGATTTTCACTACGACGTAGTCAATGGTCGGCTCGAAACACGCTGGCGTCTTCTCCGTGATGTCGTTGGGAATTTCGTCCAGCGTCATCCCCACAGCGAGGCGCGCGGCGATTTTTGCAATCGGGAAGCCGGTGGCTTTGCTGGCAAGCGCGGAACTGCGCGACACGCGCGGATTCATTTCGATGATGACCATGCGGCCATTTTCCGGATTGATGGCGAACTGCACGTTCGAGCCGCCGGTCTCGACGCCGACTTCGCGGATGATGGCGGCCGCGGCGTCGCGCATGCGCTGATATTCCTTGTCGGTCAACGTTTGGACTGGGGCAACGGTGATGGAATCGCCGGTATGAACGCCCATGGGATCGAAGTTTTCGATAGAGCAGATGACCACGAAATTGTCGCGGAAATCGCGCATGACTTCGAGTTCGTATTCTTTCCAGCCGAGGACGGACTCTTCGACCAGGGCTTCGTGAACCGGGCTCAAGTCCAGCGCGGTGGAGATAGCTTCGGCAAATTCTTCCTTGTTGTACGCGATGGACCCGCCGGTGCCGCCAAGAGTGAAAGAGGGGCGAATCACGAGCGGGAAACCAAGTTGATCGCAGAGCCTCAGCGCATCTTTCGCATTGTTCACCAAAGCGGAGGCGGGCACTTCGAGGCCGATTTTGCGGCAAGCGTCCTTGAACCACAGACGGTCTTCGGCCACTTTGATGGCGCGCAGGGATGCGCCAATCATTTCCACTTTGTATTTTTCGAGGATGCCGCTCTCGGAAAGCTCGACAGCGAGATTCAACGCCGTCTGCCCGCCAACCGTGGGGAGCAGCGCGTGCGGCTTTTCCTTGGCGATGATTTCTTCCAGGTACTCGCGCGTGAGCGGCTCGATGTAGGTGCGGTGCGCCAGCTCGGGGTCGGTCATGATGGTCGCGGGATTGGAGTTGACCAGGATGACTTCGTAGCCCTCGGCGCGCAAAGCCTTGCACGCCTGCGCTCCGGAATAATCGAATTCGCAGGCTTGGCCGATGATGATCGGCCCGGAGCCGATGATCAGGATTTTCTTGATGTCTTTGCGCTTAGGCATGTGTGGTGTGGTCCGCCTTCATCTCCGCGAACTCCCGGGCTGGCGCCATTCCTTCATCATGTCCGTGAACTGCGTAAACAAATAATGCGAATCGTGCGGCCCGGGCGAGGCTTCCGGGTGATACTGCACGCTGAACAGCGGGAACTTTTTGTGGCGCATGCCCTCGTTGGTGTGATCGTTCAGGTTGACGTGAGTGATCTCCACTTCGCGCGAAGGGAGCGAGTCGGGGTCCACGGCGAAACCGTGATTCTGCGCGGTGATTTCCACCTGTTCGGTAAGGAGATTTTTCACCGGATGATTCGAGCCGTGATGCCCGAACTTCAGCTTGAAGGTCTTGCCGCCGAGAGCGAGGCCGCAAAGTTGATGGCCGAGGCAAATTCCAAAGACGGGTACGTGCCCGATGAGCTTGCGAATATTTTCGATGGCATAGCCAATTGGCTCCGGGTCGCCAGGGCCGTTGGAAAGAAAGACGCCGTCGGGGTTCAGGGCGAGGATATCTTCGGCGGAGGTTTGCGCGGGAACGACCCAAACATCGCAGTTGTGATCGACCAGCAATCGCAAAATGTTCTGCTTGATACCGTAATCGAACGCCGCGACACGATGCCTCTGGGTTTCCGGCTTGGCGTCAGATTCACCCATCTGCTCGGACCATGGGGAAATCGCCACTTCGACCGAGCCTTTGTCCCAGCCATAGGGTTTCGCGCAGGTCACGCGGCTGGCAAGCTCCTGGCCGGCCATTTTAGGCAACTGCTTGGCTTCGAAGACCAATTGCTCCGCGGGAGTGCCGTCCGTGGAGACGATGCCGCGCAAGGCGCCAACGTGGCGAATGTGGCGCACCAGCGCACGCGTGTCAATGTCCCAGATCACCGGGATTTTGTGGCGATTCAGGTAAAGCTGCGCGCTCTCCGTGGAACGCCAGTTGGAAGAGATCTGCGAGAATTCGCGGACGATCAACGACTCGATGTACGGACGCGTGGACTCTTCATCTTCGAGATTCGCTCCGACATTTCCAATGTGCGGATAGGTGAGGCAGACAATCTGTCCGGCGTAACTTGGGTCGGTGAAAACTTCCTGGTAACCAGTGAGGCTGGTATTGAAAACGACTTCGCCGCCACGGCGCGTGATGGCGCCCGCGGCGCGTCCGTTAAACAGGCGCCCGTCTTCCAGCGCGAGGGTCGCGGGTCGGTGCTGGACTTCTGTCAGTGGATCCTCCCCTAATCATGCACATCGCCATTTATTTGCTGCTCGCTTCGGCGCTCTCGAGCGAGCCGAAATGATCCACCGGCCAGTATGCAAAAACGGCGCGGCCATAAATATACTGGCTCGAGACGGGGCCGAACACACGCGAATCATTGGAACTAATGCGGTGGTCGCCCAGGACGAAGAAGCTGTCCTTGGGCACGCGCAAGGGAGCGAAGTCGCTACTGTCTTCGTACTGCGGCGGCACGTAAGGCTCTTGGACGGTCTTCCCGTTAACGTACAGAACACCCTGGCGGATTTCGACGGTTTCACCGGGCAGGCCAACGACACGCTTGATGAACGATTTCGTGTGATCCAGCGGATACCAGAAGACCACCACGTCGCCGCGCTGAATCGGCTCAAAGCGATAGACAAATTTATTGATGAAGATCCGCTCCTGGTCGGAGAGCAGAGGCGCCATGCTGGTGCCTTCGACTTTTACGGGTTGATAGAGAAAGACGATGATGACCATGGCGAGGCCGATGGCAATGAGCAGGTCGCGGGTCCAGACGCGAATCTCCTTGCGAAGATTGGCTGCGTGCGAGGCAGCGTTGGGAGCGGGACTAGCAGATGCGTTCACCGCCGCGGACCCGGCGGAAAGAAGAGGGGCCGGATTTTCCGGTGAGGTCGAGGCGCCGCGCTGTTTCTGGTCCGAGCGGTCCATCTTGGGTGCTTTGTTATTTATAGCACGGGGGTCGCGGCGCGCGCCAGATGGGATTTTGCCTGATGCGCGAGAAAGGGCCGGGGCCGCGAGTCTTGCCTTTCTTTCCTTAAGATTCTTGGGGTCGCGACAGCGTTGTATCCCAAGGGCACAAGCCAATTGATTGATAGCCTTTGTTGATGCTGCGCGACGTTTATGATTATTTGCGGGAGAGGGCGTAATTCAGGGAGGCGAGGGAGGCGATGACCGCGGTTTCGGTGCGAAGAATGAATGGACCGAGGGAGACTTCTCGAAAACCGTGGCTTTGCGCGCACTGGAACTCCGCGTCGGTCCAGCCACCTTCAGGGCCGACGGCAAGGGTTGCTGAGGCTGGGGGCGCGCTCTGCTCTTCCAGAATGCTACGGAGGGATGGCGCTTCGTAGCGTTCCGAGAGAAGGATTTGCAGGCTAACCGAGTAAGACGAAAAGGCGGTTTCTGGCTTCGTCAGCGGCGCCAACGCGGGGATGCTCAAGCAGCGGGATTGCTGCGAGGCCTCGAGAAGGATCTTCTTCCAGCGCTCGGCCCGCTTGGGCACAGCGGCAAGCAAGCCTTTTTCGCTGCGGGTTGCAGCGAGCGGCACAATCGTGTCGACGCCGAGCTCGGTGGCTTTTTCGAGAGCGAATTCGAAGGCATCGAATTTCACGATGGAGAGAAGCAGTGACGTTTGCAAGGTAGGCTGGTGGACTGGCACATCCTCGATGAGAGAAAACGAGATGCGATCGCGGGTCACTTCTTCAATGCGTGCGAGGCAAACGCGGTGGCCGTCGCTCAGTTCGTAGAGCTGGCCGGGCTCGGCGCGCAGAACGCGACCGAGATGATGGGCCGCCTCGCCTTCCATGACCGCGCGGTCCCCATCGAATTGTTCAACGAAAAATCGCCTGCGCACGGTGAGATTCTATCGCAGCAAGCAGCGGCTAGCCGAAGATGTCCTTGACTTTGTCGAAGATCGAGGAGCCGCGCTCGGCGGGCTTATTTTCGACTTTGAGCGTCGCGCCAAGCTGTTCCATGAGCTTGCGCTGGTCGCGCGTGAGCTTCGTCGGTGTCAGCACGCGGACGTGATAGTACAAGTCGCCACGGCCACCGCCGTGCGGGTCCGGCAGGCCTTTGCCCTTGATGCGAAAGACCGCGCCGCTTTGCGTGCCTTCGGAAATCTTGAGCTTTTCCTCGCCATCCAAACCGGGCACCTGGAGCTCCGTCCCAAGTGTGGCTTGCGCAATGCTAATGGGAATCGTGCAGTACAAATCCGCGCCACGCCGCTCGAAGAAAGGATGCTCCTTGACGTCGAGTACCACGTAGAGGTCGCCCTTGGGGCCTCCATTGGGGCCGGGCTCGCCCTCGCCGGCGACCCGCAACCGCGTTCCGATATCCACGCCGGGAGGAATGCGCAGCTCAATCGTTTTCTCGCACTCTATGCGGCCCTGGCCGCGGCACTCCGGGCAACGTTCTTTGATGGTTTGGCCCGCGCCCTGGCAAGACGGGCACGTGCGCGTGATGGTGAAGAATCCCTGTTGGTAGGCCAACTGGCCGCGTCCGCCGCATGCCGAGCAGGAAACGACGCCGGTTCCCTTTTTTGCGCCGGTACCGTTGCAGGCTTCGCAGAATTCCTGCCGGGGTAGCTTGATCTTCGTATTTACGCCCGCGGCGGCTTCTTCGAAGGTCAGCGTCATGTCATAGCGCAGGTCCGCGCCACGCTGGGCGCGACCTCGGCCACGCCGCGAGCCAGCGCTTCCGCCGAACAAATCCTCGAAGCCGAAGAAATCCCCAAAAATATCGTGGAAGTCCTGGAAAACGGTGTGATCAAAACCCTGCCCGGCGCCTGAGCTCGACAGTCCGGCATGACCGTAGGTGTCATAGACCTGCTTCTTCTGCGGGTCGCTGAGCACGCTATAGGCTTCGGTGCATTCGCGAAATTTCGCTGCTGCCTCGGACTTGTTTTCCGGATTGCGGTCGGGATGCCATTGCAGCGCGGCCTTGCGGTAGGCGGACTTAACTTCCTCCACCGTCGCAGTGTGCGAGACCCCCAGCACTTCGTAAAAATCGCGTGGATTCCCTTTGGACATGAAAACCTTCACTCTCCCTTAGTTCACGGCTTCCTTCGATGCGGGATTAGGATGGACTGCTACACGAACCATCGCAGGACGCAGCACGCGTCCGTGAAAAACATAGCCAGGCTGGAATACCTGAAGAATGGTGCCGTCTTTGTGCTCCGTCGTTTCCGTGCGGTCCATGGCCTGATGGAGGTGCGGGTCAAAGGGCTTGCCGACCGGGTCAATGCGCTCGACGCCGAGCCTGGTAATGTTGTCGAGAAGCTGCTTGTAGATGAGCTCAAAGCCCTTGCGATAGTTTTCGTATTCGGCTTCGCGATGCGCGGCGAGGGCGTGCTCGAAACCGTCGATAACCGGGATGAGGCCCTCGATCACGCGCGCAGTGGCCCGCTTGGAATCCTCTAAGCGCTCTTTTTCGATGCGTTTGCGATAATTGGCAAAATCAGCTTGGCTGCGCAACATGGATTGGCGCAACTGTTCGAGGTCCGAAGCTAGTTTTGCCATTTCAGCGTCCTCCTTTGCAGAATCCGCCTCCATGGCCTTGCCTTCCGCCGATTGGTCGATTTCAGAGCTGTCCAGGTCCTTGTTGATGTTAACTTTCACTTCCTTGTCACTCACCGGGGCACTTCTCCTGTTTCAATTGATTTCAGTTAATTCCGGATCTTAATCAGATTTTACCCAGGGCTTCACTGAAAAGCTGGGCAACATACGCCACCGCGGTCATGGCGCGCTCATAAGGCATCCGCGTGGGCCCGAGAACACCGAGGGAACCTTGTACCAGGTCGTTGCGCATGTAGGCAGCGCTGATAAGCGCGAGGTTCTCGCCCGCCTGGGAGATTTCTTTCACGCCGATCAAGACGTGTACCGGCTCGGGCGCTTCGATGCAGGCGTTTAGAAGCGTCACCAGGCGGTGCTTCTCCTCAATGGCCGCGAGTAGATCACGAAGCTGCGCCTGGTCGGCAAAGTCCACCGTGCCCACGATCTGCGCGGTCCCTTCCACATGTACCTGCGACGCCGAGGCATCCTCCAGCACACCGGGGTCACACAGCGAGAGGGCGTCCTGCGCAATTCCCTCGTAGCGTTCGCGTTCCGCAGCAAGTTTTTGCAGCAAGTCGGTGCGAATGCTTTCCAGCGTCCAACCGGAATAATGCCGGTTCAAAAAATCGGCCGTCGCGTCGAGCTCTGCCTGCGTAAAGCGCCGGTTAGGCTGCAAAATCTTGTCGCGCGTCTTGCCTCCCGGAGAAATGAGCACAACAACCACGCGCCCGTCGGGAAGCAGCCACATGCGCGCATGCTCCAGAACTGCCTTGCTGAGCGGGGGCGAGACGACAATCCCCAGCCCATTAGACACTTCTGCCAGCACATGCCCGGCACGCTCGGTGATTTCCGCCGCGGTCTTTGCCCCTCCCATTTCCCGTTGAATCCACTCGCGGTCGGTCACGCTGATGGTGGCTTGAGACGCAATCTCCTGGGCAAAGAAGCGGTAGGCTGCCGCGGTGGGCACCCGGCCGGCCGAAGTATGCGGCTGGTAGAGGAAGCCGCCGTCTTCTAGATCGGCCATGACGTTGCGGATCGTAGCCGTACTCAGGGTCTCCTCGAAACCTTTGGAAATGGCGCGCGAAGACACCGGCTCGCCCGTTTCAATGTAAGTCCGGACGATGTCCGCCAGAATCTGGCGATTGCGGCGTTCCTGTAGCGCAGCAGTTCTCATAGCAGCACTGTACTCCGAGTGCCAGAAAGCGCTACTTCTATTGTAGAAAGCATGTCAAGCGCGGTCAACGCACCGGACGTCCAGCAGTTGCCATTGTTCAGGATGTGATATCATTTCGCCCACTTTCTCACTTTAACGCAGCAAATCAAAAATCAAGGAAGTCCCAGTGACGACGAAGCGCTCCGATCTCCTGGAACGATACTTCTACTTGTGGATGTCGCTCCTCATCGTTGCGGTCGTTGTGTACGGGTTTAGTTTTACGATCGGCCGGAACCTCATCCATCCTGCCATTCCGCGGCCTTCGCTCCTTTATTTTCACGCTACTGTTTTTTCGCTGTGGCTGGTTTTCCTGATTTCTCAGTCCGCGCTGATCCGCACACACAATGTGGCCTTGCACCGCCGGGTGGGGTGGTTTGGCGTCGCCCTCGGCGCCGCGATTCCGCTTGTCGGAGTCTCCATAGCCATCACCATGAGTCGCTTTAATGCGCTAAAGCTCCACCAGGCAAACACGGAAGCCGATCTGGTTGTTCCGCTGTTTGACATGGTGGCATTTAGCATCCCTTTCGCCTTGGCCGTTTATTGGCGAAAGAAGCCGGAGATTCATCGCCGGCTAATTCTGGTAGCCACGTGCGCCCTCACCGCCGCCGCTTTTGGCCGCTTCCCAGGGAATCTACTGCCACCTGTTTTCTTTTACGCAGGGGTGGACCTCCTGATTCTTCTTGGGGCCGTCCGTGACCTTGTTGTCATGCGCAGTATCCATCCTGTCTATTGTTACGCGCTTCCTGCCTTCATCGCGGGGCAGGTGGTCGTGATGTACACGAATACGCATCACTCGCCGTTGTGGATAAAGATTGCTCACGCGATCCTGAGCTAGACGCGCTTAGTTGTTGTCGATTTGCGCACGCTGGAGCTTGTCCGAATAATCGATATAAACGCTCTTCCACTCGGTGAAGAAATCGATGGCGGCGATGGCCGCTTCGCGGTGGCCGTTGCCGGTTTGCTTGGTGCCCCCAAAAGGAAGGTGCGTTTCGGCACCGATGGTGGGTGCGTTGACGTAGACAATCCCCGTGTAAAGGTCGCGCGTCGCTTGGAAAGCTCGATTGACGTCGCGCGTGTAAATCGAGGCCGAGAGCCCATAAGGCACTCCGTTGGCCACACTAATCGCTTCGTTGAAGTTGCTGATAGGAATCACGGATACGACCGGGCCAAAGATTTCTTCCTGCGCAATGCGCATCGTGGGCGCGCAATCTCCGAAGACGGTCGGCTCGTGGAACCAGCCTTTGGCGTACGAACCGCTCGTCAGGCGATTCCCTCCCGTGAGCAGCTTGGCGCCTTCGTTCTTGCCAATCTCCACGTAGCTTATCACCGTGTTCAATTGCTGCTCGTTGATGCACGGCCCCATTTCCGTGGACGAATCCAATCCATCCCCGACTTTCAGCGACTTGGCGCGGTCGACAAAACGGCCGACGAATTCCTTGTAGACGCTTTTGTGCACGGCAATGCGGCTGGCCGCGGTACAGCGCTGTCCCGTGGTGCCAAATCCGCCCCAAACCGCGCCGTCAATCGCGAGATCGAGATTCGCGTCATCCAGCACGATAATGATGTTCTTGCCGCCCATCTCCAGGCTGCAGTGCCTAAAATCCGGTGCGCAAGCCTGCGCGATGATACGGCCGACAGCACTCGATCCGGTAAAGCTGATGACCGGGACGGCCTTGTGCTGAGAGAGCGGAGCCCCCGCGTTCGGGCCGTCGCCACTGACCAGGTTAACAACGCCGCGGGGGGCCCCTGCCTCGGTAAGTACCTGCACGAGATGATAGGCGGAAAGCGGCGTATCTTCTGCCGGCTTCAACACGACGGTGTTTCCGCTGATGAGGGCCGGCATCATCTTCCACGACGGAATGGCCATGGGAAAATTCCACGGTGTGATCATCCCGCAGACGCCGATGGACTGCCGCATGCTCATGGCGAACTTGTTGGGCAGTTCGGAAGGCGTGGTCTGGCCAAACAGCCGGCGGCCTTCTCCGGCCATGTAATACGTCATGTCGATGGCTTCTTGCACGTCGCCACGAGTCTCAGCGAGAACCTTGCCCATTTCGCGCGTCATATCTTTGGCAAACTCTTCTTTGCGCTGGACCAGCAACTCGGCGGCGCGAAACAGAATCTCGGCGCGCTTGGGCGCAGGCACGAGCCGCCACGTTTTGTAGGCATCCGTGGCGGCGTCCACCGCCAGGTCGACATCTTCGTCGCTGGAGGAGACAAACATTCCCACCAACTCGTCCGTATTCGCGGGGTTACGATTCTCGTAGGCTTTACCGGAACGCGATTCCACCCATTCGCCGTTGATGAAGTTCTTAAAAATCCGAGGGGCAACTGCCGTGGCCATACTTCCTCCTGGCTCCCTACCTAACCGCCTGAGTTCGTTCCGGGACCCTGCGGAATGCAGCGTGCGCCACTTCCCGTGAAGACAGAATCTTATCGTCGCCCCGAAATACCGTCAAACCGGGCTTTTCCCGCCCATACGAGCCGGTCCTGCAGTGCGAACGCCTTCTTCAAACAGGAGTAATCTATTGGATGAAAATGAAGCGCCCAAAGTTCTACGGCTGACTTGCCTGCTTCCTGGTGGAGGGGTCCCTCTACCTCATGGTCATGGCCGCCAGTTCGTTGGCACGCCTATTTAGGTCCCTAATCGCAGATTGAGCTACTGCGCTGAAC
>QHYM01000396.1 GCA_003223295.1 Acidobacteriota bacterium | reverse complement strand
ATCTCCCGCAGTTTCATCCGATCCCGGAAAACGACGCATGGTGGGGTAAAGGATTTACCGAGTGGACAAACGTCGTCAAAGCAAAGCCTTTGTTCCGTGGCCACTATCAGCCACATCTTCCGGCCGGCCTCGGCTTCTACGATCTGCGGCTGCCCGAAGTGCGGCAGGCACAAGTTGATTTGGCCAGGGAATATGGGCTCTACGGCTTTTGCTACTATCATTACTGGTTCAATGGTAAACGGCTTCTGCATCGGCCTTTCGATGAAGTATTGGCATCAGGCAATCCCGACTTTCCTTTTTGCCTTTGTTGGGCCAACGAAAATTGGACGCGCATTTGGGACGGTGGCGACTCTGAGGTCTTGATGAAGCAGACCTACTCTGAAGAGGATGATCTTGCCCACATTCGCTGGCTCGCTCACGCTTTCGCCGATTCTCGTTACATCAGAGTGGAAAACAAACCACTGTTTATCATTTATCGCGCGCATAAGTTACCGGATCTCCTAAAAACGACAACTGTTTGGCGTGAGGAATGCCGCCGTCTCGGCATAGGCGAAGTTTTCCTGTGCCGGATCGACACAGCGTCCGATACCGTGCTACCGAGTGAAGCTGGATTGGATGCTGCTGTGGAGTTTCAACCTGATTGGGGGAGCCTAGGGCCCGTGCTCGGATCGCGTCATCGGAAGCGGTTTCACTTAGATGACTGGCGTTTTTTCCTGAGACGGAAACTCCTTGGTGATGACACGCGAGTATACGATTACTCCGAATTAGTGGAAACAATGAGTAGGAGACCGTTGCCACCCTACCCGCGGTTTCCTTGTGTGACGCCGTCTTGGGATAACTCGCCTCGGCGACGAAGTGGAGCAACGGTCTTCTTAGGTTCCACCCCTGAATTATTTGAGCGATGGCTCACCGCCACGTTATCCCGGGCTGTTGCGTCGGATAATCGGCCGCCCATTTTGTTTATGAATGCATGGAACGAGTGGGGAGAGGGCAACCATTTGGAACCCGACCAGCAGCACGGAAGGTCGTATTTGGAAGCTGTGCGAGGAGCAGTGTCATCGCCCAATCGATTGCAATTGCCCCTCGGAGGTTTTACATGTTCTTCGAAGGGCGAACGGTTAACCGCGGATCGCTATTTCGGGCCGATCGAACCGCCTGCTAATTAGAGTTGTCTAAACACGACGCTGTCGTCTAGGAGAAACTCGAAGCCCACTTCTCGCATGACGCGATCTTCGCTACCGCAGAAAATTGCTGTTGGCACGATGGTTCGTCTGGGCACAGTACGCGTATGTTCTCGCAATCTAGCACCCGCTCGTCGTCGCGTTCATCGGCAGTGTTGCTGCGCGCCAGCATCGTCCGACCCTTGCTAAAATGGATTGTATGGTCAGTCATAGCGATATTGCGAGGATCGCAGCCTCCACGCGGCAACCGATAGCACAACATAACCATGCAGAAGGTCACTGTCATCATCCCCAATTACAATCACGCCCAGTTCCTGGGGAGACGAATAGAGAGCGTGCTCTCCCAGACCTTCAAGGATTTTGAGGTCATCTATCTGGATGATGCTTCGACTGATAACAGTGACAGGGTCATCGCACCTTTTTTGGAAGACCGCCGCATGCGCGTTATTCGCAACACGGTCAATAGCGGCAGCGCGTTCAAACAATGGAACCGGGGCGTTCGGGAAGCGCGTGGGGAGTATGTCTGGATTGCCGAAGCGGATGATTCGGCCGAACCCACCTTGCTTTCTCGCTTGGTGCCCCTGCTCGATCAAAATCCCCAGGTTGGCATCGCCTATTGCCAGTCGATGGAGGTGGATGGCTCGGGTCGCACCCTCCGTTCTTTCGATTACTGGACCGCCGATCTGGATCAGGAACGCTGGCGACACGACTTCATCGCTTCCGGACTCGAAGAATGCGCCAAATATCTAGTTGTCAAGAATACCATTCCCAATGCCAGCGGAGTTCTTTTCCGGCGCTCGGTTTTTGAGCAGACGGGGGGCGTGGTGGAGACGATGAAATTGTGCGGTGACTGGATCACTTGGGTCCGGATGTTGCTGGTTTCGGATCTTGCGTTTGTCAGTGAGCCGTTGAATTATTTCCGCAGCCATGCCGGCACCGTTCGGAGCGCCACCGAGCAAAGCAATGTCCTCGTGCTAGAACAATATCAGGTGATCAGTTTCATCTTGAAACGTTGCCCGGTCTCATTGGAGAAAAGAAATCAGGTACTGGCGGACTTGCGGAATACTTGGATGCGCAGCTTTCATTTCCGAGGAATGTGCCGGTTTCTACGGCAGGGAAAGGCCATTTTTCGCCAGGCCCGGCCGGTAGATCGGTTCCTCGCTTGGAAAGTGGCGATGAACATTGTCCAAACGGTTTTGTCCGCATGCCGGAAGGAACTTGGCGCAAGATTCAACATCCATCCGCGGAAGTGGCGGGATGAATTCCTAGCCAGTTGGAAGGCGCACTAGTCAGGGCGTGTCGGATGTACTCTGCGCAAACCCAGCCTGGCATCCTCTCCGGCATGGACACAAAGATTTTGTCGCCGTTACCTTACTGCGCAAGTCAGAAGCGATGTACTTCTGGTTGGCGCCTGCCGTGGCAGCCTCGGTTCCTTCGTGGCCAAGACTTTCCCCAAAAGTGGAGAGCTTGGCAGAGGCGGGAGCCGAGTTGTTTGTCCGGCCACCTGCGCCTACGAGTTCGCGCGGCAGGTGTCTAATCGCTTTTTGAAAACGCTAAAAGCCACCTGACACGAATGTAATCCGAATGATTAACGGAACACCTGAGATGGCCTTTACCCAACAGCTTAGAAACCGGCTCATTTCTGGATGACAACAGTTATTGTACCCACGTTTAATTCAGAGGCTTCAGTCGCGGGAACGCTGCAGTCAATCCGTGAACAGTCGCGTCAACCTGAGAATATCTTGGTGATCGATGGCGGAAGTCGGGATGGCACGCTCAACGTAGTGGCGCCTTTCTTGAGACCCTGTGATCGAATTGTGAGCGAACCAGACCATGGCCCCTATGATGCCATGAACAAAGGGATCAGATTGGCTCAAAG
>QHYM01000395.1 GCA_003223295.1 Acidobacteriota bacterium | reverse complement strand
TCAAACGGAAACGGAACGATTACTGTGATGCCTGCTCCAACTGGCAATAGCGCATTGGTCATTTAACATAGTGCGCCTCAGCTTTTTGGAGAAGGCTTGGGCGAATTCGACGCTTCTAACGAAGAAGAGCAAGCCTCTGCATAATGCGCCGAGTACCACCCCGCGGTCAACATCTCTGGATGGATTACAGAAACCATCCTCTTCTCCTTTCCAGCTACCTCCGGCTGGCGATATGCTACAAATATATTCTGTCTATACCAAGCCTCCACCCGCACATCGTTCCAGATTTGCCAGCGGAGCGCGTCGCTGCAAGTGTAGCCTTCGCGGTTAAAAAGTTCTTGCCAGTAAGTCGGCCACTGACAATTCACGTGATGATAACCAGGTTGCCCCGGACAGGCCGCTGAGAAAACGATCATGTTTGCGTGTGCTGTCAGGTTCTTGATTAGCATGGAAGCCCATTCAGCATCTAGGTGTTCTGCGACCTCAAGGCACAGCGCAAGATCAAAAACTCGGCCCAAATTCCATGCCAGTGTGAGATCCTGCTGACGAATCAAACCCTTCGGAACGAAGAGTTGATGGTCTGGAATCGAAACGCCATCGATCCCAAGAACATCGCCGACTCCAAATTCAAGCGCGGCCTTAAGCCAGGTCCCAGGTCCGCAACCTACATCGAGAAGGCTCTGGGGACTCTTATCCTCAAACACAATAGGTAGGACGCTGCGTGAAGAATCCAATTTCCAAGGGTGCAATGAGTGGTCGTAATCGACTTTCATATTTATGAAATGATTTCCATTCCGTTAAGCAATCTGTGTGTCCGATTTCATTAGGATTTGGCCTACGTTGTGTTACCGCATTTACAAGAAAAAAATGCATCACAACGAAGTTTTTGTTGTCGGAATGAGTCAGACATGGGAGAGCCACAAAAAGGTTGACTTGCTTATGGAAACGGGCTTTTAGAGGGAGCGCGCCCGGTGACTTGAACACCCGACCGACCGATAGTAACACGCGACGCCGGGAGCTCGATGCGCGTGTTGACTGTGATCGCCGCGATGTCGCTGCGCGGATATTGCCGGACGTTCAATCCGCCAATGCCTTTGAGCGTTGGAAAGATCACGGGGAGAATCGCCTGCCGTCCGGCCACCAAGATGACGAAGCCGATGACCAGCGCGAGGACAGGACGGCGGATGAAAAGATCCGGCGTCGGGTCGGAAAGATGAGTCGCCAAACGAAGCATTGCCGTTTGTTTTTTTTGGTTTTCGGGACTTCGGGATTTCCGCGGTCGGCTGTAACGATTGTTAGCGGCCCAGGTTCTGAGCGATTGCTCATGGCGTCCCTTGCGAGGAGCAACTCTTTTTCGAAGCTTGCTTAGCCCCGGCGGAGAGGTTAGTAAACCTGAAAACCTCCCACTCCCTCATCGAAGTAACGTTGGCCATTAACCGACCCCCATCAACACTTTCCCGAGTCAAGAAGAATCCTCTGATTGTCCGGAAGGCGACTTGGCCGCGACCGACAGTGATTAGGTCCAAAGGCTCCCACTTGCCGACGGCCGGGCCGTTGGCGAGAACTTCCTTGCCCTCTCCTCCCCCATCCTGAGGGGACAGATACAGCCCGTTGGCCGCGCGCATGGCGACTTTGCCATATCCAAGATCTTCAACACCAAAGGGCTCCCACGGCCCGACGGTAGGCCCGTTGACCAATATCTGTCCCCCGCCACCACCCTGCGGGGAAACATATTTGCCGTTGGACGCTCGTAAGGCAAATTGGAATGGGACCTGGCTGGCAGCTTTGATTTCAGGAATTGAATCGAGCCGAACGAACTGATATCCCTGCTGCTGAAGAGCGGGCACAAGAAGTTGAGTCAAGGCATGGGTCATGTTCAACTTCCGCACGGCATCCTGGTCGGCCGAGCTGTCGTGCATTAGGACGATCCCGTGCCCCTTCTTTACGATCTGATTAAGGTAGCCCTGGAAGCAATCCTGTGGAGTTGTTCCATTCTGCCAGCAAGCCCAATCTCGACCGTCAATATCCCAGAGGATCGGCCCGATGTGGTGGAGGCAGACCGCGAAGTTGTCGTTGAGTGCTTTGGCCACATCAGGCGACCATGCTCCATAAGGCGGCCGGAAAAAAATGGTCGAGCCGTCTACCCACTTCTTGACGTGGCCGTCAGTGCGGGCCACTTGATCGAAAAGATCCCCACCAGCGCCAAGGTAGTCCACCAGTTGGGGATGCTCAAAGGTGTGGTTGGCGACTAGGTGGCCGTAGCTTTGCACTTGCGATAGGATGTCCTGGTACTGGGCAGCATATTTCCCAACGGTAAAGAACGTGGCCT
>QHYM01000394.1 GCA_003223295.1 Acidobacteriota bacterium | reverse complement strand
GCGCTGACAAATACAACGCTTTGCAAGCGAGTCTGCAGAAACGCACAGGCAGTGGCCTGACTTTTCTGGTTTCGTACACACTTTCCAAAACACTGTCGAACACCGATAGTGGCTTTTCCACGTTCAATTTTAGGGGTCTAAACCAGCTCAACCCTAACGCGGAATGGTCCATCGGTAATGACGACCGGACTCACGTCCTCAATATTGCCGAGGTTTACGAACTGCCTATCGGACCAGGAACGAAGCTTTTGAATCGCGGCGGCCTGGCCATGAAGAACTTGCTCGGCGGTTGGCAGTTTAGCGGAATCTATACCTATCACAGCGGGACGCCCGTGCAGATTTTCTGTTCTGGCGCCATAAACAATACTCCGCTCTTTTACAGCGCTCAAAACCGGTGCAATATTCAGCCGGGGTCCTTTAGCGTGAATTGGAACGGTTATTATACCGGGCAGCCGGTCTTCAACGCGGCTAAATTCTCGTTCCCAGGTCTCTGGACCATAGGAAATGCCGCTCCACTCTATTCCGCCTTGCGAAATCCATTTGAAAGCAACGAAAGCGTTGGCCTCAAGAAAAAGTTCTTCTTTGGCGAGCGGATTACGGCTGAGCTGGAAATGGATTTCGACAACATTCTTAACCGCATGCGTGTCTGCGGCGGTGGGGGCACCCTTAGTCCCACATCGAGTGGATTCGGCTTCGGAAGTTCCACGGTTTGCCAGGGCAATACGCCTAGGCGGGGACAGGCCCTTTTTAAGATCATCTTCTGAGCGGGGTGGAGACACCCCCACCTTGCTCACCCTAAAGCCGGGGCTCAACGTCCCGGCTTTGCCTTCTGTTCATCGGGAATATTCCTAATTGACGCCGCATAGCCTGATAAGGAAGCTAGGGCTAGAGGGCCTGCCAAAATCTAAACTCAAGGGACCTTATGACCATGCGAAACAGCCTATCCAGGGCATTCACCTTCCTTTGCGTCCTTATCGTTTTTGCCCCGCTTGCCGGGGCAAGCGATCCTCCCTGGAAAGGCAAGCCCTACCAGCAATGGGACGATAAGGACATCGAGCGCGTCTTTACCGACTCCCCATGGGCGCGCACCACGACTGTTACCCGCACATGGCTTCCCCTCACGGAGAAAGATCTCCCGAACGACATCATCGCGGGCTCTGCCAGAAAGCTTCCGTCAACTCTCGAACGCAGCGACGAATCCACCGTTGGAGGGCAACTCATTCTCCGTTTCTTTTGGGTTTCCTCACGGGTCATGCGCGCTGCCTCCGCGCGTAAAGCTGTTCTGCACGGACCAAAGAAGGATCTGGACGTCGACAAATATGCTGCGGAACCTCAGGAGGAGTACCAAATCCTCGTTCAGTCCGAGGACATGGCTCCCTTTTTTCGCCATGACGAAAAGTCCTTTCAGGCCAACGCTTTCCTGGAGCTTAGGAAATCCAAGCAGAAACTCTCCCCAAGCCATGTTCGCTACGAACGTGATGAAAAAGGACAGCTCGTCACGACCGCCATCTTCTTCTTCCCCAAGAAAACCTCTTCAGGCGATCCCACAATTCCCAGCGATGAAAAGAACGTCGAGTTCAACTGCAAGATCGAAGGTTCCACGCTTCGCGTCAGTTTCGAGCCCCAGAAGATGGTCGATAATCAAGGCCCGGCTCTTTAATCGCAGCTCTCACAATCCGGTTGAACGAGGGGGACAGCTCCACGTCGGCTCTTACACAGCCATGCAACCTTCAATTTCTGACGTCCAACCTCTATTTTCTCCCACTCCCTGGATAATGGTTCGGTAACTTCCAAGTCCGTGCTATCCTTTAGCGTGTCTATCGCGTTCCATCTTCGTTTGATCGCCCTCAGTTTTGCCGGAACGGGAAGCCTGCCTGTCGACCCTAGTCCAGCGCGATCTTCCTCTTTCGGTTCCACTAAGTGTCCAACTTTCAGGCCTTCCGACTTTCCCACGCTCTACCTTGTTAACCCATTTAGAATCAACACTTGCGGGGCGGCTCGTAAGTGTTCATTTCAAAGGACTTATGGAATCGCTAAGTTATTTAGATTCAACACTTACGCAAAAACCGACGGGAGATTAGCGGCCACCGTACTCAGATCTCTCACCCTCCTTATTCCTTCTATGCTCTGCGCCACCCTTCCCACATGCTCCCCGGCACAAGCTCACGCCTCGCCTCAGTCCGCGGACCAGTCCGAAACGCTTCTCTCCGACGCCAAATCCCTTTTCGAACAGAGCAAGTTCGCCGAGGCGGACCGTGCCGTTCGCCAGTATCTGGAGAGCCATCCGAACTCCGCTGACGCCCATTTTCTGCTCGGACATATTCTCTTCCGCGAGATCCAGACGCAAGCCACGCTCGATACCCAATTTCAATCTCAGGCTCATGGTCCGATGGGAGACGCGAGAACCATGAGTTCAAGTCCTTCCAATCTGCCGAACTCGAAAGCCACGCAGGACATGGCCAAGGCCTCCCTCGCGGAGTTCACCGCCGGCGCGAAATTCCACGACCCCTCCGCCGCTGACCTGAAGGTCGTCGCGTTCGATTATGTTTTGATCAGTGATTACGCGGACGCCGACAAATGGTTGACGAAAATGCTCGAGTGGGCACCAAGCGATTCCGAAGGTTGGTACTACCTTGGCCGCACCAAGTACAACGAGAACCGCTTCGCCGAAGCTATCACTGCTTTCCAACGATGCCTGAAGCTCGATCCACAAAATGTAAAGGCAGAGGACAATCTCGGCTTGTCTTTTGCAGGATTAGGCCGCAACGAAGAAGCGGCCGGCGCTTACAACCAAGCCATCGCCTGGGAAGCGCAGGCGCA
>QHYM01000393.1 GCA_003223295.1 Acidobacteriota bacterium | reverse complement strand
TCACGGCCTTTTCAAAAAGCTAACTGATTGTGGCGACGCGTCTTAGCTTTAGTGATTCCCCGTTCGCAATGAGGAGGTCGTGGGTTCGAATCCCATCTCGTCCACCAAAATCAAGGGACCTCGAGAGTGCAGCGGGGGAGCAACCGCTTCGTTCCGGGAAGGAGAAGATTCGGTTTGTCTGGTTGCTACGGCAAATCGCTGTGCGCGAAACCTCAGTCGACGCTGGTTAGAACGCTGCCCTGTCGTTGGTTAGAATCCTACACTGTCACGGCCAGTTCCCTCCCCTATTCGACAAAACGCGCGGGAAATCGGCATATATACATATATATAAAAACGCCTTTCACAAGTGCTGCCAACCAATGCAAGGGTGCCGTTTGAACCGAAGCTTGGGAAGCAGTCTGTTCTACCACTGAACTACGCCCGCTCGTTATTTCTGAGGGTCTCAGGAAATGATTTTTCGTACGGCGGCTGAGTGATTCTGCAAGCAGCTCGGCACAGTGGCGCTGCTGAGGTCGGCGGAGCGCAGCCCAGCTGGTTTATTTCTTCTCTAGCAATTCGCGCGAGGCGGACCTAGAATTCGAGTTCTCACTCTCCCCAGTAAGCCTGTCAGAAGGAGGACCTCGTGATTCGCAATCTCCAGGAAGGACCGAACACAGTCGAAGTACAAGAAACCACCTTTTCCCTCGATGTCTTGGGCCGCTACATCTGCAACACCTACGACGAAGCCGTCAACAACGGCGGCTTCCCGTTCGATGCCATCGTCATCGGGGCCGGAATGTACGGCTCCTACGTCGCCGAAAAAATCTACCGTCAAGGCAAGGGAAACCTTAGAGTTCTGCTCTTGGAAGCAGGTGGTTTTTTGGTTTCTGAGCATGTCCAGAACCTCAGTCGCATCGGCTTGAATGCCGCTGGACCGATCACATCGGACCCTGGCGTTCCCCGGGAACGTGTTTGGGGACTGCCGTGGCGCAGCAACGTTGCGTTTCCGGGATTGGCATATTGCGTCGGGGGCCGCTCCCTCTATTGGGGTGGCTGGTCCCCCAAATTGACGGACGCGGACCTCAAGATTTGGCCCGCCGAATTACAGACCTATCTGAAAACCAACTACAACGACACCGAAAAAGAAACCGGAGTAGACCCGGCAACCGACTTCATCAGCGGCGATCTCTATGACTCTCTGAAAAAAGCTATGGACGTGGCAGCGACGAAAGTGCCCACGGTCGACGGTGTCGAAGTGGCCCCCTTGGCTGTCCAAGCCTCGGCGCCCGTAGGCCTTTTCCCATTCGACAAGTACAGCAGCGCACCCCTTCTCACGGACGCCATTCGGGAGGCTGCCGGAGATCCTGATTCGACGCGGAGGTTTTTTCTCGTTCCCCGCGTCCACGCAGTCCATCTTCATAACAACAATGGCGTGATCAACGCGATCGAACTCTACTACAACGGGCAGCAGAAATTCATTTCCGTCTCCCCGGACTGTGCCGTGGTCTTGGCGGCGAGCACCATCGAATCCACGCGTCTCGCCCTTGAGTCTTTTCCAACTCCGCTCATGGGCCGGAACCTCATGGCTCACTTGCGCAGCAACACCACCGTTCGGATCCCGCGCTCCGTCCTGGGAACACTTCCACCAAAGCTGGCCGCGGCTGCGATGCTGGTGCGGGGGTCAACCCCGCAGGGTCGATACCATCTGCAGGTGACGGCAGCAGCCGTGGACTCGCCAAATTCAGAAGCAACGATGTGGCGGGTCATACCCGATTTGGATCTTCTCGACCAACTACTCGCTTCGCAGGACTTCAACAAAGTAACAATCACGTTCCGCGGTATCGGAGAGATGGTCGGCGACAAGAACGCCACAAATACAAATCCCGCGACGAGTTGGCTGGACTTGAGTCCCTTCGAAAGCGACGAGTTCGGCAAGCGCCGCGCCTTCGTGAATCTCGTGACTACCCCGCAAGCTCTTGCTCTGTGGAACACGATGGACCAAGCCTCGATCCAACTGGCCCAAGCTTTGGCGGGTACCCCAGCAAATCTCGAATATTTCTATGACAACACGTGGCACGGCGCCCCGCCTCCCGCGGGCAAGGTCCGCGATGGATTGGGGACAACACATCACGAAGCGGGAACCCTGTGGATCGGGGACAAGCCGGCGAATTCCATCCTGAATCTTGACGGGCAGTTTCACCACATCCAAAACGGGTACGTCGCTGGACCGGCCGCGTTCCCGGCACTGGGTTCGGCGAACCCCTCTCTGACCGCCTTCACGCTTGCGAGGCGAACCGCCCGAGCGATTGTACAAAAGGCCCTTCCCGTTCCTGCCGTCGGTGCGCTTTCTCTTCTTAACCCAACGCTCGACGGATGGCAGATGGCTGGTGCGGGCCGGTTTAACGTGATCGGAGCTGACACCGTCGAGTCCGAAGGCGGCATTGGCTTGCTGTGGTACACGAAAGAGGAATTTTCCGACTTTCTCCTGACCGTGCAGTGGCGGTCGATCAATCCCTTCGATAACTCAGGTGTGTTCCTTCGGTTTCCGGTTCTCGGAAATCAGAACCCGGCCGAAGACTGGAAGCTGGCAGTGGATCAGGGCTACGAAGTCCAAATCGATGATCGAGGATTTGACCCCAACACGAATACGACGGGAAATCCGCTGCACACGACAGGTGCGGTCTATCAACTCGCGCCAGCGACCACGCTCGCGTCGAAGGCGCTGGGAAACTGGAACACGTTCGAAATTGAGGCGGCAGGACCAGACATCAAAGTGCGACTGAACGGAAATCTGGTAAGCCACTTGACGAACAACCTGGGACGACCCTTGAAGGGGCACATTGGACTGCAGAATCATCATCCGGGTTCTCGCGTGCAGTTCCGCAATCTTTCAGTAAAAA